>DASQDR010000199.1:0-8123 GCA_035634055.1 Tepidisphaeraceae bacterium | reverse complement strand
GCTTCCGGCAGGCGGCGTGCGGGTGCTGCGGGCGCTGGCGGCGCTGCTGGCGCTGGCGGCGCAATCGGCCGGCGCGAGCCGCGGGCGAGCGTGCTGGTGGTGGCGGACCAGCCGGCGGCACGGGCGCGGCTGCGGGCGGCGATCGCGCGGCTCGATCACCTCCTCGTTGCCGGGGAGTGCGCCCGCGCCGACATGGTCCATCGCTGCCGAGACTGCGCGGCCGACCTCGTGCTCATCGAGATCGCCACGATCCGCCCCGACGACGCGGCCCTGGCGCGCGACCTGGCGGCGGTCGGCGCCAAGATCATCGTCTCGGCGCCGCGGGCGTCGGCCAGGCAGGTGGAGCAGTTGATCAACGTCGGCGTCGACGGCTTCGTCCCCCGCACCGCCGGCGCCCAGCCGCTCGCGCAGGCGATGACCGCCGCCCTGCGCGGCGACACGTTCTTCGGCGACAGTGGCCCGGTCGCGAGCCAACCGCAGACTCTCGGCGGCGACGCCCGTGCCGAGTCGCCCGAGACAGGCCCGGCCAGCGGTGGCGGCGGTGGTGGCAGCGCCAGCGCGAGCGGCGCGCGCAGCAGCAGCATCGGCAGCGGCGACAGCGACACTCGCGGCGATGACAGTGCATCGCGCGAACCGGCTCGTGCTCAGCCGCTCGCCGCGAAGCCGAACCTCACCCCGCGCGAGGCCCAGGTGCTCAAGCTCCTGACCGACGGGATGCTCAACAAGCAGATCGCCCAACACCTCGACGTCAGCGTCCGCACCGTCGAACGCTACCGCGGCCAGATCATGGCCAAGCTGGGCGTGCAATCGATGGCCGCCCTGGTGAAGGTCGCGCTGCGGATGGGGATGACGACGCTGTGATCGACGGGAGGACTGGGGGGAAACACTTCACGCGCGCGGGCCCGCGGGCGGTGGGGACACGACCGCGGCGGCCCGCGGGCTGCTCGTCTGGGCACCGCACGTGCGCACGAAATCGGGCGGCGGGCTGGGTCAGGTGCGTGCTAAGGGCGACCACCGCTACGACGCGGCGGCGGCGGCGGGGGCGTTGGACTCGCTGGCGACGGCGGTGGAGCCGCGGACGATCAGCTCGGCCGACAGCAGGCGCTGGGCGTTGCCCTCACCCATGCCGGCGTCAAGCTGCCCGGCCAGCGTATTGATCGCCATCACGCCCAGCTCGTGCAGCGGCTGGCGCATCGTCGTGAGCGGCGGGGAGAGGTAGGTGGCGCTGGGCGGATCGTCCACGCCCACGATCGAGAGGTCCTGCGGGACGCGCAGCCCGAGCGACGCGGCGACGGCGAAGCAGTCCAAGGCGAAGTAGTACCCGCCGGCGAAGATCGCGGTCGGGCGCTGGGCGCGCATGAGGAGCCCGAGCAGCTCCTGCCGCCCGGTCTCGCCGAGCCGCCAGCCGGACGAGCGGACGAACCAGCGCGGCTCCTGCTGAGCGTCGCCGAGCTTCAGGTGGGCGGCGCGGAAGCCGGCCCAGCGGTCGCGGCTGTTGCTCACCTCGTCGGTGCCGCCCACGTACGCGATCCGCCGGTGCCCCAGCTCCGCCAGGTGAGAAACCGCGCGCGACGAGAGGTCTGCGTTGTCCACGTCGATCCATTGCAGCGCGGTGGAATTGCAGCGGGCCCCGACCACCAGAAGGCGGTTGGACGGCGGGCGGCGGGTGATCCCCTCCAGCTCCTCGGCGCGCGGCGCGATGATGATGCTGCCGTCGCACGGCTCGTACAGCTCTTCGCCGAGCCGCAGCAGCATCAGCTTGACCGACAACTGTTGCGCGCCCTGCTTGATCCCTTCGATGACCGCGCCGTGGTAGTACTCGCTCACGGCCGCGCCGTCGCGCATCACGATGGCGATGCGGGCGGCGGCGGCGGTGTAGGCGCCGGGGGTGTAGCGCTCGCTGACGAACGTCCCCTGCCCGCGCACGCGCTGGAGAATGCCGCGGCGGACCAGCTCGCGCAGCCCGCGGTGCGCCGTCACGGGGGAGACTGAGAGCTGCCGGCTGAGCGTGCGCGTGTCCGGCAGGCGCTCGCCGGGGCGAAAGTGCCCGGCGTGGATCGCGTCCCAGACGGCGCGCATCACGCCTTCATAACGCGGGCCGCCTTGCCCGGGGTCGAGCTTGATCGGATGCGACTTGTCAGTCATTCAGGCCCCAGCCGTCTTAGAGAGCGAAAGACACACTGCACCGCCACGCCCAGAGCGCACCCCTCCCCGCGGGGGTCGCGGCCAACCCGCGTTGGCGCGGGTTCGGCTCTGCTGCCGCGCTCGCTGCGCGGGCACCGGTTGCTGCTCACAAGTCCTGTCGTCTCGTGCTCTCTCTCAGGCCCGGATCCCCAACCCATTGCGGACTTGCGAGGCAGCACGATAACAGCCGGGCCGCTTGTGAGCAACATCATATTATGTAACTGGAATGGATGGGCAAGCGTAGGTATGTGCCTAGATTGTGTACAATTCACGGGTTAGGCCTGAACCGGCGGCTCGGCATCGTGAGCTGCAACGCACAGAGACCCCGCACCCTGTTACTGCCATTCGATCGCCGCCCGCAGCCAAGGGGCTGCGCCCATCCGGCCGCCGTGATGTCCGAACGGGTATCACGATCGCGTGGCGCGGTTACTTCTGCGGCACGACCCGCACGTCGTCGAAATCGACCGTGCCGGTGGCGTAGGAGATGGTGCACTGGAGGTAGAGCTTCTTCGCGCCCGCGGGGACCGGCACGTTCACCACGCGCTCGGCCCACGGGCTGTCTTCCTTCAACATCGGCACGGCCGGCCAGTTGCCGACCTGCTTGTCGTTGGCATCGCGGAAGCTGAAGGCGACGCGGGCGTCGTCCGGCGTCTTCTTCCCGCCCGGCTTGAGGTGCGACGCGCGCATGCGGGCGGAGACGGTTACCGACCGCCAGGACGGGTCGACGTCGATCTTCTGCGCCGCGTGCATGGTGGTGGTGTAGTCGTCGTTGGTCAGGCGCAGGAAGCGGTTGGCCCCCTCGGTCATCAGGCGGACGTGCGGCTTGCAGCGTTCGGCAACGAACCAGCCGCTGACGGCCCCCTCGGCGCCGTCGGCATCGTCGAACGCGCCGTTGGTCAGGACGTTTGACTCCGCATCGCCAGCCGCGTGGGCGGGCGCTTCGGGCGCGGCGACGGCGCTGGCGGCGGCGGGCGTGGGGGACGCCTCAACCTTCTGCGGGCCGGTGCGCGCCAGCCAGATCCCCAAGCTGATGCAGGCCACCCCCACGATCGTGCCGCACCCGGTCCAGATCATGGCGGCGGGAATGGTGATCAGCGGCTTGTCCTCTTCCGCCGCCACCGCCACCGCCGCCGGCGGCGCGTACACCGGCGCCTGTGACACCGGCTCGGGCGCGGGTAGCGATGCGGCGGCAGCGCTGACCGGCCGGAGCTGCGCGGTCTGGCTCATCATTACCATTCCCGAAAGGTGCGGCCCCGAAGCCACCGGAATGCCCGGCGTCGCCAGCGTCGGCGGCAGCGTGACCGAGGCGGCCGGCGCCGACCCGGCCACCGGCACCACCGCGCCGTTCGACCCGCCGGTGGAGATGGTGAACGTGCGCAGCACCGCGGCGAACCGGGCGGCGTCGCTGAAGCGGTCATTGGGGTGCTTGGCGCACGCCTGCTCGAGGGCGTGGATCAGCCGGTCGGGCGCGTCCGGGCGCCAGCGGCGCAGGTCCGGCAGCGGCTGGCTCACGTGCGCCTTCAGCACGTCGCGCGTGCTGGTGCCGGTGAACGGCGGGCGGCCGGTCAGCAGGAACCACAAGGAGCAGCCGAGGGAGTAGAGGTCGGACTTCTCCGTCGCCCCCTCGCCGATCGCGATCTCCGGCGGGATGTAGTGAGGCGTGCCGACGGTCTTCGCCCGCGCGGTCGCGTCGCTGGGGTCGTCAAAGCAGGCCAGGCCGAAATCGGCGACCTTGCACCGCCCGCTGCGCGTGAGCAGCAGGTTGGCCGGCTTGATGTCACGGTGGATGATGCCGCGCTGGTGGGCGTGAGACAGCGCCTCGGCCGCCTCGGCGGCGAGCTGGCAGGCGCGCTCGATCTCCATCGGCCCGCTCATCTGCACCAGCCGCTCGAGGTTGCCGCCCTCGACCAGCTCCATGGCGATGTAGTGGACGCCGGAGACCTGGTCGATCTCGTGGATGGTGACGACGTTGGGGTGCTCGAGCGTCGCCGCCGAGCGCGCCTCGCGCACCAGCCGCTCGGTGCGGTGGTTCGGGCGGCCGTCGCGGTGCTTGGCCGGGAGCAGCTTGAGCGCCACGTGCCGCTTGAGGACCGTGTCCTCCGCGACGTAGACCCGGCCCATGGCGCCCTCGCCGAGCTCGTCGAGCAGGCGGAACCGCTTGACGCGCCGCCCGACCAGCGACCGCGCCGCGGCCGCGCCGGCATTGCTGCCGCCGGACGATGAGCCGGATTTGCTTGCTACGGCGGCAGAAGCTGCGGCGCTAGAAGCTATGGGGGTAGAACCCTGCGGCTGCCGCGCACCCTCCGTGGTGGCCATGGTCGCTCCTTCGCTGTGAGATGTCCCGCGCACGAACGCCCGTGAAGGGAGACGGCCGATTCGCGCTGCCCGGGGCCGTCAACCCCGAATCTACCATGATCGAACGCTGAAACAACCGGACGTGTTCAATCGTTCGCGATCTTGTTCGCCCCCTTACAATTGGTGACATGGACCTCTTCGGTGACGTGCGGAAGAAGAACTTCCAGCGGGTCGCGCCCCTGGCGGTGCGCATGCGCCCGCGCACGCTGGAGGAATTCGTCGGCCAGCAGCACTTTCTCGGGGAGGGCAAGCTGCTCCGGCGGATGCTGGAGGCGGACCGGCTCACCAGCGTGATCTTCTACGGCCCGCCGGGCACCGGGAAGACCACGCTCGCGTCGCTCATCGCCGCGTACACCAAGAGCCACTTCGAATCCGTCAACGCCGCCGCCGTGGGCGTGAAGGAGGTCCGCGGCATCCTCGACGCGGCCAAGGAACGCCTGGGCAACACCGGCGAGCGCACGGTCCTGTTCCTGGACGAGATCCATCGCTTCAACCGCGCCCAGCAGGACATCCTTCTGCCGGACGTGGAGGCGGGGCTGATCCTGCTGGTGGGGGCGACGACGGAAAATCCCTTCTTTGCCGTCAACAGCCCCCTCATCAGCCGCAGCCAGATTTTTCAGTTCGCGCCGATCTCCGAGGAGGACATCCGCAAGCTGATCACGAGGGCGGTCGCCGATAACGAACGCGGCTTCGGCAACCTGAACATCCAGCTCGACCCGCAGGCGGTCGACCTTTGGGCGACCATGAGCGACGGCGACGCGCGGCGGGGGTTGATGGCGCTGGAAGTGGCGGTGCTGTCGTTGCGCCGCGAAGGGACCGAGGGACTGAGGGGCAAAGGGACTGAGGGAGCGGGAGCCAATTTCCCCTCGGTCCCTGAGTCCCTTAGCCCCTCAGTTCCCTCCCCCATCCACATCACCCTCGACGTGGCCGAGCAGTCCATCCAGCGGAAGGCCATCGTTTATGATGCCACCGGCGACGAGCATTACGACGCGGCGTCGGCGTTCATCAAGTCGATGCGCGGGTCGGACCCGGACGCGGCGGTCTACTGGGTGGCGCGGATGCTCGAGGCGGGGGAGGATCCGAGGTTTGTCGCGCGCCGGATCGCCATCCTCGCCTCCGAAGACGTCGGCAACGCCGATCCCAACGCCATCCGCGTAGCGGCGGCGGCGTTCGACCTGGTGGAGAAGCTGGGGATGCCCGAGGCGAGGATAACCCTATCGCAGGCGGCGGTTTACATGGCGACCGCCCCCAAGAGCAACGCCAGCTACGTCGCGATCGAGCGCGCCCTCAAGGACGTCCGCGAGGGCCGCACCCTGCCCGTCCCAAAGCATTTAAAGGACACGCACTACGCAGGTTCGCAAAGGCTTGGTCACGGCAAGGAGTACAAGTATGCTCACGACTATCCGGGCGGATTCGTGGAGCAAGACTACCTGGGTGTCGACAAGGTTTATTACGAGCCGACCGATCGCGGGTACGAGGCGGAAATTGCCGAACGAATGCGGCGGTTAAGACCAACGTCCGATTCCGCCGATGCCAACGAGGGCGAGCGTGATGTGTCCTAGAATATGGAGCCGGGCATAACCTGCGCGGCCCGGCCGGCGTAGTGACAAGGATATGGCCGAAGGACATCCCACCAAATCGCTGATCCGCCGACAGCTCCGCGACGTGCTCGCGCAGATGTCCGAGGCGGAGCGCCACGCCAAGAGCCTGGCCGCCTGCGCCGTCATCACCACCAGCCGCGAGTTCGACGCCGCTCGCGTGGTCATGCTTTACCTGTCGACCGCCACCGAGGTCGACACCGCCCCGCTGGCGCTGAAGGCGTGGCAGGCAGGCAAGACGGTTGTGGTTCCCAAGGTATCGTGGGACCAGCGCCGCATGCTCCCCATCGAGATCAGTTCCCTCACCACCGGGCTGACTTCCACCGGCCCCGGCATCCGCGAGCCCATCGCCGGCAACCCGATGCCCTCAGACATGATCGACCTGGTCATCGTCCCCGGCCTGGGCTTCACCAACACGGGCTACCGCATCGGCCGCGGCATGGGCTTCTATGACCGCTTTCTCGCTCAGGCGGAGTTTCTCGGCTTGAGCTGCGGGCTGGCGTTCGGCGAGCAGGTGGTCGACGACCTGCCCGTGCTTGACCACGATGTCCCGCTCAGTATGCTTGCCACCGACAAAGGGCTGCGGCGTTTCGCTTCCAACTGCATCGAGAAAAAGTAGAACGTCCGTCGGTCAGGAGTCGTAATCCGTCCTGCGGCCGCACTTCCCGTGCGCCCGCACGCGGCGGCGGCCCCACGGCGGCCGCGGCGGTCCTCGCACACATCGCCTTCGAGAACATGGAGGTTCTCCCATGACCCGTTCACAACGCAGGGCAAGTCGCGCGCTGGTCGCCGCCGTCGGCGCCACGCTGGCCGTCGGGCTGGTGGTCACCGGGGTGAAGATCGGCAGCCGCACCAAGGCCGCCGCCCCCGAGCAGGCCAAGGCGTCCGTGCTGATCCCGCCCGCGCCCACGGCGCCGGTGGTGACGGCGAAGTCCGACGGCGCCAAGCCCGCCGAGGCGAAGCTCGCCCGCCTGGGTGGCGCCGCGGTTCTGGAGACGCCGACCGCGCCCGTCGCGCCGGCGACCAAGCCCCCGCTGCCGCTGATGGCGGGCGTGGGGGAAGTGGCGGCTTCCGCCAACGCCGCGGCCGGGCGAGGCGCTTCGGCGACCACGCAACCGTCCGGAAACGTGCAGGTGGCTTCGGCGACCCACGCGCCCAGCGAAGCGGGCGCGGCGAAACCGCACGTGCCGGTCGCCCCCACTGTCGCGCCGGCGTCGCTGGCGGACGCCAAGGCCCAGATGGACGCCGGCAAGCTGCTCGACGCCCGCAACGGGCTCAACGCGCTCCTCTCCGCCGGCACCCTCTCCGACGCCGACGTCCGGGCGGCCAAGGGGTTGCTCAACCAGATCAACGCCAGCGTCGTCTTCTCCGCTCGCAAGTTCCCCGACGATCCGCACGGCGGGACGTTCACCGTCCCGCCGGGCGGCGTGCTCCAGAAGATCGCCAACTCCCACGAGGTCCCCTTCGAGCTGCTCATGCGCATCAACGGGATCTCCGACCCGCGCAAGCTCAAGGCGGGCCAGAGCCTCAAGGTTCTCAAGGGGCCGTTCCACGCCGTGGTGTCGAAGAAGGATTTCACGCTCGAATTGTGGCTGGGCGAGCCGGCGGCGAAGAGCTCGATGTACATCACCAGCTTCCCGGTCGGCCTGGGGAAGGACGACTCCACCCCCACGGGCGTATGGGCGGTGGCGAACAAGCTGAAGAACCCGACCTACTACAGCCCCCGCGGCGAGGGCGTCATTGCCGCCGACGACCCCAGGAACCCCCTCGGCGAATACTGGATCGGCCTGATCGGCACCGACGGGCACGCCGTCGGCAAGCAGTCCTACGGCATCCACGGCACCATCGACCCCGCCTCCATCGGCCAACAGGCCTCCATGGGCTGCGTCCGCCTGGTCAACGAGAACGTGCAACAGGTCTTCGAGGTGCTGGTCGAGGGCAAGAGCACGGTGACGGTGAAGGAATGAACTGAGGGCGATCGGGAAA
>DASQDR010000198.1:0-14053 GCA_035634055.1 Tepidisphaeraceae bacterium | reverse complement strand
GCAAGGCGGGCGCGATTTCTGGCGCGCTCGGAGCTGGCGTGCCCGGAGCTGGCGCGCTCGGAGCTGGCGCGACCGGAGCTGGCGCGACCGGAGCTGGCGCGGGGGCCGGCGTCGCGGGCGCGGGCGCGGGCGCAGGCGCTGCCGGCGCTGCGGGCGCGGGTGAAGGTGCCGGAGCCGGCGCGGGGGTCACGGCGGGCGCGCCCGGCGGCGGCGGGATCACGATCGAGGCGTCTGGCGCCGCTTCACCGGATGGCCGCGCGGGCGCCGCGGGCTGCGCGGGTGCGGGCGCTTGCTGCGGCTGCTGCGCCATCGCCACGCCGAGCGACAGCGGCATCGCCACGGCCAGCGCCCACAGCGACTTCATCGTCCGTTGCTTTCCTCGACGCATCGATTCGCCTTTGTTGGTTTGCATCAGAGATGAGTGCTTCCGGTGCCCTCGGTCGCCGCTGAAACGTCCGCCCCCTCCGCCGACCCGCCCTTCGCGGGCCCGGCCGCCGCCGACACCGCCGACACCGCCGCGGCGGTCGGCGCCTCGTCGGGCATTTGCGGTTCGTGCGGTTGCTGCGGTGCGGCGGCCGCGCCATTGATGGCCTCACCAGTGGGGTGCGGCGCGGGATCGGACAGGCGGTAAAGCTCGTGCAGGACCGGGCGGGCGCGGATCAACTCGTCCACGTCGACCAGCAGCTCCACGCGCCGCCGAAGGTAGTCCGCGAGGTCGCGCCGCCCCCGCTTGTGCGCCGCCAGCGCCAACAGCGCCTGCGCCTTCGCCGCCGCCGGGGCGGACATCAGCTCGGCCAGTTGGACCTTCGCGCCGGCGCCCTCCAGCATCTGGTCCCACGCATGGATGCGCCACAGGTAGTCGAGTTGCACGCCCAGCAGGTTCAGGGCCTCCGCCAGCGACAATCGCTCCTGGTAGAGCTGCGCGATCGCCTGGTGGGCGCCGGCGGCGTCGCCGAGTTCAAGGAGCGCGTCGGCGAGGATCAGGCGGCTCTGCCGCGACAGGCGGTTGAGGTTCCCCAGCCGCTGGCGGAGCAGGGCGCGGCTCAGGTCCGCCGCATCGGGCCAGCGCCGCTGCGCGTGCCGCAGCACCGCCAGGTGGTGAAGGCTGAGGATCTTTGACGTTCGAAAGAGCGAGAACGATCGCAACGCCTGCTCGATCTGGTGCTCCGCCTGCTCGAACTGCCCCGCCGCGATCAGCGACGGCGACCCCGCCGCCAGCCGCGACCCCTTCACGCTGTGCACGCCGAGCGTGATCCAAATGACGCCGATCACCAGCACCAGCAGGACGTCGGCGAAGCGGCTGTCGATGATGCCGCCGAGGAAGAAGCACGTGGCGACGCCGACGAGCAGCGCGACGTTGAGCACGCGCCCGACGGTGAGGTCGCGGTGGAAGCGGGCAATGGCGGACTGCGCGGGCATCACGCCGCCACCCCCAGTTCCGCCGGCGCCGGTGCGGCGGCGTAGCGTGCGGCGAGGGTGGCGACTTCCGGGTAGCGGCGGTTCAGCTCCGACGCGGGCGTGAGCAGCGTTGCCTTCTCGTAAGCCAGCCGGGCCTCGTCGGTCCGCCCGAGCATGTCGTACGCCTTGGCGAGCAGCCCGTAGGCGTCTCCGGTGCGGTGGCCGAGCTGCTGGCGGAACAGCGGGAGCGCCGCGTCGAAGTGCTCGACCGCCTCGTTGGGGTGCCCGGTCTTCACGTCGCGGTAAAGCTGGATGAGCGCCAGCCCCGCGGAATCGCGGTTGGGCGAGGTGCGGCGAAGCTCGGAGATCGCGCCGTCGGCGTCGACCAGGTGGTCCTCGCGCAGCATCGCCATCGCCCGCCCGAGGCGGATGCCGTGAGCGGTGCTGTCGTCAAAGCGGATCGTCTCCAGCAGGTGGGAGTGGACCCTGATGGCATCCTCGAACCGCTGGTAGCGCGCCAGGATGCCCGCCAGCAGGATCAGCGCCTGAGCGCGGGCCTGCGGCGTGCGGGTCGGCTGCCAGAGCAGCTCGCGCGCCAGCCCCGCCGCCTCCGGCCAGCGCCGGAGCTGGATCAGCTCCTCCAGCGCTTCGAGTTGCCGCACTTCCTCGCGCTGCTTCTTGACCATGACCGATGTCGCCACGGCGATCCCCGCCATCAGCGCGACCATCGCCAGCTTGGCAAGCAGGTCCACCGCCGCCGAGACCGCCGGCGACCGCGACGAGGCGAACGCGCTGACCACAACGATGAGCAGGAACCCGCCCATCGCCATCCAGAGCCACCCGCCGCGCGGGCGCGGCTGGCTGCGCTCGAGCATCTGCTCGACGTCGAAAAAATCGGGCGCGGGCGGCGGCAGGTCCATGCGTCGCCGGATTTTAGGTAGTCGCGCGGGTATTGGAAGGGGAAGGCGGAAAGGCACGCCCGTGCCGAGGGGTCGGAGGAGCTGCCGCCCCTGCTTCCGCACCCGATCGGCCGCTTCCGTCGCGCACCTTCGTCGGGCAAGCGCTCACGACATCCCGGCGTCCACCAACGGCGCGAACGCCTGATGCCAGTAGTCCTCGGCGGCGTCGCGGCGGGTGTTGCGGAACTGCTCGGTGGAGAAGATCCCCATTTCCGCCGCCCGCGGCAGCGCGTCGACGGCGAAGGAGACCTGCATTTCCTTACCCTGCCGCAGCACCTGAAGCGCGATCGCCGCGCCCGGGCGGGTGGAGAGCACCTGCTCCTTGAGGTCGTTGTCCACCAGTGTCGGGACGACCTCGCCGCTCGGCAGGGTCACGGCCATCACGAGGTCGCCGGGGCGCAGGAAGCGGAATGCGCAGAACCCCGGCACGCAGTCCTTGATCAGCACGCCCTGCACCGGCGGCTCCTGCGGCTCGAGCGGCTTGGCTTCGGCGGGAGCGGGCGCGTTGGCTTCCTTGTCGGCGGCCCCTTCGTCCGGCGGCGCGGCGGCGGCGGCGTCCTGCTCGGCGCGGAAGAAGGCAGGCTGGCGCACGTTTTCCAGCATCACGCCGAGAAAGCCCGAACGCACGTTCCGCGGGTAGGCATCGCCGGCGAGGTACACGTGAAGCACGATGTCGTGCAGCACCGCCGACTGCGACGGCGCAAGCGGGCGGCTGTCGACCACCAGCTCGCGCAGCAGGTCCAGCTCCTCGCGGTGCAGGCCCATCAGGTTGAAACGCGCCCGCTCGCGCACGCTGGGATCGGTGTCGGCCAGGTCGATCAGCCACTCGCGGAGCAGTGTCGCCGGGCGGGTGGTGACCGGCGGCGTCGCAACAGCCCGGCCGCCGCCGCCGGCGGCACGGGTCGTCGGCGCAATTGGCACGGTGAGCTCGGGCAGCAGCTCGAACGGAACCCGCTGCCCAAATGCACAGGCCGCGATCGACAGGACCGCGGCCGGGATCAACGTCATGATCGCTCGAAGGCTCATTATCCCTCGGCCAGTTCCACCAGCATCTTCGCGTTCTTTTGTAGCCACTTGACCTTGCGGCTGACCATCTGCAAAAACGCCAGCCCATCCATCCGCCCGAACTGGCCCGTGGCAGCGATGGGGAAGACCGCCTCGGCGATCAAGGCCTCGATCATCAGGTGCGGCACCGTGGCGATCTCCGCCTGGCTTAGCAGCATCACCTCATCATAGCCCCGCAGGAAGCGCTTGAACCGGCTCTCGTCCGGGTAATCCGGCCACTGCGACACGTCGGTGTCGCCGCCGAGGATCGAGAACTGCAAGCAGCCGTTGGCGATGTCAATGATGCGCGGCAGCAGGCGGGCGGAGTCGTAGTCGATCACCGCGACCACGTGGTTGTCGCGGAAGAGCATGTTCCCCGGGTGCCAGTCGGCGTGGACGATCTGCCGCGGCCAGGCGTCCATCCCCTGCCGCTCCACCGCGTCGGCGGCGGCACTGTAGCTCTCGAGCAGGAAGTTCAGCAGCGGGAGGATCTGCTCCGCGCTGGCGCGCATGCCGACCGGCAGCGTCTGGGTGATCTGCCGCAGCCCCTGCTCGACCTGCGGGGCTATGTGGTAGCTGCCGGTCGGCGGCTTCCACTCGCTCTTGAAGTTCTCGAGCAGCTTGTGATACAGCGCCAGCACCCGTCCGGAATCGAAGGTGCTCTCCAGCGTCTGCGGGTACCCCTGCCCCGGAATGTACTCGAACAGCTCGTAGACGCCGTTGCGCCACTGGAGCATCGAGTTGTTTTCTTTCTTGGTGCCGATCAGGTGCGGCAGCGGGAACTGCTTGCTGGCGAGGTAAAGCTGGATGGCGTGGCAGAACGCGACCTTGAACGGGTCGTCCTTGCCGCGCGCGCGGCGCTTCATGAGGAACTTGCCCTGCTCGCTGACCAGCAGCAGCTTGGGCGCCTTGCGCGAGCCGCGCGGGAACTCGACGACCGAGTCGATGATCCCGATGTCGAAGTGCGACAGGACGACGGCCAGCTCTTCCAGCGTGAACGTCTCGCGCTGCCCCGACCGCACCGTCTGCCCGGTGCCGGAGACCACGGCGGCACTCTGGCCGCTCTGCTGGATCGGAGAAGAGGCGACGGGCTGCACGGGTGGAAGTCTAATGGCAAACGGAAAATTGAAAAAGATAAGACTTTACGATCATCGGCACGATTGGCGCGAGGCTGTAGATGAGTCGGAGATGGCCGGGTGATCGCAACCAGCGTCACGGACTACGCCGCCGAACGCCCCGCCTGCAACAGCGCCAGGGGCTCGGCGCGGGCAACGTCCCACGCGGGCCAGAGGCTGGCGAGTAGGGCGATCACCATCACCGCCAGGCTGCCGAAGCCGACCACTTGCCAGGGAACGTCGGTGGGCGGGGCGTAGCCGATGGCGATTCGTCCGACCGCCTTGGCATTGAAGCTGATCAGCGCCCCCGCCGCCAGCCCCAGCGCGACGCCGACCAGTCCGAGCAGCGCCGCCTCGGCGAGCACCAGGCGGAGCAGTTGCGACCGCGTCACGCCGATGCTGCGGAGCACGCCGAAGGTCCACCGCCGGCTGCGGATGCTGGCCATGATCGTGTTGGTCACGCCCAGCGACGCGACCGCCATCGCCGCCACCGCCACGCTGCTGGCGAACAGCAGCAGCTTGTGGAAGCCGCGCTGGATCGAAAACTTGATCTCGCGCACGTCGCCGACGTTCATCCCCGCCAGCCCCAGCCGCTGCTCAATTTGCCAGAGCACCTTCGCCCTCTGGACGTGGTAGTCGAGGTTGGCGGCGACGAGGTAGTAGCGCTCGACGCCGAAGTCCTCGCGCGCGTCGTCCAGCGTGCCGAAGACGCTGGCGGCGGTGCGCTGGTCGAACTGCCGGCCCATGTCCTGCATCGACACGATCACGTCGATCCCCGGCGACCAGACCACGCCGGCCACCGTGTAATCCACCACGCCGTGCCGCGGCGTCTTGAGCGACAGCGTGCTGCCGACCTTGAACCCCCTGAGCTGGCGAAACTCCTCGGTGACGATCACGTGCCGCCCCTTCTTCAGCATCGCCTGGGCCTGCTCGGCGTTGCCCTCGCGGAAGTCGAGCTTCATCAGCTCGAACGCCATGTCCGGGTCGACCCCGAAGAACATCGTCGCGTTGGGCATCACCGCCGCCCCCACCATCGCGAAGATGGAGTTGGAGAACTCCGGCGAGGCGATCGCGATGGGCATCGTGCGATCCGCGCGGATGCCCGGCGTGGTGGCGAGCTTCCGCACCGCCGCCATGTCCAGCGGGGAGAGGATCGGAGCGGTGATGAAGATGTCGGGGAACTGGTTGGGCAGC
This sequence comes from Tepidisphaeraceae bacterium, assembly GCA_035634055.1. Lineage (GTDB taxonomy): Bacteria > Planctomycetota > Phycisphaerae > Tepidisphaerales > Tepidisphaeraceae > JAICTV01. The sequence continues at coordinate 8,343 of DASQDR010000198.1, read as the reverse complement.
TTCCAGCCGTTGAGGAACGAGTTCCCCTGCACGTTCATCGCCACCAGGATCGCCAGCCCGACCATCAGGGCCGCGCAGGTGCCGGCGGCGCGCCACAGGCCGGCGGAAAGCTGCTGGCGGAGCAGGGTGAGGTTGAGCCCGAGCATCGCCGCCACCAGCGGGCCGATCGCGCGCTCGACCGTGCGCACGAACAGCGGCGCGAGCAGGAAGAACCCCGCCATCAGGCACGGGGTCCCCAGCGCGAAGTGCCCGTAGAATTGCACCGGCCGCGCCCACGCACCCGGCACGATGCGTTCGATCGGGCCGTAGAGCATGAGCGTGTCGACCGCGATCAGCAGCAGCCCGAGCAGCGTGAGCCGCCACGGCACGCGCGAGCGCGGCGCGGCGGCGAGCGGGGTCATTGCCTTCAGCGGGCTGACGCGCATCGCGCTCCACGCCGGCAGCACGCTCGCCGCCAGCGCGGTCAATATCGATCCGATCACTCCCATGGCGATCCCGCCCCAGGAGATCACCACGCCGGCCACCAGGATCTCGGCGAACTGCGGGATCGACGTGAGGACCTTCACGAAAACGATTCCCAACGGCACGCCGACGGCCGCCCCGATCAGCGCGAGGATGAACCCTTCGATCACGACCAGCCAGCCCACCTGCGGGCGGAGCATCCCGATCGCGCGCAGCATCGCCAGCGTGCGCTGCCGCTCGGCCACGCCCATGCTCAGGGCGCTGAAGATGATGAACGTGGCGGCCAGCATGGAGATCGTCCCGCCCATGTAGCTCAACACGCGCACGCCCTGGAGGTTCTTGTCCAGCTCGCGGCGGCTCTCGCGCGTGAGTCGGACGGTCTCGCCCTGCCTGCGCGCGTCGAGGCGCGGCTGCCACCGATCGCGAAACTCGGCGGCGCGAGTATCGCTCTTCAGCTCCACCTGAACGCGCGTGACCTGCGGCGCCTGGCCGGGCATGGCCCAGCGCTGGAGCGTGCGGATCGGCAGGTAAACGGTCTGCATGTGCGCCGCCAGGATGCCCGGCTTGTGCGCGATCCCCACCACCTTCAACCTCAGCGCCCCGGCGGCGCCGGCGAGGGCGATCGCGTCCCCCACCTTGGCCGACAACACCTCGGCCGCCACCTGGTCGATCACCGCGACGTCGCCGGAATCCCCGTGAAACCACCCGCCGGCGACCAGAGCGAGCTTTTCCGGACCCTTGTCCGCGGGGCGATCGACGCCAACGGCGTGCGCCCCCCGGCCGGGGATCGGCCGGCCCTGCCGGTCGAGCAGCCTGACCTCGCTCTCCAGCCGCCCCAGCGCCACCGCCACGTCCGGATCGCCGCGCAGCTCCGTGACGATCGACTCGTCCAGCGGTTGATTCCCCCGCCGCGTCACCTGCGCGTCGGTCGAGCCGAGGTACTTGTTCAGGTAATAGTGTGCCGCCCCCTCCGCCGACGCGTAACCACTGGTGACGGCCACCACCAGGCTCACCGACAGCGCGATCGCCAGCGACGTGAGCAACGCCCGCACCTTGTGCAGGCGAAAGTTCGAGATGGCGAGCTTAGGGAGAATCATCGCATGTGTGAGTGCCGAGGGAGTGGTGGGTGCCTGAACGCGGCGAGCGTGTCGCTCAGCGATTAGCGTTCATGATTCGGCACTTACCTCGCTACGAGTTCCGCGTACCGCCGGGCCAAGCCGTGGCCGTTGTCGGGGCCTTCGGTGGCGAAGCGCTCGACGAGCTTCCCGTCCTTCAGGACCGCGACCTCCGTGGCGAACGCCGCGACCGCCGGCTCGTGGGTCACCATCACGATCGTCTTGTTGTGGATCACGCAGAGGTCGCGGAGCAGCTCGCAGACCGCGCGGCTGTTGGCAGAGTCGAGGTTGCCGGTGGGCTCGTCGGCGAGGATGACGGTGGGATCGGTCACCAGCGCCCGCCCGATCGCCACGCGCTGCTGCTCGCCGCCGCTCATGGCGTCGGGGCGGTGGTGGCGGCGCGTGGCCATCCCCAGCCGCCCGAGCAGCGCGTCCGCCTTGGCCGCCACCTCGCAAGGCTTCTTTCCCTCCAGCATCAGCGGCAGCGCGATGTTTTCCTCGGCCGTCAGCGTCGGGATCAGGTTGAACGCCTGGAACACCAGCCCGACGTGCCGGCGGCGGAAGAGCGTGAGCCGCTTGTCGTTCAGTTGCGAGAGGTCCTGCTCGTTGATGATCACCCGCCCGCTGTCGGGCGACGCCAGCCCGGCCATCAGGTGCAGCAGCGTGCTCTTGCCCGACCCGCTGGCCCCCATGACGGCGAGGAACTGCCCCGCCGCCACCTCCAGCGAGATTCCCGCCAGCGCGTCCACCACCTGCTGCCCCTGGCGGAACTGCTTCGTCACGTTTTCAACGACCAACGGAATCATGCGCGAACGATGATAGCCGGCCCGCGATCACAAGGAGAGGGGGTGACCGGCGACAAGGTGACGAAGCCAACGCGCCGGCGCCCGCCCTCGGCTTGTCACGTTGTCGCCTTCACCTTGTCACCCTGTCATCCTCGCCGCTCGCGTACAATCGCACGATGCGCCTCCTGCTCACGGCCGACCTGCACTTCAACCACGCGCGAAGTTATCCGCTGGCGGTGGAGGTGATCGACCAGATGAACCGGGCGGGCGGGGACGCGGTGGTGGTGATCGGCGACGCGGCCGTGGCGGACGGGGACGCGCTCGAGCAGTGCCTGTCGCGCTTCACCTTCGCCGGCCCGAAGCTGTTCGTGGCGGGGAACCACGAATTGTGGACGCTGCGCGGCGACAGCTACGCGATCTTTCGCAAGGAACTGCCGCGACGCGTTCGCGCGTTGGGGTGGCAGTGGCTGGAGGACGAACCGCTGCTCGCCGGCGACGTGGCGATCGTCGGCAGCGTCGGGTGGTACGATTTTTCCTACGCGCAGGCGAGCCTCGGGATCCCGAAGCGCTTCTATGAAGCGAAAATTTCGCCCGGCGCGGCGGCGTACCTGGGAGGGTATGAAGCGCTCCTGGCGGATGCGGACGACCTCCCGCCGCACGCGCGGGCGGTCGTCGCGCGGTGGAACGACGGGAAGTTCATCACCCTGGGGCGGAGCGACGAGGCGTTCCTCGCGGAGTTGCTGGCCCGGCTGGACGCGCAGCTCGCGGCGCTGGCGCACGTGCCAAAGGTGGTGGCGGCCGTTCACCACCTCCCGTTCCGCGCGCTGCTGCCTCCGCCGCACTCGGCGCAGTGGGACTTCGCCAAGGCGTACCTCGGCAGCGACGCCATCGGCGACGTGCTGCTGCGATACTCCAACGTCCGCCACGCCTATTGCGGCCACAGCCATTTCCCGGCGACGGCACAGGTGGGTCACGTCCGCGCGGTCAACATCGGCAGCGGGTACCGCAGCAAGCGGTTCGAGGTGCTGGAGGCTTGAGATCACTTCGCGCGCGTCGCCTCGCGCGCGTGCCGTCCGGCGGCATCGCTACTCGTGCCGGTGGATCGGCCGGATGGCGTCGTCGCGGCGCAGCGGGCGGCCGGTGGGGAAGTTCAGCAGCAGGACCACCATCGCTCCCAGCGCGACCGCCGTGTGCGCCGAGAACCCGCCGTTGAGCAGCGTGCAGGTGATGCCGAACAGGCCGACGCCCTCGCACATCGCATAGAACAGGATGTTCCCCGTGCTGTATGCGCCCGCCGCGACCGCGCCGTCCGGCTGGCGGTTGCGCTGGTAGAGGATGCCGCGGAGAATGAACCCCACGGCGATGCTGCTCACCGCCATCGCGATCAACACGTAGAGCAGCAGTCGCTGCAGGTCGTCATTGCGATTTTCCGGCGAGCCGATCGCCAGCGCCACGCCGAGGTACACCAACTGTCCCAGCAGCATGGCCGCCCAGATGATGCGAAGGGTGATGAGATTTCCGCTGCCAATTTCGCCGTTCACAGAACTGCCTCCGCGCTTCCCGCCTCCCCGCTTCCCGCCGCGCCGCGCCGCGCCGCCCTGTACAACGTCGCGGCTTTGCCGCACCTTACCACGCCATGCGCATCGCTACGATGATTGGCGTGACGTTTCTGATGACGGGAGCCCTCATGGCACAGACGCCCGACCTCGCCGGCCTGGTCGCGCCCGACGCCAGGGTGGAAAAGCTCTGCAGCGGGATGAAGTTTACCGAGGGCCCGGTGTGGGTGGCCGACCCGCAGGTGCCCGGCGGCGGGTCGGTCTTCTTCAGCGACCAGCCCAACGACGCGACCATGATTTGGAACGCCGGCACTGGCCTGAAGGTCCACCGCCAGCCGGCGGATCACCCCAACGGTCACACGCTCGACCTCGACGGCTTCGTCATCGGCTGCCAGGAGTACGCGCAGCGCGTCGTGCGCTTCGATCGCAAGCTGGAGAAGTGGGAGACGATCGTTGACCGCTGGGACGGCAAGCGGTTCAACAGCCCCAACGACATCGTCATCAGGCGCGACGGCACGATGTGGTTCACCGATCCGCCTTACAACATGCCCAAGGGGTTCAAGAAGGAGATGCCGGGGAACTACGTCTTTCGCTTTGATCCCGGGACGAAGGAGGTCCGCCCCGTTGCCACCGACTTCGACCGGCCGAACGGGCTGGCCTTCTCGCCGGACCAGAAGACGCTTTACATCGCCGACAGCGGGCGCCCGCGGCACATCCGCAAGTTCACCGTGAACGACGACGGCACGCTCGCCGGCGGCGAGGTTCTTTGCAAGATCGACAAGGGCGTGCCCGACGGCATCCGCTGCGACGAGAAGGGAAACGTCTGGTCCAGCGCCGGGGACGGCGTGCAGATCTTCGCGCCGGACGGAAAGCTCATCGGCCGGATCCAGGTTCCGGAAGGCGCGGCCAACCTCGCCTGGGGCGGCACGGACGGCAAGACGCTGTTCATCACCGCGCGCACGTCGCTCTACTCGGTACCGGTGCTGGTGAGGGACGCGGCGCAGGTGACGATGACGAGGTGAACGGCGAGGTGACACCACGCAGACGAACGGCGCGAACTCTTTCTCGCCCGGTCACCCGGTCATCGTCAGAAAGGCGGCGCGCGCTTGCCCAGCCAGGCGATCCGCTCCAGGACCTGCGGAAAGCGCATGAGGAGGAAGCCGACGGCCGCCCCGCCCAGGTGGGCGGCTTCGCCGCCGGCGTTGGAGCCGCGGAAGAGGACCTGGAAGAGCGCGTAGGCAATGAACAGCCACACCAGCACGCGCAGCCGCATCGGGATCGCCCCCAGCAGCAGCACCACCGCGTTGGGCGCGATCCGAGCGGCCGCTACGAGGATGCCGAAGATCCCCGCCGACGCGCCGATCAGCGGCACCCATGGCGCCGCGATCCGGAAGCCCATCAACAGCAGCAGCAGGTAAGCCGCCCCCCCGCCGATCCCGCTGAGCAGGTAGAACGGCAGGAACTGTCGCGGCGTCAGGTAGCGCTCGACCATCGGGCCGAAGAAGAACAGCGCCATCATGTTGAACAGCAGGTGCTCAAAGTTTGCGTGCAGGAACTGGAACGTGCCCAACCGCCAGAACTGCAAGTAGTGGATCCCGGTGAGGTAGGAGAAGTGCCCCCAGAACTCGATCGGCTTGAACGAGTACAGAACCCTGCCGGCGAACTGGAGGTCGTACGTGGGCAGCCAGCGGAGCAGCATTCTGTCGGCTACGTAGACCAGCACGTTGAGGAAGATGAGCCACGCGGTAACCGAGCCCGGCCGAACGTGCGCGAACTCCCGCCGCGTCGGCCGCATGTATTCCCGATCCGCCAGCCCCATCGCGGCCGACTATAGGGAATCCCCCAACCGGCGTCATCCGCGGCCGCAGTACGCAACTCCCGCCCCTCACGCTTCGAGCCGCGACGGCAGTCGCGGATCTCCCCCCGCTTCGCCGAGCTTCCCCCGCGTGGAAGCCAAACCCCCCGCCCGCTATACTCGTACCTCTGTTTTTCCCCCTGACCCACCGACAGGAGTCGCTTCGATGCCCGGTATGACGATGACCGAGAAGATCCTGGCCAAGCACGCCGGGAAGAGCCACGTCGCCCCCGAGGACAACGTCTGGGTGAACGTGGACGTGCTCATGACCCACGACGTGTGCGGGCCGGGGACCATTGGCATCTTCTACGAGAAGTTCGGCAAGGACGCCAAGGTCTGGAACAAGGAAGGGGTGGTCATCATCCCCGACCACTACATCTTTACCGCCGACCTCAAGTGCCACCGCAACGTCCAGACCCTGCGCGACTTCGTCAAGCAACAGGGGCTGAAGTACTACTACGACCCGGAATTCGTGAAGAACGAGCCGGGCATGCCCAGCCCGTACCTCGACCCGACCAAGACCAGCTACAAGGGCGTCTGTCACAAGGCGCTGCCGGAAGAGGGGCACATCCGCCCCGGCGAGATCCTGCTCGGCACCGATAGCCACACCTGCACCGCCGGCGCCTTCGGGCAGTTCGCCACCGGCGTCGGCAACACCGACGCCGCCTTCACCCTCGGCGCCGGCAAGACCTGGCTGAAGGTCCCGCCGACCATGAAGTTCACCTTCCATGGCCAGATCCCCCCCTACCTGACGGCCAAGGACCTGATCCTGGCGGTCATCGGGGAGATCGGCGTCGATGGCGCCACCTACCGCGCGATGTACTTCGCCGGCGACGGCATCCGCTCGCTCAACCTTGAGGACCGGATGACCCTGACCAACATGGCGATCGAGGCGGGCGGGAAGAACGGCGTCTGCGACGTCGACGAGAAGACCCTCCAGTACGTCCGCGCCCGCAGCCGCATCAAGGAGTGGGAAGTCTTCACTGACGACCGCGACGCCCGCTACTTCGCCGAGTACGAGTGGGACCTGAGCACCATGGAACCGATGGTCGCCAAGCCCCACAGCCCCGACAACAAGGACACCGCGCGCAACTGCCGCGACGTCAAGCTCGACCGCGCGTACATCGGCTCGTGTACCGGCGGCAAGATCACCGACATGATCATGGCCGCCAACCTGCTCAAGGGGAACAAGGTCCGCATCCCGACCTACGTCGTCCCCGGCAGCACCGAGGTACACCGCGACATGAAGACGCTCAACCTGCGCGGCGTGGCCAAGGACACCAACGAGAAGAGCATCGAAGAGGTCCTCGCCGATGCCGGCTGCCTGCTCGGCCCCAGCGGCTGCGGCGCCTGCCTGGGTGGCCCGGTCGACACCTTCGGGCGGCTGAACGAGGCGCTGACCTGCATCAGCACCACCAACCGCAACTTCCCCGGCCGGATGGGAAGCACCAAGTCCGCCGTCTACCTCGCCAGCCCCCTCACCGTCGCCGCCAGCGCCCTGACCGGCTACGTGACCGACCCCCGCGAGTACGTCTCGCAACCAATCGAGACGGGGATGGCCGGGGTGATGTAGGCGCCGCCGCGGCGGGTCCATCTGCGGATGACGAAACAAGAGGCCCCGGTGGCATATAGCGCTCCGGGGCCTCTTCGCGTTGCTTGCCGCATCTCCCGCGCTGGCGGTCAGTACGTGGTGACGTTGATCTCCCGGTCGTCGCCCATGACGTTCTTGCCGATGGCGTGCCGGGCCGGGTGGTCCAGGATGTGGATGCCGTACACCCGCCGGTGCCAACCGCGCGGGGCGCGGCTGACGCGGACGGGCTTGCGCTCGATCTTCCGGTCAGCCGACTTCTCGTTGAACTCGTTGAACGCCAGCGCCTCCCCGCACCAGGAGTTGAACGTTAGCAGCATCTCGACGTCGTCGGCGTACATCATGACCGTCGGCAGGTACCGCTCGGCCGGGCCGCGCATCAACCCCTCGAGGGCGTCGCGGGTTGAGGTGTAATAATCCAGGTCGGAAATAACGAAGCCAATGGGATGGTCGGCGTCCACCTCTGCCAGCACCGCCGGGCTGGTCTCGCGGACCTCGCCGTAGACCACCTTGGCGTTGGGCGTGAGCCGGCGGCGGAGCGCGTCTTTGTCGTGGACGAATTGAGCCTGCCGCCAGACCTCCGGGTGGTCGCGAAAGTCGCGCGGATCGGGGAGTCCGCCGCCGCTGTCCAGGCCCACGATGCGATAGTCGAGATCGAACTCGCGGCCGAAGAGCGCGGCGAGGTCGCACAGGTTGATGATCCCGCCGCCGGCGCCGACCCCGCACTCGACGATCGTCATCCCCTTGAAGCCCATGCGCTTGGCCTCAAGGCTCGCTAACAGGAAAGGCAGCGCGTAGTAGGTGCGCGGGACGAGGTCGTAGCGCACGAGAGCCGAGGGCGGCAGCCCGATCGCCAGCGCCGCCGCGCGGACGGCGTTGCGACCGCCGTCGGACATTGCTCTCGTGCCGTGCAGCAGCCGCCGCGCCACCGATGTCGCCAGACCCATTCCGCTCCCTTCGTCCCACCCGCCCCAATTTGCCA
>DASQDR010000197.1:0-17445 GCA_035634055.1 Tepidisphaeraceae bacterium | reverse complement strand
GAGATCGCGCCGGTGAGCTTGCGCAGCGCCTGCGACATGAGCCGTGCCTGCAGGCCGACGTGGCTGTCGCCCATCTCGCCCTCGATTTCCGCCCGCGGGATCAGTGCGGCGACGGAGTCGATGACGATCAGGTCGACGGCGTTGGAGCGGACGAGCAGCTCGCAGATCTCCAGCGCCTGCTCGCCGGTATCCGGCTGGCTGACGAGCAGGTCGTCGAGCCTCACGCCGAGCCGCTTGGCCCACGAGGGGTCCAGCGCGTGCTCGGCGTCGATGAACGCCGCCACCCCGCCCTGCTTCTGGCAGTTGGCGATGACGTGCAGCGTCAGGGTCGTCTTGCCTGAGGATTCCGGGCCGAAGATCTCGAGCACGCGGCCCTTGGGGATGCCGGTGCCGCCGAGGGCGATGTCCAGCGACAGCGCGCCGGTGGGGATGCCGTCGACGTTGGCGCGGGTGTCGCCGTCGAGCTTCATCACCGAGCCCTTGCCGAACTGCTTCTCGATCTGCTGGACGGCCCGGCTGAGCGCGGACTCGCGGGCCGGGTCGATCGGGACGCGCGGCGTCTCCTTCATGACCGGGGCGGGCTTGGTGGCGGTAGCAGTGCCGTTGGAGGACGACGAATCGGGACGGTCCTTCTTCCCGTCCTTCTCGGAGGACTTGGCCACGGGGTGGCTCCTTTCGGATGGCGCGCCGGGTATCTGGTTCAGCCGGCGGTGCTCGCTCGATCCGGAGCTTGGCGGCCAGTCGGATCGGGCGGGCGAAAGGTGACTTGGGTGCGGCGTCCACTCCATCGTGACGCCGCGGGCGTGACCGGTTCCGCCGCCGGCCCGAAAGCCGTTGGTGGTCGCGGATCACCGCGTGGACTCGACGGAAGTCACCATGCCGTCCTGGTCCAGCGTGTTAGGTCGAAGTTTAGCTGCCGCAGCGCCGCTTGGCCAGCGCAAATGCGAGGAATTTTCGGGGTCTGTTCGGCTACTTTTGCGCCTCGCCCGAGAGGCCGATGGGGAACTTGGCGACGGGTGAGTAGATCGATCCCTTGGGGCTCAACTGGCTGTCCATCAGGACGAATTCTGGCGGTGAAAAGCTCGGGCCGGGCCAGAGGTCGGCGGTGGCCTCGCCGGCGACGCCGCGGAACTTCGCCGACAGCACCGGCCGCGCCCGCCCGAGCGTCACGTGCGGCTTGTAGGCGCGCTGCTCCTTCTCGAACCCGAGGAACTTGCAGCGCTGCTCGATGCTCTCCACCAGCGCGCGCAACGGCGGCAGCGTCCCGCGCATCGCCGCCGTCACCACGCGGATCGGCCCGCGGTTGGGGAAGCATTCGATCCCCTCGCCCGACAGCTCGATCGGCGCCGTGCGGATGTTCGCTATGGACTCGGTGATGCCGGCGACCTTCTTGGGCTCGACCTCGCCGAGGAACTTCAGCGTGAGGTGCAGGTTCTCAAACTTGGTGAACGTGATCTTCGGCAACGCCTCCTCGAGCCGCTGCCGCGCCCCGAGCAGGTGCGTCCGCACGTTCTCGGGCAACTCGATCGCGAGGAAGAGCCGCATGGCGTCAGAAAAGAATGGGAACACGAATGGACACGAATTAACACGAATGTTCACGAATAAGAATAGAACGATCTAGTTGCCCTGCTCTTTATTCGTGTCCGTTCGGGAAGAATCGTGTCCATTCATGTTCCGCAAATGTCAGAAGCTCATTGCCTGCTTGAATTCCAGCCAACGCTCGTCAATGCGGTCGCGCGTGGTGGACTGGAGGCCGCCCAGGGAGAAGTCGGCGATGGTGAAGCTGGCGACGACGGTGCCGAAGGCGAGGGCGCGCTTGATGGTGGCGGGGCTGATGGAGCCGCCCTGCGTGGCGAGGTAGCCCATCATCCCGCCGGCGAAGCTGTCGCCGGCGCCGGTCGGATCGACGACGCGGTCGGCCGGGAACGCGGGCAGCACGAACGTGTCGCTGGCGGAGCACATCAGGCAGCCGTGCTCCCCCTTCTTGATCACCACGAACTTCGGCCCCAGCTTCAGCACCTCGCGCGCGGCCTCGATCAGGTTCTTCTTCCCGGTGAGCAGCCGGGCCTCGCCGTCGTTGAGCACCAGGCCGTGGATCATGCTCAGCAGCTTGAGCAGCTCGTCGCGCGTAGTCTGGATCCACAGATTCATGGTGTCGGCCACGATCAGCTTCGCGTGCCGCAGCGACTGCGCCATCTGCTGCTGGAGGGCCGGGTGCGTGTTGGCGAGGAAGACGTAGCGGCTGTCGAGGAACCCCTCCGGCACCTTCGGCGCGCGCTCGGCCAGGACGTTGAGGTCCACCTCGACGGTCTCGGCCTCGTTCATGTCCTTGACGTACGACCCGTGCCAGCGGAAGGTCTTGCTCCCCTTGCGCACCTCGAGCCCGGCGGTGTCGACGTCGCGACCTTCGAAGACGTTCAGCAGCGGCTTGGGGCAGTCCTCCCCCACCACGCCGACGAGCCGCACGGGCGTGAAGAAGCTCGAGGCGTACGAAAAATAAATCGCGCTCCCGCCGATGACGTCGTCGCGCTTGCCGTAAGGCGTCTCGACCGTGTCGATCCCGATAGAACCCGTCACCAGCAGCGACATCAAACCTCCAGAGAAAATCGATCAGCCACGAATGGCACGAATGAACACGAATAAGGATGGGTGGCCCTCTTCATTCCTGTCCCATTCGTGTCCATTGGTGGCTAAAGCTTCGCGGGCAACTGCCTGACCTTCACGCGCGAGCCCGTGACCGTGTAGAGCCGGCCGGGGGCCAGGCGCTTGTAGCGCTCGAACAGGCGGTCGATGGCGTCGTCCTGTTCGACGTCCCCGCCCTCGAGCTGGAGGTAGACGACCGCGCGGTTGAAGTAGATCTTCTGCTCGAAGATGGCGTTGACCAGCTCGGCGTCGGTGGTGATGACGTCGAGCTGCTTGGACTGCGCCGTCTTGATCAGCTCGAACGGCCCCGCCCCCGCGGGCAGGCCGAGCTCCGACGCCTCGAACGGCTTCTGCTCGTGGCGCGTCAGCGCCGCGCCGACCGCCGGCGTGAAGTTTCCGATCAGCACCCACCGCATGGCGGCGGGCATGGTAGTGGAGGCGGAAACGGCCCGCAAACTCAAGGGTTGAGCCGCTCCTCGACCCAATCGTTGGCGGCGCGCCAGCGGCGGCGGTCGTGCGGGTGGGGTTTCAGGTCGAGCCACTCGATGGCGCGCGGGCGGACGACGAGAAGCTCGAAGGTGCCGGGCACCGGCGCGTCCTTGCCGAGCCCGCGCGGGAACGCCGCATCCTCCGCCACCCGCGCTGCGGCCGGCGGCGGCCACGCGTACATCGCGCGGGCGGCGTCGCTCAACTCGCTCCAGCACGCGCCGCGCGCGGTCGGATCAGCTTCGATCGCGGCCGGCCCCTTCAGCCGGAACTGCTCGCGGCGCCGCGGCAGCCAGAAGACGACCTCGGCGGCGGGGTTGGCGCGCAGGTGCGCGTTCTTCTGTGATCGCCCGTCGCTGAAGACGTAAAGTTCCCCGCCGGCCAGCACCCGGCGGCAGACGACCGACCGTGCCGACGGGTCGCCGGCTGCGTCGACCGTGGCCAGCGTGCAGATGCGCGGCGCGCGGTCGAACTCGTCGCTGAGCGCCACCTGCAACCGCTCGACCGCCTCGTGCAGCATGCCGCAACATTGTAGCGGAGCTAGCGGGGCGTAAGATTGCCGCTCGCGTGAGCTCACCCGCCGAGCAACCCGCCTACCTCCAGCCCTACCAGCGCGCGGTCCGCCGGCACGGCGCCAGCTTCAGCGCGCTGCTCTGGGCCAGCCAGAAGACGCAGCGGCAGCGGTTCGAGGCGCTGGTCCACGTGCAGGACCCGACCGGCCTGGTGGTGCTCGACCTCGGCTGCGGGCGCGCGGATTTGCTCGACTTCCTGATCGAGCGCGGGCTGACGCCCAAGCGCTACATCGGCGTGGAGGGCGTCGCCGAGCTGGCCGACGCGGCCGTGGAGAAGAACCGCCCGAACGCGCGCATCCTCACGGCGGATTTCGTCCGCGAGCCCAAGCGACTCGCGGTCGGTGCGGACGTGATTTACTGCTCTGGGGCACTAAACACGATCGACCCGCCGGAGTTCTACCTCGCCCTTCGCCACGCCTTCGCCGCCGCGGGGCAGGCACTCGTCTTCAACTTCCTCTCCTCCCCATTGCTGGCGGGCGTGAACTACCTGCGCTGGCACGAGCGGCGCGACGTGGTGCGATTTGCCAAGACGCTCTCGCACGACGTGGAGAAGCACGAGGGGTACATCGACGGCGACTGCACCGTCGCGATCCGCAAAGCGGGGGCCGAGGCATGAGGGGGATCGGTCAACCGGCCGGGCGGATCGACACCCACTCGCACCTGCTGCCGGGGATCGACGACGGGTGCAAGACCGTCGCCGAGTCGATCGCCTGCGCGCGGGTGCTGGTCGCCAACGGCTACACGCACGCCTTCTGCACGCCGCACATCTGGGCCAAGTACGTCGGCGTCTCGCGCGCCAGCGTGCCGCGCTGGTGCGCGGCGCTCCAGGCGGAGCTGGACGCCGCCGGCGTGCCGCTCACGCTCGTGCCGGGCGGTGAGCTGAACCTGTTCCTCGGCGTCACCCGCACGCCCGCCGACGACATCGTCCCGCTCGCCCTGGGCCGGCACGTGCTGTGCGACATCTGGGCGGCGGAGATCCCGCACTTCTTCGAAGAATCCGTCCGCTGGCTCCAGGACGAGCTGGGCCTGACCGTGATCCTGGCCCACCCCGAGCGCATGCGCGCGGTGCAGGACCGCCCGGAGCGGGTGGAGTACTTCGCGTCGCTGGGGATGCTGCTCCAGGGCAACCTCCAGTGCTTCGCTGATCCGCCCGGCGCCGACACGCGCCGCTGCGCAGAGCAGTTCCTGCTCGAGGGCCGCTACTTCATGCTCGGCAGCGACACGCATGGCCCCGAGACGATCGACGTGCGTATGCGCGGGCTAAAGCGCGTGGTGGAACTGGTGGGAAACGCGCGGACGAACGTGCTGACGCGAGAGAATCCGATGAAGCTGATCCCATCGGCGAGCGCTGAGTCCTGAGCGCTCAGCGTTTGCCGCAGTGCGCGGCCGCGCTCGCCTCCGTCGCCTCCGTCGCTTCGTCGCTTCGTCGCTTGGTCGCTCCGTCGCTCCGTCGCTCCTCACCTTGTCACAGCGCCGCCAGCTTCTCATAGAGCGCTGCACACGTCCTCGTCCCGTTGTGCAGCGCGTCGAGGTCGAACTTCTCGTTGGGCGCGTGGACGTTGTCGTCCTCCAGTCCGAAGCCGATCAGCAGGGTGTCGATGCCGAGCTCCTGCTTGAGCATGTTGACCACGGGGATGCTGCCGCCCTCGCGCATGAAGGTCGGGCGTTTGCCGAAGCCGGCGTGAATGGCGTCGGCGGCGAGTTGGATGGCTCGGCCGTCGGTCGGCACCAGCACGGCGGGCGTGCCGCCGTGGCAGTGCAGCTCGAGCTTCACGTGGTCCGGGCAGCGGTCGCGCAGCGTCTTCTCGAACGCGGCGATGATCTTGTCCGGGTCCTGGTTGGGCACCAGCCGCATCGAGACCTTCGCCGACGCCTCGCTCGGCAGCACGGTCTTGGCGCCGGGTCCTTGGTAGCCGCTGGTCAGGCCGTTGATGTCGAGCGTCGGGCGGGCCCAGCGGCGCTCCAGCGTCGTGTACCCCTTCTCGCCCCACGTCTTGGGCGCGCCCAGTTCCTGCACGTAGCGCGCATCGTCCCAAGGCAGCGCGGCCCACTCGGCGCGCTCCTGCGGCGTGAGCTCGACCACGCCGTCGTAGAACCCGTCGATCGCTACCCGCCCGTTTTCATCGTGCAGCGTTCCGAGGAGCTTGCAAAGCGCGTCGGCGGGATTGGCGACCGTGCCGCCGAACAGCCCGGAGTGCAGGTCGCCCCTGGCGGCGGTGAGCTTGACGACGTCGAAGTAGACCAGCCCGCGCAGGCCGTAGGTGATCGCCGGGATGCCGCGGGCGAACTGGTTGGTGTCGCTGATCACCGCCACGTCCGCCCGCAGCGCGGCCGCGTGCTTCTGCACCAGCGCCTTGAGGTTCGGGCTGCCGATCTCCTCCTCGCCCTCGACCAGCAGCGTGACGTTGACCGGCGGCCCGCCGTGCGCCTGCCACGCCAGCAGCGATTCGACGTGGCACCAGACCTGCCCCTTGTCGTCGGCGGCGCCGCGGGCGTAGAGCGCGCCGTCGCGCACGGTCGGGGTGAACGCGGGGGTCGTCCACAGGTTCAGCGGCTCGGCCGGCTGCACATCGTAGTGCCCGTAGATCAGCACCGTCGGCCGGCCGGGCTGGTGCTTGTTCTTCGCCACCACCGCCGGGTGCCCGCCGGTCGGCATGATGGCGACTTCAAAGCCGCCAAAGCGAAGCTGGTCCGACAGCCACGTCGCCGCCCGCACCATGTCCGCGCCGTGCGCGGGCGCGGTGCTGACGCTGGGGACGGAGAGGAACTCGCTCAGCGCCGCGACCGACTGGTGGCGGCGGCCCTCGATGGTATCGAGCACTCGTTGCAGCATGTATCACTTCTTCCTGAGCAGCGCGGCGGCCGCCTCGGTTTCCGGCTCGTGGATGAAGCCGCGCATGACGGCGTCGCTGTTCTCGGCCGCCATCGGCACGTACTTCCCCTCGCCGGCGGCGACCACCTGCCTGTCCGGCGTGCGCAGCGTGGCCATCGTCTGCACCAGCTTCGGGCGCGCATACTCCACGCGCGCCTCCAGGTGCAGCGGCTCGCCCACCTGTGCCGCGCGGCG
Organism: Tepidisphaeraceae bacterium; assembly: GCA_035634055.1. Lineage (GTDB taxonomy): Bacteria > Planctomycetota > Phycisphaerae > Tepidisphaerales > Tepidisphaeraceae > JAICTV01. The sequence goes on along the minus strand of DASQDR010000197.1, from coordinate 10,677 downwards.
GAAGCGCACGCTGAGCTCACCGCAGACGCAGAACCGCTTGATGTTCCACGTCGCCGCCCAGACCATCGCCTCGTCGATGACCGTGGCGATCATCCCCCCGTGGACGATCCCCTCGAAGCCGATGTCTTCCGCCCGCGCCGCGAAGTCGACCGAGACGATGCCGGTCTGCGGGTTGACGTACTGCGAGAGCCTGAGCCCGAAGGGGTTCTGCGGGCCGCAGACCAGGCACCCGGGCGTGTGCGGGAGTTGGAGCAGGTCGGACATGACCGCGCATGATATGGCGGCCGCCCACCGGGCGAAACCGCATGGCGGCGAGCGCGGGTCATATGATTCGGCACGCATCTGGCCGATAAACTGAAGAGAAGCGATGCTGACCACGTTCATCAAGTTCGGCGACGGGACGATCTCCACCGAGACCGACGCCTCCACCCTCGCCGCCGCCCTGCGCGACCCGCGCTGCGTCTTCTGGGTGGACATGGTCAAACCGACCGACGAGGAGTACGGGCTGCTCGACGACGTCTTTGGGTTCCACCCGCTGGCCATCGAGGACACGCTGGCCAGCGTGCAGCGGCCGAAGATCGAGAGCTATAACCACACCGGCGACTCCTGCCAGCAGGGCTACTTCTACATGGTCATCCACGGCCCGGACCTGGCCACCTTCCGCGAGCACCTGCGCACCAAGGAGCTCGACATGTTCGTCTCCGAGCGCTACCTGGTGACCATCCACGAGGAGGAGATGCTCTCGGTCAAGCAGGTGATGCAGCGCGCCACCTACGACGCGCGGCGCGTGCTCGACCCGGGCATCGACCTGCTGCTGCACAACATCCTCGACCACCTGGTGGACCACTACGGCCCGATCCTCGACTACCTGGGCGAAGCGCTGGATGAATTGGAGGACGAGGCGGCGGACAATCCCAAGCCGGACCTGCTCCAGCGGATCGCGGCGAAGAAGCGCGAGCTGCTGGAGTTGCGGCGCGTGATCGGCCCGCAGCGCGAGGTGATCGCGCAGCTCACCCGCGGCGACGTGCCGTTCATCCGCGAGTCCACCCGCGTCTACCTGCGCGACGTGCTGGACCACCTCAACCGCGCGGTGGAGAACCTCGAGCTCTACCGCGACGTGGTGCTGGGCGTGCGCGACATCTACATGTCGAGCATCAGCAACAACCTCAACCAGATCATGAAGACGCTGACGATCATCACCGTCATCGCCCTGCCGATGACCGTGATCACCAGCTTCTTCGGGATGAACTTCAACGACGAGCGAATCCCCGTCTGGAGCTGGCTGCTCCACAGCACGGTGGGGTTCTGGCTGTCGATGTGCGTGATCGTCGGCCTGATCGCCGGCCTGCTGTACGTGTTCCGGCGGTTGAAGTGGTTGTGAGAGCGGGTTGCGCGGGTGAAGTGGCCGTGAGTTGATGGCTAGTGCCTAGTGGCCAGTGAAAAGGGCAGTCGCCCGCTGCCACTGACCACTAGCCACTGACCACTAGCAACGGATCACTCATGCTGCGGCAACGGCGCGTTTAGGCAGGGAGTTCGAGGATCTCGGTGGCCTCTTCCTCCTGCTCCTGGCTCATCTGCCACATCGCGTAGAGCGAGCCGAAGCCGACGTAGAAGTACCCGCCGGCGAAGATGAGCAGGAACGGCACGCTGGCCCAGCCGCTCTTATCCGAGCCCGGGAGGATGCCGCACTGGTACCAGAAGCTGATCCACAGGCACGACGCCATGTAGCACCCGAAGGCGATCTCGATGATCGGCATCATCAGGCGGTTGAAGGTGAAGATGGTTTCCTTCTTGTGCTTGTGACGGCTCTGCCCGGTGACGCCGTACTTCGGCGTGCGCACGAACTCACTGGGCTTCTTGTGGATCGCGCCCCAGATGGCCGAGAAGACCGCCCGAGCGTTGTTGATGCTCACGCCGACGCCCAGCGACATCAGCACCGGCATGTAGATCAGCGATTTCCACCCCGCCTGCTTGCCGAACAGCTCTCGCTGCCCCATGGCGAAGAACATGCTGGCCGACGCCGTCGCCAGCACGAACAGGCTGAAGCTGAAGATGTACTGGCTCCAGCTACGCTCCTTGAACGGGCTGAGGGCGTTGAAGAACGCCGGGTACATCAGCAGCGTCAGCAGCACCATCAGCGGGTAGACGATCGTGTTGGTCAGGTGGAAGAAGGCTTCCCACTTCACGTTCACCGGCAGGTGCGAGCGCAGGATGCGCGGCAGCAGCTTGATGCCGGTCTGCATCGAGCCCTTGGTCCAGCGGAACGCCTGCTGCTTGAAGGCGACCATCTCCGGCGGCAGCTCCGCGGGGGCGCAGAACTGCGGGAGGTAGACGAACTGCCATCCCTTGAGCTGGCAGCGATAGCTGAGGTCGAGGTCCTCGGTGAGCGTGTCGTGCTGCCACCCGCCGCCGTCCTCGATGGTCGTGCGCCGCCAGACGCCGGCGGTGCCGTTGAAGTGCATGAACCGCCCGGAGCGGTTGCGGGCGGTGTGCTCGATGACAAAGTGCCCGTCGAGGAAGATCGCCTGCGCCTTGGTCAGCAGCGAGGCGTCGCGGTTGAGGTGGTCCCAGCGGACCTGCACCATGCCTACCTTCTCCTCGCTGAAGTACTGGATGCAGTTGCGCAGGATGTCGGCGGGCGGGATGAAGTCGGCGTCGAAGATGGCGATGAACTCGCCGGTGGCGACCTTCAGCCCCTCCGCCAGCGCGCCCGCCTTGTACCCCTCGCGGTTGGTGCGGTGGATGTACTTGATCGGGATGCCCTTGGCCGCCCACTCTTCGCACGCCTTGCGGGCGATGTCGGCCGAGTGGTCGGTCGAGTCATCCAGTACCTGGATCTCGAACTTGTCCAGCGGGTAGTCGATCTGACAGGCAGAACGGATGACCCGCTCGGCGACCGTGTCCTCGTTGAACATCGGCAACTGCACGGTGACCCGCGGCAGCTCGTCGAAGCGCCCCTTAGGCTGGTACCCGTCGTGACGGTGCTTCACGTACAGGTAGACCAGGACGTAGCGGTGGAAGCCGTAGAACGCGATCGTGAGCAGCACGATGACGTAAGCGGCGACCAGAAGGTGACTGAGCAAGTGCTCCCACATGCGGGGTATATCCAATATGAGTTCGCGCGCGTCCCGACTTTGCCGGGACCCAACTGCACTGGCGATAGGCGGGCAGCGCGGCGCGGTTCAGGCTGGCGGCGGCCGTTCCATCCCTTTTCGAAAACCGAGGCGGATTCTATTTACCGGGCTCAGCGGCTGTCAACAATCGTTTGATTTACCGTTACTTACGAACGCCGCCGCGCGAAGCCTTAACGGTTATCCGACGCTGCTATCCGACGCCCTGCGTTGCCGCAACCCGCCGGAGCCGTCGCTCTTCCGCCGTTGGCAACTGAAGCGGCCGATTATGCCAACAGCAAGACCCGCGGGGCACTAGCAAAGTGAGTCGTCATTCTAACCGCCGCCCGCGGTCGCGCGCGGACGCGACGGGGAAAACGACAGCGGGTCGGCCCGACCGATCGGACCGACCCGCGTTGATTGTCACGCTTTCGAACCCGCCGCGCCATAGGACCGCGGCCGCCGGCTCAGGCCTGCGTCTCAGGCGCCGCGCCCTCGCCCGCCGCTTCGCCACCGGCACCGGTCGCCGTGGCGGCGCCGGCGTCGGCAGACTTGCCGCCCTTCTTCAGGATGCGGCTGGCGAACTGGTGCTTGCGCTCGTTGCGCTTGCGGCGGAGCCCCGCGCTGCGGCGGGCGGTCCCCTTGGGGGCCGACTCCTCCGTGCACAGTTGCAGCAGCACCTGCTCGCCGGCGTCGCCGATGCGGTAGTTCGCCAGCTTGATGATGCGGGTGTAGCCGCCCTGCCGGTCGCCGAACTTCGGTGCCACGTCGGCGAAGAGCTTCTGCACCACCGTCTGCCCGGTGAACTCCTGCTCCTCGTCCACCAGCCGGCGGTCCTGCATCAGCGCGATGACGCGGCGGCGGCTGGTGAGGGTGTTCTTGCGGGCCTCGGTGATCAGCTTCTCGACGAACGCCTTGACTTCCTTCGCCTTGGCCGGGGTCGTCTTGATCTTGCCGTGCTCGAACAGCGACTGCGCCATGTTGCGGCGAAGTGCCTTGCGGTGCTCGGTATCCCGGCTGAGCTGCCGGCCGCGGATCATGTGACGGGACATGGGTGAACCTCAGTTGCGTTGGCGTTCGAAAATTGCCAGTTGCCAGTTGTTAGTTGCCAGCAGTTGCCGAGCAGTTGCCCGTGAGGAAGCGGCCAATGCCTTCACTGGCAACTGGCCACTGCCCACTGGCAACTCCTCCCGCTATTGATTCGCCGCGCCCGCTTCGGCTTCCTCGGCCTCGCCGTCGGCGTCGTCGTCGGCACTGGTGTAGGCGGCGGCCTGCGGGGCGGTCGGGATGTTGTCCAGGTCCATCCCCAGGCTCAGCCCCAGGTCGGCCAGCTTGCGCTTCACTTCGCGCAGGCTGGTCTTGCCGAAGCTGCGGACCTTGAGCAGGTCGGCGTCGGTCTTCTTCACCAGGTCGCGCACGCTCTGGATCCGGGCCGACTCCAGGCAATTGTTGGCCCGGACGCTCAGGTCCAGCTCCTGGATGGTCATGTCCAGCTTCTGCTGGAGGTCCGGGTCGATCATCCCGGCCTTGTTGGCGTCGCGCAGGGCGTTGAGCGCGTCGTCGTTGGCGATGTCGCTGCCGAGCTCGAAGTACTGCACGAACGGGTTGAGGTGCTTGCGGAGGATCTTGCTGGCTTCCACCAGCGCCATCTCGGGCGTCACCGTGCCGTTGGTCCAGATCTCCAGGATCAGCCGGTCGTAGTCGGTCTTCTGCCCGACGCGGGCGTCCTCGGTGGCGTAGCGCACGCGGGTGACCGGGGAGTAGATCGAGTCGACCGCGATCAGGCCCAGCTCCTGCTCGTCCACGTCCTCGATGTTCTCCGAGGCGGTCACGTAGCCGCGCCCCTTGGCGACGGTCAGCGTCATGTCGAACGGCAGGTTCTCGGTCAGCGTGGCGATGACCAGGTCCTTGTTGATGATCGTGACCGCCGGGTCGCCGGTGATCATGCCAGCGGTGATCGGGCCGGCCTTGCTGCTGGTCAGCCGGAGCTCCTTGGGCTCGTCGGCGTCGAGCTTCACGATCAGGCTCTTGATGTTCAGGATGATGTCGGTCACGTCCTCCATCACGCCCGGGAGGCTGCTGAACTCGTGTTCGGCGCCCTTGAGCTTGATGTGGGTGACGGCGGCGCCTTCCAGCGACGAGAGCAGGATCCGCCGCAGGCTGTTGCCGACGGTGGTCCCGAAGCCGCGCTCGAAGGGCTCGGCGGTGAACTTCCCGTACGTGTCGGTGGAAACCTGCTGGTCCCGGATGACCCGCGACGGCAATTCGAGTCCGCGCCAACGAATTCGCATAGTGACTGCTCCTTGGTGCCCCGCTCTGAATTGCAGGAGGTTACCGCCCCAACCGGTCGGGGCCATCTGTCTCCCGCCTCGTCAGGCGAAGCGTGGTGGTCTTGGTGATGTAACGAGTTGCCAGTGGCTAGTGGTCAGTGCTCAGTCGCATGTCATCGGCTGGTCCGCCGCGGAGGCTCTCCGCCGCCAGCGGCAGCGCGCGCCTCTCCAGGCCGGACTGGCAACTGACAACTGGCCACTGACCACTTCTCTGTGCCCTACACACGCCGCTTCTTCGGCGGGCGGCAGCCGTTGTGCGGCAGCGGGGTGACGTCCTCGATGCCGGTGACCTTGAGCCCCGCGTTCTGGAGGTTCAGGATCGCCTGCTCGCGGCCGGCGCCGGGGCCCTTGACGCGGACCTCGACCTCGACCATGCCCGCCTTGCGCGCCTGCTGGGCGGCATTCTCGGCGGCGCGGCCGGCGGCGTACGGGGTGCTCTTGCGGGCGCCCTTGAAGTAGCCGCCCTTCCCTGCCGACGCCCACGAGATCGTCTCGCCGTTGGTGTCGGTGATGGTCACGATCGTGTTGTTGAACGTCGCCTTGATGTGCGCGATCCCGCGCGTGACGCCCTTGCGGATCTTCTTCTTCGCCGCGGCCTTGGCGCCGCCAGCGGTCTTGGCTGCTTCACCCATGGTAGGTCAGTTCCTCTCTATAGCGGATCAACCGGTCAACGCCGTCCCCGCGGATCCAATGCTGAACGATGCGTGCCGAATGATGAACGGGAACGGTGAGCGGCCTTTGCCGGTTCATCATTCAGCCTTCACCGTTCAGCGTTCCCGATGCTTACTTGCCGAGTTCCTTCACGCCCTTCTTGCCGGCGACGGTCTTGCGCGGGCCCTTGCGGGTGCGGGCGTTGGACCGGGTGCGCTGGCCGCGGACGGGCAGGCCGCGGCGGTGGCGGTGCCCGCGGAAGCTCCCGATGTCGCGCAGCCGCGCGATGTTCTGCCCGGTGTTGCGGCGCAGCGCGCCTTCCACCAGGTACGAGCGGTCGATGATCCCGATGATCCGCGCCAGCTCTTCCTCGGTGATGTCCTTGGCGCGGCGCTGGCCGTCGATGCCCAGCTCCTTCAGGATGGCATCGCTGTTGGCCGGGCCGACGCCGAAGATGTAGCGGAGGCTGATCCGGATCGGCTTGTCTGCGGGAATGTCAACGCCTGCGATACGGGGCATATTTGCTCCAGAGTTGCCAGTTGTCAGCGATCAGTTGCCAGTGAAAAAGGAAGCCGCCCCGTAGCCCTTCACTGGGCAACGGGCAGCTCACGATTGGCAACTCTTCTTATCCCTGCTTCTGCTTGTGCTTGGTGTTGGTGCAGATCACGCGCACGATCCCCTTGCGGCGGACGATCTTGCAGTTCTCACAAATTCGACGGACGCTGGCTCGCACTTTCATGGTCGCACCTGATCTTAAGTTCTCGGAAAAACTTGAATCGACCGTTATAGCCGAAATAGTTGCTACGCTCAAGCCGGGTACGCCGTTCGCTTGAGAACGCCCCTCGCCACCGCGCCGCCGGCGCCCCGCCGCGGGTGCCCTGTCGCAGCTTCCCGACAGCCCTCAGATCATAGCGCCCACGCGCTGCGGCCGTCGGTGAGGATCTCGATCCCGCCCGGCGTGACGGCAACCGTGTGCTCGAAGTGAGCCGCCGGCTGCTTGTCCTCGGTGATCACGGTCCACCCGTCGTCCAGCAGTTGCACGTCGCGCCGCCCGGCCACGACCATCGGCTCAACCGCTAAGGTCATGCCCGGGCGGAGGATAAAGTCCCCGCGGACCGGCTCGCTGGTGACGAAGTTCGGCACCTTCGGGTCCTCGTGGATGCTGTGCCCCACGCCGTGCCCGACGAACTCGCGGACCACGCTGAAGCCCGCCTTCTCCACGTTGTACTGCATCAGCCGGGCGATCTCCGACCACCGCTTCTCCGGCTTCATGTGCTTCAGCGCGATCTCGAGGGTCTCGCGGGTGACGTCGATCAGCCGGCGGACCTCCGGGCGGACCTCGCCGACCGCGACGGTGATGGCCGTGTCGGCGCAGTAACCGTTGAGCCGCGGCGTGATGTCCAGGGTGACGATGTCACCGGACTTCAGCACCCGGTTCGGCGACGGGATGCCGTGGACGACTTCCTCGTTCACGCTGATGCAGGTGGCGGCGGGAAACCCTTCGCCCGGCTTGTACGTCGGGTAATTCTTGCTCAGCCCAACCGCGTTGGCGCGGGCCAGCTCCTCTTCCGCCAGGTCGTCCAGTTCGGCGGTCGAGACGCCCGGGCGGACGTGCTCGGCCATCCGGTTGAGGATGTCGGCGGCAAGCTTCCCCGCCGTCCGCATCATGTCGATCTCGCGGCGGCTTTTTAAAACGATGGCCATGGACTCGGCAGTGGCTAGTGATCAGTGGCCAGTGGTCAGCAAGAACGCCCGGGGAGCCAGTTACTGGCAACTGGCCACTAGCAACTGACCACTCATTCTAGTACTGCCGCCCCTTGATCCGCTTGCCCTTCTGTCCGGGGCCGCTGAGGAAGCCGCCGTAGTTGCGCATGAGCAGGTTGGCCTCGATGCGCTGGACCATGTCCAGGGCGACCGACACGACGATGAGCAGCCCGGTGCCGCCGAGGAACGCAGTGATCTGGAACGGGATCCCCAGCGCGCTGTTCATCGCCGTCGGCACCACCGCGATGACGCAGAGGAACGCGGCGCCGACGTAGGTGATGCGCATCATCACCTTTTCGAGGTAGTCGGCCGTCCGCTTGCCGGGGCGCAGGCCGGGGACGAAGCTCCCGTAGTCGCGCAACTGGTTGGCCATCTCCTTCGGCTGGAACTGGACGGTGGTCCAGAAGTAGGCGAAGAAGTAGATCATGATCACTTCGGTCATGATGTAGATGAAGCCGGTGCGCCCGAACTCGGCGTTGAGGAAGCCGATCACGTTGCTCTGCGGGAACATGCCCGCCAGCCAACCGAGCGCGACGCCCGGGAAGAGCATCAGCGACTGCGCGAAGATGATCGGCATCACGCCCCCGTGGTTCACCCGCAGCGGGAGGTACTGCCGCGCTCCGCCGTAGATCTTGCGGCCGCGGGTGTGCTTCGCCTGCTGAATCGGGATTCGCCGCTGCGCCTGCGTGATCAGGATCGAGCCGGCGACGATGAAGACGAAGGCGGCGAAGAGCATGATGACGCTGAAGAGCGTCAGCGGCTTGGCGGCGTTGGGCTGGGCGCTGAAGTTGGTCTGCTGGATCAGCATCAGGATCGCCTGCGGCATGCGGGCGACGATGCCGGCGAGGATGATCAGCGACACGCCGTTGCCCAGGCCGTACTCGTCGATCTGCTCGCCCAGCCACATCAGGAAGATGCAGCCGGCCGTGAGCGAGAGAATCCCCATGGTCCAGAACATCGGCATGTTAGCGAACGTGCGCTGGACCAGCGGCGGGGAGCTCTGGTGCATGTACTGGAGCCAGAAGATCGCCTGGATGACGCACAGCGGCACGGTGGCGTAGCGCGTCCACTCCTGGATCTTCTTGCGGCCCTGCTCGCCTTCCTTCTGCATCTTCTCCAGCGCGGGGACGACGGTGCCCAGGAGCTGGAAGATGATCGACGCCGAGATGTACGGCATCACGCCCAGGCCGAAGATCGTCGACTGCGAGAGGTTGCCGCCGGAGAAGAGCGAGACGTAGTTGGCGAGCCGACCGGCGGCGGTGTCCTCGCCGCCCTGCTGCTGCTTCTTCTCGAGCTGCTCGAAGTTCGTCTGGTCCACGCCCGGGATCGGCACGTGGTAGCCGACCCGGTAGATCATCAGCATGAACAAGGTGAAGAGGATCTTGTTCCGCAGCTCCGGGATCCGAAACACGTTGGCGAGGGTCTTGAACATGCGTGTCCGCTGTCAGTTTTGGGAAAGGTCCGTTGCGTTGCGGGTCGGCAACGGCGCGCGGACGACGGACGACCAGCGGCCGGTTACTCCGGCTGAGCGTCGGCCGAGGGGGCGACCGCATCGGACGAGGCTGCGGGCGACGGCGCCGCGGGGGCGGCATCCGCTTCGGGCGCCGGGGCGCCCTTCTTCTTCCCGCCACCGCCGCCGCCGCCGCCGCCGCCGGCAGCGGCCTTGTCGCGCTTGACGAACTTCTTCTTGGGCTTGGGGAACTCGAACGCCTCGCCCTTGAGGTTCTGCGCGCTGCCGCCCGCCTGGTTGATCTTGGCGTGGGCCGAGCGGCTGTACCACCCGGCGACGATCGTCAGCCTCTTGGAGAACGCGCCGTCGCCGAGGATCTTGACCGGCTGCTTGAGGTCCGGCACCAGCCCGGCGTCCTTTAGCGCGACGGCGTCGACGGTCATCCCGTCATCGAAGCGCGCCAGGTCCGAGAGGTTCACGATGTGAAACTTGTTCTCGAACTTGAAGTTGCTGAAGCCACGCTTGGGCAGGCGACGGAAAATGGGGGTCTGGCCGCCCTCGCGGCCGGGCGTCCAGTGGACGTCGCCGCCGCGCGCCTTGGCGCCCTTGTTGCCGCGCCCGCTGGTCTTGCCGCGGCCGCTGGACTCGCCGCGCCCCTTCCGCTGCGAACGCTTGTTCCGCGGGGTCGTGGACGTGATGTCGTGGATCATGCTCATGGGAGTACCAGTGGCTAGTGGTCAGTGGTCAGTGGCTAGCATCAGAAGCATGGCTCTTCACTAGCCACTAGCCACTGACCACTAGCCACTCTTATCAGGCCGTCACGAGGTCGCCCGCGCCCTTTTCGAGCTGGACGCCGCGGTTGTTCTCGACCTGGTCCTTGTTCTGGAGCTGCCGCAGGGCGGCGAGGGTCGCCTTCACCAGGTTCTTGGGGCTGGTGGAGCCGTACGCCTTGGTGAGGATGTCGGTGACGCCGGCGAGCTCGAGGCACGGGCGGACGCTCTTGCCGGCGGTGACGCCGGTGCCCGGGCGCGCCGGGACGAGGATCACCGTGCTGGCGCCGCTGGTCCCCTTGACCGTGTGCGGGATGGTGGTGCCCTTGAGGTTGATCTTGAGCAGCGACTTTCGGGCGTCCTTGGTCCCCTTCTCGACGGCCATGGGAACTTCGTTGGCCTTGCCGTAGCCGACGCCAACGTTGCCCTTGCGGTCGCCGGCGACGACGAGCGCGCCGAAGCTGAAGGTTCGGCCGCCCTTGACGACCTTTGAGCAGCGATAGATGCGCACGACGGCGGACTCCATGCCCGACTCGTCGCGATCGCGTTCGCGACCGCCGCCGCGTCCTCGGCCTGGTCCGCCACGTCCGCCGCCCGGCCCG
>DASQDR010000196.1:0-22016 GCA_035634055.1 Tepidisphaeraceae bacterium | reverse complement strand
GGAGCAGCGAGCCGCTGATCAAGGAACTGATGGACCATCTGGGCGCGACCATCGTCAAGGTCGAACCGCCCGAAGCCGTGCAGAGCTGAAGAAGATGAACCGCGAACTGACGAACACAAAGACGGCCCTCTCGCGCTGAGTGGGGCTGCGGCCCGCAATCGCGAAGGTGTGGAGCTTCCGCTTACTCCTTCGTGCCTTCGTGACTTCGTGGTTCCACCTTTCTAACCAAGGAACTAAAGATGTTCGACGCGCTGAAGAACCTCGGGAACCTCCGCGAGCTGATGGGCAAGGCCCAGGAGATGCAGGGGCAGATGCAGCGTCTCCAGGAGGAGATGGCCAAGAAGACCGTGATCGCCGACGCCGGCGGCGGGATGGTGCAGGCGACGGTCAACGGGCGGCTGGAGGTGACGGCGCTGAAGATTGACAAGTCGCGCATCGACCCGGCCGACACCGAGATGCTCGAGGACGTCATCGTCGCTGCCGTCCGCGCCGCGCAGGCAAAGGCGGCACAGATGATGCAGACGGAAATGCACAAGCTGACCGCGGGAATGGGCCTGCCGCCGGGGATGTTGGGCGGGCAGTGACCGAGGAGCTTGTGACCGCCAGGCGTGCAGCCGATCACTTCCCGCCGCCGCGTTTGCCGGAGCCCCCGGCCGTATCGTAAGTCTGACCTCGTACGCCGCCCGTGGCGAGTTTGCGGGCGCGGATGGAGGTATCGGACGATGGGAGCAACCGTACTGCCGCCGCCCCCCGGGGCCGCCAGCGCCGCCGAGCCGCTTCACGGCGGGGCGTGGCCGCGCGAGGTGGAGATGATCGTGTCCGCCCTGGAGGCTGCGGGCGCGGCGCACGACGACCGCCGCCGGCACCCGCGCATGCCGTACCGCGTGCTGGCGGATTTGCGGCTGTTCAGCGACCCGCCGGCCACGCCCGCCTGGCGGCTCTACACGCGCGACGTCTCGGCCCGCGGGGTCGGCTTCATCACCGCCGAGCGCCTGCCGCTGGGCTACGGCGGGGTGATCCAGCTCCCCGCGCCCAAGAGCGGGCGGCTGGTCTCGATCAACGGCACCCTCTTCCGCTGCCGGGAAGTCTCCGGCGGGTGGTACGAGGGCGCGATGTACTTCAACCGCGAGCAGTGGATTTTCGCGCCCAACGCATAGGGACCCGCTGCGCGGGGAAATCCAAGTGGGGAAATGTCGAAGTACGAAGCAATTCTGAAGGAGCAAAAGAAGAAAGGGTGAAGGCGCCTACGCTGCGCGCTTGCTTTCCCCTTCTGTAATTCAGAATTGGTTCGTCCTTCGACATTTGATCATTCGGATTTTCCCTCAGGCGGGTTCTGTTTCACCGGCACGTCCTCCAGCACGATCACGCCGTCCCACATTTCGAAGACGTCGGTTGTGCCGATGGCGGCGCCCGTGCTGGGGCGCAGCACCAGGTCAACCGTCGGCGCGGTCAGCTCGGGGGCTTTTCCGCCGAAGCTGAACCCGCCGCTCTTGCGCGCCGGTGCGGCGAACGTTCCGCCTGCGTGTTCCTTTCCGTCCGGCGTGCGCAGGTAGACCTGGTAAGCGACGCCGACCGGCCGGGGCTTCACGTCCATCTGGATGCTCACGGATGACCCATAGGGCTTAACCTCCGAGCAGGTGATGGCCCGCTCGACCGCCGCGCGGACGGATGGATCGCTGACGACCTTCACCGTCGGGCGGTCGGGCGGCAGGAGGTCGAACGACGCGGCCAGGTCGATCCGCCGGGTGGCGATCGGCTGCGCCTGGTCGTCGTACGAGGTCTGAATGGTGATCGTCTGCGACAGCTTCACCACGTGCTTGCCCGGCGGCAGGCGGTCCAGGAATTTCGCGACGTCGAGGCTCGTCCCCGTCGCGCCCCCGCCCGTGGCGGAGATGCCGCTCCCCCCGCCGCCACTGCCCTCCGGCTCCAGCCGCACCGGCCCCACGTCCCACGTGCGGCTGGCTCGCTCGTAGCGGACGTAGAACTGCGTGCGCGAGCCGATGCGGGCGGGCATGCTGCGGATCCAGAGCGGGATCCGGTCGCCCTTGCGCACCTCCGGGCGGACCTGGAGCGCGAAGTTCGGCGCCTGCTCGGCGTACTTGCGCCAGCGGTCGTCCGGGAGCTTGTTGATCGCCCGCGCGGACTCGACCAGGTCGCCCCACTCGGTGGACCACGCCTTGGTGGCGTCCCCCTGGATCGCCAGGGCGCGGTCCGCCAGGCGGAGGATCTGCGCGTCGGACAGCTTGCCCGCCCCGAGCCGCAGCGCAAGCTCCGCCAGCGCCGCCTTGCTGACGGCCCGGTCCACATCGTCGGTCTCCCGGACGAGCCACCAGAGCGGCTTGTACTGCTGCCAGTTCGTCTGCGACCCCGCCGCCCACATGGCCGCCCCCGCCGACCCCAGGCCGATCACGAGGAGGAGCGCACCGGCGGCGACGAGCTTCTGCCGAGTCGCGCGGTGGCCGATGCGGATTGCCCTGGGCGCGCCGAGATCGGCGCCGCACTCCGAGCAGCGTTCGACGCCTTCGGGCCGGCCGGTCAGGTCGAAGCCGCAGCGGCGGCAGAGCGGGTGGTCATCAACGGCCACCCCGCGCCCCCCGCGGTACAGCAGCAGCGCGCCCAGGGCGGCGACCGCCAACAGCAGCAGGATCACGAATGACACGATCGCAGCCCCCCTTCGCTTGCTGCCTAACGGTCGGCCGTTACTGCACCAGCGGTCATGGTGGCGGGCATCGTGGCGGGCCGAGTGGTCGCAGCGCGTGAGGTCGGATAAGCCCGCGCCGTCCCGCCCGGCACGGACCGGGAGGCGGTCGGTTGCGTGACGGCCGGGTTGGTCGCGGCGTTCTGGATCGCGACGTCGCTGATGACGACCTCGCCGTCCCAGATCTCGAAGACGTTGGTCGTGTTGGTCGCCGCCTGTGTGCTAGGCCTGAGCACCACGTCCATCTTGCTCGCCGTGAGGTTCTCGACGTCCCCGCCGGCGCCCCACCCCGAGTTCCGCTTGCCCGCCGGCGCGGCGAAGCTGCTCAGCTTCGTCTCCTTGCCGTCGATCCGCGCGTAGATGTCGAAGCCGACGCCGACGGGCGGGTTGTTCACGTTCACGCTCACGTTCAGGTGCTTCTTCGACCACCGCGCATAGCCGGCGTCGGTAACGGACAGCGCGGCCGCCACCTGTGAGCCGAGCGCGGGATCGTTGATCACGCGCACCGTCGGCTGGTCGGCCGGCAGGAGCTTCACCGTCGCGGTCAACTCCAGCGGCGCGGTGGTGACGATCGGCGCCGACGGTCCGTTGCCGTCGACGATCTTCAGGGTGGTCGTGTACTTGACGGGGTACTTGCCCGGCGGGACGTCTTTGAACTCACCGGACTTGGTCTCCAGGCCGGTCCCGCTCGCGCCGCTGCCATTTGCGCTGAGCTGCCCTCCCGGGGTGATGCCCCACGCGCGGTTGGAGCGAATCGGCCCGATCTGCCAGACGGGGTTATCGGCCTCGACGTACAAACGCGTCCGGCTGCCGACGCGCGACTTGCCGTTGCGGAGCCAGTGGTAGATCCGGTCTCCCTTGCGCACCTCCGGGCGGACGTCCAGCACGAACGCCGGCGCCTGCCGCGCGTACTTCTGCCACCGGTCGTCCGACAGCTTGTTCATCGTCCGCGCCGTCTCGAGCAGGTCGCCCCACGCGGTCGACCAGGGGGCGTTCGCGTCCCCCTGAACGGCCAGCCCCTGGTCGCACAGCGCGTCGATCTGAGGGTCGGTGAGCTTGCCGGCGCCGAGGCGCGTGCTCAGCTCCGCCAGGGCAGCGTCGCGCGTTCTGACGTCAAGGTCCTTCGTCTCGCGAATGAGCCACCAGACCGGCTTACGCGCCTGCCAGTTCGTGGATGATCCGGCCGCCCACATTATCGCGCCCGCGGAGCCGAGCCCGAGCAGCAGGAGCACGCACCCGGTCATCACCAGCCCGCCGCGCGGCCGGCGGTGGCCGATGCGGATCGCCTTTGGCGCCGACAGGTCCGAGCCGCACTCGGAGCAGACGTTGGACCCCTCGGGCTTCCCGGTCAGGTCGAACCCGCACTTGCGGCACAGCGGGTGGTCGTCGGTCGCGATGCCGTGCCGCCCGCGGAGCAGCAGCAGCAGGCCCAGGCCGGCAACGAAGAGAAGTAACAGGATGATCGTCAGCATGAAGCTCTCCCCCCGCTTTGCGGGTCGATCGGATTCTAACGCGGCCGACCGGCCCGCACATCATCGAGCCTGAAACCGGCCCGCCGCGGATTCCCGGCAGGTCGGTCCCCTGACGTGCCGGCTATGGCGCGGACGGCGCGGCGACGGTCGACGAGATCGGCGCCGCACTCGGAGCACGTTGCGGTGCCGCCCGGCGGGCCGACGAGGTCGAACCCGCAGCGGCGGCAGACGGGGTGATCGTCGACACGCCTGCCGCGCATGCCCAGCACGAGGAGCACCAGCGCCCCCGTGGCTACGGCCAGGGCGTAGGCGAGGAACAGGATCATTTCGCCCCCGCCGCCCCGGGCGCGCCGCCGGGCGCGCGCGGCAGCGTCAAGGTGATTTCGTCGCCGCAGATCTCGCTGATTTCCA
This sequence comes from Tepidisphaeraceae bacterium, assembly GCA_035634055.1. Lineage (GTDB taxonomy): Bacteria > Planctomycetota > Phycisphaerae > Tepidisphaerales > Tepidisphaeraceae > JAICTV01. The sequence goes on along the minus strand of DASQDR010000196.1, from coordinate 17,435 downwards.
CCGTGCGCTCCGCCGCCGCGACGTTGGGACGCAGGACGACGGCGACGTCGTCGGGCACAGGCCGGTCAATTCCCGGGCCGGACCAGCCCCGCTGCGCGCCGGCCGGGAAGACCGCGGGGGCGGGAAAGATCGTTTCGCCTCCGCCCGCGCGCACCAGCGCGTCGGCCGACACCGCCACCGGAAGGTCATCCGCATGGACCTGGAGCCACAGCGGCTCGGACTCGGGCGCGAACACGGCGGTGGCGATGGGCGCCAGCCTCATTCGCTTCTGCACCTCGGCCAGCAGGCCCTCGTCGCGAATGAGGCGGACGGTGGGCGTGCCGGCCTCGACCAGCTCCCACGACGCCATCAGCTCGATCGTCGTCCGCTGTAGCACGGAACGGCCCTCGCGCTGGGCGCTCGGGAAATCCAGCACCGCCACGTCAAACGTGAGGCGGAGCGTGTGCCGGCCGGCCGATAACCCGTGGCGGATGCGATCGGGCAGGTGGACCAGCATCGTCTCGGGCGACAGCGGCTCAGGGCCGACGATCGACGAGGTGGAGAGCTCGTCGGGGCCCGGCTCCCACGCCGCGCCGTCCACCTCCAGCCGGCGGCCGCGATAGGTGCAGAGCAGCCGGCGAGTGAAGGCCGCGCGCTGCGGGCCCAGGTTGAAGTTGACCGGGACGGGCAACCCGCGGCGGACGCGCGGGCGGGCCGTGAGGCTCGGCTGCCCCGCCGCCGCCAGGTGCACGTACTGCTGCCACGCCGCCTCGTGCAAGGCGTCGGCGTCACGGGCGGCCTCGATCAGGCTGCCCCATCCCGGGTCCCACGGCTTGCCGCGGTCCTGCTGCGCCGCCAGGGCGGCGGCAATCAGTTGGGCGGTTTGTTCAGCCGACAAATTTCCGCCGCGAACATCTTGGGCCAGGCGGTCGAACGCAATGGCGCGAGTGACCTCATCACCACTGTTGAGATCGTGCTGGAGCCACCAGACCGGCTTGTGCCGCCGCACCCGGTCGCGCGCGACGGCCCCGAGCGACGCGATGGCGAAGATCACGAGCATCGCGCCCGCCGCGACGGAGACGATGTGCGGCTCGCGCTGCCGCCCGCGCGCGCCGCGCCGCGGCCAGCGCCGGCCGGACCCCAGCCACAGCAGCACCGCCCCCGCGGCCGCGAGCAGCAGGGCGAACGACGGGCTGGTCAGGATCTCGATCAAGGCAAGTCGGCCATTGTAACCGCCGGCCGCGTCGCGACGTGACGTCCGACGCCTCGCCTCAAGCGCCGCCCTCGCCCTGACCCTCTCCCCGAGCACGGGGAGAAGCGGGCCACCGGGAGCTGGCGCCGCGACGCCTTGCCGGCATGGGGGTCGTCTTCTACGATTGCCGCCTCTCCGCAAAAAAGGACGTCTGGCCGATGGCACAACAGCAGCAGCAGAAGATCCTCGTCGCCGACAAGCTGGCCGAAGAGGGCCTGCAATTCCTCAAGCAGTCGGGCGCGGCGTTCGACGTGAAGGTCGGGCTCAAGGAAGACGAGCTGGCGGGCACGGTTGGCGATTACGACGCGTTGATCGTCCGCTCCGGCGCCAAGGTGACGGCCAAGGTGCTGGAGAAGCCGGGCGCGCTGAAAGCAATCGCGCGGGCGGGCGTGGGCGTGGACAACATCGACCTCGAGGCCGCCACCGCCCGCGGCATCCTGGTGCTCAACACCGCAGAGGCCTCCACCCTCTCCACCGCCGAGCACGCACTGGCGCTGATGATGAGCCTGGCGCGCAAGATTCCGGCCGCCAACCAGTCGCTGCGCTCCGGCGCGCTGGACTGGAAGAAGCGCAGCCAGTTCCAGGGGACGCAACTGGCGGGCAAGACGCTGGGCGTCGTCGGCCTGGGGCGCATCGGGCGGACCGTCGCGGTGCGCGCGCTGGCGATGGAGATGAACGTGCTGGGGTTCGACCCGTTCTTCAGCGGCGAGACCGCGCTGGACGGGAAGGTCAAGCTGGTGCGCGACTTCGACGAGTTCCTTCGGCAGATCGATGTCATCACCTTCCACGTCCCCGGCGGCGAGCAGACGCGGCACCTGCTCAGCCGCGAGCGGCTGTTCAACGTCGCCCGCCCCAACCTGCTGGTTGTCAACGATGCGCGCGGCGAGGTGGTGGACGAGTTCGCGCTGGCCGACGCGCTGAAGGAGAAGCGCGTCGCCGGCGCCGCGCTGGACGTCTACCAGACCGAACCGCCCGCCAAGGACCACCCGCTGTTCGGGCTGGAGAACGCGGTGCTCACGCCTCACCTCGGCGCCAGCACCGACGAGGCGCAGACGGCGGTCTCGGTCGAGGCGTGCAAGGCGATCGTCGCCTACCTGCGCAGCGGGGAGATCCGCGGGGCCGTCAACGCCGGCGGGATCAAGCTGGACCTGCCCGCCGACGAGATGCCCTTCACCCGCCTGGCCGCGCGCATCGGCGCGCTGCTGAGCGGTTACGCCGAGGGCGGGTACAAGACCATCACCATCCGCGCCAGCGGCAGCAAGGCGCCGAAGCACATGAACACGCTGCTGCGGCTGGCGACGGTGGAGCTGCTCCGCCCGCACCTGGACACGCCGGTGAACGTGATCAACGTCGAGCACCTCGCGCGCAGCCGCGGGCTGGAGCTGGTGTCGATCCACGAGCCGAGCCCGCCGGCCGGGCTGGTTGGTGACATCGTCGGCATCCGCGTCGAGAGCCCGACCGGCGAGAGCCACCGCGTGCTCGGCACCGTCTACGCCGACGGGCTGCCGCGCGTGCTGCGCATCGATAACTTCGCCATGGACATGATCGCCGAGGGGCAGATGGTGATCATCGTCAACAGGGACGAGCCGGGCGTGATCGGCACGGTGGGCAGCAGCTTCGGCGACGCCGGCGTGAACATCGCCGACATGGTCATCAGCCGCGAGAAGCACGCCGACGGCACGTCGACGGCGCTGATGGTGATCAAGACCGACAGCGAGCCGACGCCCGCGCTGCTGAACCGCTTGCGGGCGCGCCCGAACATCCTGCGGGCGACGTCGGTGGTGCTCCCGCCGCGCGAGCTTTAACGCGCGGGGCGACGCCCGAGCCAGGGCGAGAGGGGCCGGTTCACATGGGGCGCCGCGCGCGGGGGAAGACGTCTGGGGGCAGCCCGGCACCGGCGGCCGGTCCGCACGCGGCTTCGTCCGGTGCGCCGTCGCAAGCGCCCGCCTCACCCGGTGCGCGTGCACCCGCCCCGCTCGCCGCGCGCCAGGCGGGATTCGGGGCAAAATCTTCACCGCACGCGCGGCCGTCACGCAAGCTGTTGGTGCTGCTGGGCGCCGCGTTCATCCTCCCCTTCGCCATCCTCCTCGCCTGCGCCGCGCTGGAGGTGCCGATGGGCCAGGGGTACTTCTGGTTCCGATACTCGCCGGTGCGCGCCGAGCGCACCTTGCGGGCGCTGCCCGCGGTGGCGCTGGGCGGCATTGCGGCCGGCGCGGTGTGGACGCTGGCGGCGCGACGGCCCCGCCGCGACCGCCTCGCCGCCGGCACAGTGCTCGCTGCCGCCGCCGTCGGCGCGGGCGCGTGGGTCTGGTGGGCGCCGCCGGTGCCCATGAACCAGCAGTGGTTCAACATTACCAGCCTCTCCACCGACGGGGCGTTCTACCACGAGTCGAGCGGCATCGGGTCGTTGCCGCTCTACCTCCGGCGGTTCGACCAGGACCGGCTGACGCGCGTGACGGAGCAGATGGGCGGCACGCGCATCCTCTCCAACCCGCCGGGCGCGACGGTGCTGGCCTACCTCGCGTCGCGCGTGAACGCGCCCGACCCGCTCGAGCCGGGCGCGTTCCAGCGCTACCTTCGCGCGGCGCACGAGCTGTCGCCGGAAGATTCGGCGCTGATCTCCGGCGGGCTCCGCGTGGCGATCCTGTTTGCGGCGCTGTGGGTGCTGGCGGGGGCGGCGGGATACGGGCTGGGACGCGTCTTCCTCTCCCCCGCGGGCGCGGCGGTCTTCGCGATCATGGCAACCTTCAACCCGTGCGCGGTCCACTTCGCCCCGGGGAAGGATCCGGCGCAACTGCTGAGCGTGAACCTGATGCTGTGGGCGTGGTTCGCGAGCTGGAAGCGCCGGTCCGCGCCGCTCGCCGCCGTCGCCGGCGCGGCGCTGTTGGTCGGCCTGACGCTCAGCCTGTCGCACGCGTGGGTGGCGCTGGCGGCGCTGGCGGCGACGCTGTGGCACGACCGAGCGCGGCTCGGCACCGTCGCACTGCGCGGCGTGCTTCCCGCGGCCGCCGGCGCGGCCGCCGTCGTCCTGCTGGTCTACCTGGCGATCGGGTGGAACATCCCGGCGACCCTGCTGGCCGTCGCCCGCAAGTGGACGGCGCTGCAGCCAACGTTCCAGATGAACCGCGCGGTCTGGTACCTGATCGGGCTGCCCATCTTCCTGCTCTTCCTCAGCCCAGGGTTCTACGCGCTGCTCGGCCTGAGCGCGCCCCGCCGGCGGCTCAACCTCGGGACCCGACTCGTCATCTGCACCGCGGGCGCCATGGCGTTCATCTACCTGGTGATCGGACTGACGTACGAGCTGCCGCGGCTGTGGGTCGTGTTCCTGCCGCCGCTCGCGCTGGGCCTGGCGATGGACGCGCCGCTGCTTCGTGGTCGCGGCCCCCATCGCCGCGCGGCGGTGGCGCTGGCGACGCTGGTCGTGGCGCAGGTCGCCTTCACCGCGTTTCACTGGACGATCTTCGACGCCCGCGAGGCGGAGTACCGCCTGATCTCCAAGCGGCTGTACGGATAGCGCTGCCATTCGCGGGCGCGGCGGTTCGCTGTCGTTTGCGCCCACGCATCCCACGCGTCAAGGGTTCAGGTCGGTCCCCGGCAGGTCCAACGCGTGGCGGAGGCTGCGCAGGAGCGGCCAGACCTGGTGACGGTTCAGCGGCGGCGGGACGGCGTGGCGGGTGCCATCGCGCTTGATGACGACCAGCATCGCGCGGGTGCCGGGGCCGCCGCCCGACTGGTACGACAGCGGCATGCGGTGCTCAACTGGCCGCCGGCGGCGACGGCGGCGCGTAGGGCTTGAGGAACTTATCGTCGATGGGATCGTGTCCCTTGCCGATCCACCACTTGTTCCATGCCTGCTTGTCCGCCTTGAAGTCGTCGCCCGCTATGCGCGCCAGCGCGGCGCGGGCCCAGATGCGGGTGTTCTGGTTGCCGTGGTCGACCAGGCTGACCAGCACCGGCACCGCGTCGGGCGACTCCTGCCGCGCCAGGGCGGCGATGGCCATCCACTTCGGGCGGCAGTCGTAGTCCTTGCCCTCCAGGTGATAGCCGGCGACCTTGAGCAGCCCCGGCACCAGGCGCGCATCTTTCAGCGCGCTCGCCTCCGCCAGCGCGGCGCACAAGTGCCGGCCGTACTCTGCGTCGGCGAAGAGCTTGGCGAGGTAGGCGACGCGCTCTTCGCGGCGCTCGGGCTTCAGGTCAGCGTAAGCGCCCTCGTTCAGCCAGAACCCGCTCGGGCCGAACGAGCGCGCGGTGTGCAGGATGAATTCCTGCACCTCTGGGTGCGCCTTGCCGTAAGCCTTCGACACCTCCGTCGATGCCTGCTCCAGATCGACCGGCGGCGCGGCCGCCAGCGCTGGCGCGGAGGTGATGCCGACCATGAGCAGAGTTCGGAGCATTGCCCGCAGCTTCATGAAATCGCCTTTCGATAATGTCTGGCGGGGCCGCAACCGATCCCGGCGCCGGCTCCCCCGGCCTGCGATTGTACCGGCGCGATGCCGCAGGCGATCAGCGTTATGAAAAGGCAAAGCCGCAGCCTCGGCCCCGCTAGTTTGTCCGCGTTGGCGGCGGCAGGCCTGGGTCGTGCTGCGGCAGCGGGATGACCGGCTCGGGCGCGGGGCAGGGCAGGGCCAGCGCGTCCCGCATGGCGCGGGCGATCCAAGCCAACTCGCCGGCGTCGCGGCCGCCCAGCAGCGGGACTTTCCGCGGCTTGCGGAGCCATGACCCCGCGGGGCGCGCAACCGTCAGGATGACGGCGGTGCCGTTCGAGCGGACGTCGCAGACGCGCTGGCGCTCCCACGCCTTCGTCTGTTGCAGGATCAGCCCGCCCCTGATCTGCGTGACCGCCCCGGCATCGATGTTGATGCGCGCCCACCGCCGGCTGACGAGTACCATTCCTACCGCCATCCCGATCGGCAGCGCGATCCCCTGCACGATCAGCATCGGCCAGAAGCGCGACGACATCAGCGTCACGCCCGCGCGGTGCGCCTGCCAGAGCGTGAGCCAGTTCTGCCCCAGCCAGATGAGGACGAGAAACGCCCAGAACCGCGGCAGCCGGAGCATGCGTCGGATCAGCGCCCCGTACGGCTCGCCCGGCACCTCGATCATTACTCGGCCGTCGGGGTCCCGGTGGTGCGTGATGCCGCTGTGCGGCGGGAGGTCGTCGTACGCCAGCACGGGCGCGGCAGCGGCAGGGGCAGCGGCGGCGGGCACGTGGGCGGGATCGCCTGGCGGGGGCGCGGTCATGTGCGTTCTTTCGGGGGCTGGTCCGGCCACATCGCCGCCCGGAGCGTATCAGCCAGCCACCGGAGCACCCGGCGGTCGCCGACCGGGCGGACCTCCAGCATCTCGTGGCCGCGGGCGCGGATCACGACGTAGTTGGAGTGCGACACGTACTTGATGTCGTACACGGCCGAGCGCGCAAACACGCGGTCGATGATCTCGCCGCCCTCCTGCACGTTCTCCACGCGCAATGCGGACGGGGTCAGCCGGAAGACCATCGGCCGCCCGAGGCGCTTGTACGTCGCCGCGCACGTGGCGGCCGTGTGAGATCCAGCCGCCTTGAAGCCGGGTTGAAGGCCACCAAGGGACTTGGCAAAAATCAGTGTCCCCACGAGCTGGCGCCAGAAGGACAACGGCACCGTGATGACCGTGTCACCGTTGCCGCCGCGGTCGTGCATGATGCCGTACCGCACCAACAGCCCCGCGTAATGCAGCGGTTCGGCCAGCGTTGCCAGCGGCGGCTCGTTCATGGTCGCGCCCCTCCGCGCCCGCGCCCGCTCCCCAGGCGATCAATCCACCCCGATGTCCTCGTTCCACAGCGTCGGGTTCTTCTCGATAAACTCGCGCATCATCGCGATGCACTCGGCGTCGCGCAGGTCGGTCAGCTCGATGCCGTTGGCGCGCATGAACTCCGGCGACTTGCCCCACTTCCCCTCGCCGCCGGGGAAGTTGACCGATTCGCCCACGACCACCTTCGGCACGCCGAACTGCACGGCCGCGCCGGTGCAGAGGTAGCACGGCATGAGGGTGGAGTAGAGGACGGTGTCGGCGTAAGTCTTCTGGCGCCCGGCGTTCTTCAGGCAGTCGATCTCGGCGTGCGCCATCGGGTCGCCGTGCTGCACCCGCCGGTTGTGCCCGCGGCCGATGATCTGCCCGCCGCGGACCAGGACCGATCCGATCGGCAGCCCGCCCTCGGCGAGGCCCTTCTTTGCTTCGTCAATGGCGGCGCGGAGGAAGGGATCCATGGGGTCTCCTGGGTGATGAGAAACTAGCTGACGAAGTCAGAGCGAGGAAGCCAGAATGACGAAATCAGAATGACGAAGCAAATCCGAAGGAGGAATGACGAACGAGGGGAGCGGCTGGGGTGGCCGTCTGAAGGTCGTCATTGTTCGTCATTCTGATTTCGGTCATTCTGATTTCGTCCTTCAGGCTTTCACCTCATCGCCTTTCCCTTCGCCTGCGTAGCGGGGCGGGGGTACTTCTTGTCGGTGGTGCCGAGCTTGGGGATCTCGACGATGACGCGGTGCTCGGTGCCGGGGAGGTCGACGGGGTGGACGACCGCGTCGCCGCCGGCGAGGGTGCGGATGGCCTTGGCGGCGGCGGGAAGTTCCTCTGCCACCTTCGGGCCCTTCATCGCCAGCGCCGTGCCGCCCTTCCTCACCAGCGGCAGGCACCACTCGGCCAGCCAGTCCATGGTGGCGACCGCGCGGGCGACCACCACGTCGAAGCTCTCGCGGCTGTTGCTGCGCGCGACGTCCTCGGCGCGCCAGTCGGAGACGCCGATGTTCTTCAGCCCCAGTTGATCGGCCGCGTGCCGCAGGAAGGCGGACTTCTTCTTGGTCGATTCGATCAGCAGGACGAACGCGTCGGGGCGGGCGATCGCCAGCGGGATGCCCGGAACCCCCCCGCCGCTGCCGACGTCAGCAATGCGCAGCGCGTACTCCGGCGGGGGCGGGGCGACCGACCCGGGCCGGCGCGGACGCTCCGGCTCGGGCGCGGGCGCGTTCGCTGGCGCCGGCGCGGCGCGGAGGTGCGGCAGCAGGGTCAATGCGTCGGCGACGTGCTGAAGCTCCGCAGCCGCGCGGTCGGTGATCCGCGTCAGGTTCATCCGCGCGTTCGCCTCGATCAACAGGTCGAGGTAGCGGTTCAGACGATCGTGCTGTTCCGGCGCGAGCTCGATGCCGGCGCGGCGGGCGAGGTCATTCCACAGTTCGTTCACGCGGGCATCATAAGGAATCCAGCCACCGATGGGGCACCGATGAACACCGGTGGACGAACAAGGATGAAGCGCGAAGGCGGAACGATGAAGTCGGTTCATCCGTGCCTCATCGGTGGCCGAATCTCTCCGCCGCTAAAGCGCCGGGGCGACGGGGCGCGGCAGGCAGTGGCGGATTTCTTCGAGCAGGCCCTCGAAGGTAAATCGCACCTTGTGCACGATCGTCTTCACGCCCAGCTCGCGCAGGCGGGCAAGGCGGGAGGTGTCGCTGATGCCGGTCAGGCCGATCACCGGCACGTCCCGGAAACGGGCGTCGCCCCGCAGCGCTTCGAGGAACGCGACGCCGTGCATCCGCGGCATCAGCACGTCGAGCAGGATCAGGTCGGCGCCCTGCGTTTGCAGCAGCACCATCGCCTCGGCACCGTCGGCGGCGGCGGCGACCTCGAACCCCTCGCTCTTCAGCAGTCGCGCCAGCGGCTCGCGTACGATCTGCGCGTCTTCGACCAGGATGATCCGGCAGCACTCCACAGCACACGCTCCAGTCGCCCGACGAAAACCGTCGTCGGCCCTTTCGATATCGGATTGATCCGGGGGCGGGGCAACCTGCGAGCGCGCGCTTCCGCAAGAGCCTGAAGCCACCCTGCGCCGCTCGCCCGCGCCCACGGCGGCAGTTGGAGAAAGCTGGTGAGACTTAGCGATTTATCGGCCACCGCCGCCGTCGCCCGCCTGCGCGTTACTGGCGGCAAGGCTCGCGTAGACGGTTGATGCACCGCCCTGCTTCATCCGGCTTCAGCCGCGGCGGCTCGACGGCCGCGGCTACTCGCGGTCGAGCGTGCCCCGCGTGACCCCAAGTTGGTTCAGCACGCGCAGCGACCGCAGCGCCTTGCGCGGGTTGCGCCGGCCATGAAGCACGTCGGCGTAACGCCGGATCAGCGGCCCCACCTCGTCGGGGCCCTCGCGCAGCAGCTCGACCCGGAAGTGGCGTAAGCCCAGCCGCAGCATCTCCGGCAGGAAGTCCGCCGCCGACTGAGCTTGCGCATTGAAGACGGTGTTGCGGCACCCGGCATCCGGCACGAGCGGGTGCGGCTGGCCGACGCGGTCCTTCAGGTCCACGAGGTGCCGCTCGCACGGCCGGCCACAGTCGCGGTAGTCCTTGCCCGCCGAGAGCGTGTGGGCGAAGACGCAGTGCTCCATGTGGAACATGGGCATGTGCTGGTGGACGACGGCCTCGAAGCGGCCGGCATCGAAGCGGCCGAGCATCGCGGAGAGCTGCCGCCAGTTGAGGTCGTAGCTGGGGACCATGCGGACGAGGTTTTGCTCGGCGAAGATTTGGGCCGTCAGCTCGTTGGCGACGTTGAGCGCGTAGTCCCCGATCAACGGGAGTTGCCGGGCGCGCTCGCGGAAGAAGCCGATGGCGGCGAGATTGCGGACGAGCACCGCGCCCGGTGCGCAATCCAGGATCTGCTGGAGCCAGCCGTCCTCGCCCGGCTTGACGATGCGCATGGTGGCGACGGCCGCGGGCACCCCGGCGGCATGGCACTCGGCAACGGCGTGCCTGTAGCGGCGCACGTCCTCAAAGTCGCAGTAGACCGACGCCGGTCGAGCTTCGGCCGGCAGCGCCAGGACGGCGTGAAGCTGCTCGGGCGTGCGGACCAGGACGTGGAGGTGCGGCGACGCCGGCGGCGAGGCAGGCTCATTCGACCCACCGATCTCGCGCCGCGCCTGGGCAGCCGGCCACGCGACCAATGCTCCTGCGGCGGCGCCGTCATCGGCGACAGGGGCGGCGGCGGCGGCGGCGGCGCGCAGCTCTTGCAGCGCGTCTGGGCGGACGATCGGATGCGCGCCGTCGCGGCGTTTCAGCAACTCCTCGACCGCCTGGCGCCGCAGGTCGTTCAGGACCGACCTCGGCACCATCGGCCCGCCGGCCAGATCACAGCTCAGCTCGCGCAGCGCGAACGGCGTGTCGCCGAGGCGGTCGAGCTGCTCGCGCAGCATCGACTGGGTGGCGGGGAACTTCTGGGCGGGCTCCAATGGCCGGTCACCCTCGGCCTCGACGGTGGTGTCGCCGCCGGCGGTCAGGATCAGCTTTAGCGGCGCGCCGACGCGGGCCGAGACGAACGCATCCAGCGGCGCGCGGTGGACGACGACGTCGCGCGCGAACGAATGCTCGAGCCGGCGGCGGATCGCGGGATCGTCGGTCTTCCAGACGATCGCGCCGACGGCGATGGCGGACGGGTTCACGTCGCCGCGGTGGAACTCCAGCTCGAGCGCGTGCTTCCCGCTCGGGCGTGCCGCCAGCACGCGGCCGCCCTGCTCGTCCTGCTCGGGGTGCCCTTCGTCGAATACGATCCCGTCGCCGGACTTCAGCGGCGCGGTGACGGCGGTGAGCCCCGCGCCCAGCGACACGATGACCGACCGCGCGGCGACGCGGGCGACGGTGCCGATGCGCCGCCCGCGCGACTTCGGGAAGCGGGCGCCGACCAGCCGCTGGTGGTCGACGCCGCCGAGGAAGCCGTGCGTGAAGCCGCGGGAAAAGGTCTGCTCCAGGTCCGCCCGCTGCTGCGGCGAGATCGCGAACTCGTGCTGAAGCGGGATCGCGTCAATGGCGGCGCGGTAGGTCTGCGACGTGGCGGCGACGTAATGCGCGCTCTTGAGCCGCCCCTCGATCTTGAAGCTGGCGACGCCAAGGGCGGCGAGGTCGCCGACGAGGTCGTAGGCCGCCAGGTCCTGCGGCGAAAGGAGGTACGCCTTGTCGCCGAGGTCGCGCGGCGCGCCGTCAACGATCAACTCGTACGGCAGGCGGCACGCCTGGGCGCACTGCCCGCGATTGGCGCTGCGGCCGCCGAGGGCCTCGCTGGTCAGGCACTGGCCGGAGTAGGCGACGCACAGCGCGCCGTGGACGAACACTTCCAGCTCGACGCTGGTGCCGGCGGCGACCTTGCGGATGTCCTCCACCGACAGCTCGCGCGCCAGCACGACGCGCTTGACGCCGGCGAGGTTGCGCACGAACTCGATCCCGCGCGGCTCGGTCAGGGTCATCTGCGTGGACCCGTGCACGTGCAGCGACGGCGCGGTCGCCTTGATCAGCCGGGCCAGCCCCAGGTCCTGCACGATCACCGCATCGACCCCAGCGGCCGCGACCGCGCGGATGTAATCGACCGCGGCCGGCAGCTCATCGGAGAAGATCAGCGTGTTGAACGTGAGGAAGCCCTTCACGTTGTGCGCGTGGAGGTAGCGGAGAATCTCCGGCAGCTCGTCCTGGCGAAAGTTGGTGGCGCGGTGCCGGGCGTTGAAGTTGCCCAAACCGAAGTAGACCGCGTCCGCCCCGTTTGCGACGGCCGCGCGCATCGCATCCCAATCGCCGGCGGGGGCGAGAAGCTCGGGCTTGTTCGTCATCGGTTCTTCGGTCGCGGGCATCGCGCTCGCGATACTCTACGGTGGACGCGGTCGGAATGATCGCTGTCAGGTTAGCGGTTTTCGGCCTTTTTACTGCCGTTGCCGTGGACGGGGTCGAGCGTCACGATGTGCTTCATCGCCACCAGCCGGAAGTGGTCATCGGCATCAAAAAACGCCACCTCCGTCTTTCCCGGACTGACCATGGCGTAGTCCGGGATGATGGACGCGGAACGTGTCGCCATCCGTCGTCTTGATCATGAACGGCTTGAACGGCTGCGCAGTCAGCATTTCGCTCAATCGCACCGCTCTCACGCGTGTTCCTCCTATTCCCCCGGAATATAACTGATGACGCCTTCGAACGGTGAGCTCGCCGTCGCGTAGCGCTTCTTGGCGATGCGCCCCGCCTGGTAGCTCAGCCGCCCCGCCTCCAGGGCGTATTTCATGGCGGCGGCCATGGTCACCGGCTCCTTGGCGTGAGCGATGCCGGTGTTGAGCAGGACGCCGTCGGCGCCGAGCTCCATCGCAATGGTCGTGTCGCTTGCCGTGCCGACGCCGGCGTCGACGATGACGGGAAAGTGCGGATCGCCCTCCTTGAGCAGTTCCAGGCAGAGCGAAATGTTAAGCGGGTTGAGCACGCCCTGACCTGATCCGATGGGTGAGCCCGCCGGCATCACGCTGGCCGCGCCCGCTTCCTTGATGCGGACGGCCGAGCGCGGGTCGTCGCTGGTGTAGGCCAGCACCGTGAACCCTTCCTTCACCAGCTCGCGCGTCGCCTCGATGGTGCCGACGGGGTCGGGCAGCAAGGTCTTCTTGTCGCCGAGCACCTCGAGCTTCACCCACCCCGCTCCCTTGTTCCCCTGCTTCTCCAGCAGGTCGCGCCCGAGCAGCGCGACGCGGATGGCGTCGTCGGCGGTGAAGCAGCCGGCGGTGTTGGGCAGGATCACGTACTTGGACAGGTCCAGGAAATCGAGCAGCGACCGCCCCGCCGCGTCCACCAGCCGCTCGCGCCGCACGGCGACGGTGACGACCTGGCAGCCGCTGGCCTCCAGCGCCCGCTGCATGACGTCGTAGTCCTTGTACTTGCCGGTGCCGACGAACAGGCGGTTGGTGATCTCGAAATCCTTGATGCGGAAGAGGTCCATGCGGTCATTCTAGCCGCTGGGGGGAGCGGCGAAACCACAAGCGGTAGGGCGTGGGTGAGGCGAAGGCGCGCGCCGCGAGCGCGCGGTTTCGAGTCAGACGCCTTGGGCTCAGGTCATACGCTACCCCCCGCCGACGAAGGTGACGATCTCCACCTCGTCGCCCGCCTTCAGGACCGTGTCGTACTTCTCCGTGCGGATCAGCCGGCGGTTGAGCTCCACGGCCACCTTCTGCGGCGCGAGGTCGTGCTGCTGGATGAGCTGCGTGACCGTGGTGCCGTCGGGCACGTCGCGGTCTCGGCCATTTACCTTGATCGTCACGGGAAAGATTGTAATCGAGGCGGCCGCCCGCGCTGGCTTCTGCGGCGCGGCGGGCAAGGCTCTAGGTTGGCCCGCGCAGGCCGACCCAGGCGTAGACGACCGCCGCTCCCGCCAGCGCCAGGACGATCCCCACCCACGCCTGCACGCGCTGCGCCGCGAGGGCGACCGGCAGCGGGCGCGGCTCGCGGCGCATCTGCCAGAGGACCACGATCGCCAGGAACAGCGCGACCGTCGCAGCGTAAAGCGGGACGGGGATGAAGCGGTCGGCGGCGGAGTACGGTCGAAGCTGCTCCAGCTCCGCCCGCGGGTCGCGCGAGCCGGGGAGGAACGGCACGGCGACGGCTGCGACCAGCGTCAAGAGCCCGAGCCACGCTGATAGAAGCGCCACCCACGCGGGCGCCAGCCGCGGCATCGGCGGGCCGTCGGGGTCCAGCGGTGGCAGAGGGGGCGGGCCTGCGGGCATCACGCGCGGCGATGATCCCGCAGGCGATCCCGCCGGGCAATACCACCCCGGCCGGCGCCACCGCCGCCATCGCCTGAGGCGATTTTGCTCGCAGGGCGTGGGTGGCCAAGATAATCTTGCCGGCGAGCTCGGGGCTTTACGGGGAAATCCATTGCTTCACGCGCAACCGATCCAAGTGCTGGAGCCGCGCCGGCTCTTCTCGAAGCTGGACTTGGCCGATCATCCCCTGGTCATCACCGAGACCACCGCGGCCGCCACGTACGACGTCGCGGCCCACGGGTCGCTCAGCGTCACGTACGTCGCGGCGCGCGCCGGCGTCGCGGCTTACTATCAGATCGACCAGGGAACAAGCACCCGGCGGCTGACGGCGCCGGCGTTGACCGGCTTTCGCGTGCGCGGCGGGGACGCGGACGACGTCATCGTCATCTCCGTCCCCGCCGGCGGGCCGGCGCTGCGCAACCGCATCTGGGGCGGCGCGGGCCATGACCTGATCATCAGCGGCGGCGGGCGCGACACGATCTACGGCGAGGACGGCAACGACACCATCAGCGGCGAAGGGTCCTCCGATCGCATCGAGGGCGGCGCCGGCTCCGACCGCATCCGCGGGTCGGGCGGCAACGACGCCATCAACGGCGGCGGCTCGCGCGACTACCTCTCCGGCGAGGCCGGCAACGACCACATCATCGGCGAGCGCGGCAACGACATGCTCGACGGCGGCGACGGGCTCGACTGGCTGCTCGGCCACGCCGGCGACGATCACCTCGCCGGGCGGGCCGGCGACGACACCCTCAGCGGCGGCGACGGCAACGACTCGCTGCTCGGCGGCGCCGGCCACGACCGGCTCACCGGATCCTACGACCTCTCCGAGAACCCGATCCTCTTCCCCGCGCCTACCGCCAGCGATCGCGACAGCCTTAACGGGGAAGCGGGAAACGACACGCTGCTGGGCGGGCGCGACAGGGACACGCTGGTCGGCGACGCCGGCGACGACTCGCTGCGCGGCGGCAGCCAGAGCGATACCCTCACCGGCGGCGACGGCAACGACCGCGTCTCCGGCGAGGAGGACGAGGACCTCGCCTACGGCGACGCCGGCGACGACTTCATCACCGGCTACACCGGGCCGGACCACCTCTTCGGCGGGGGCGGGAACGACGATTTCCTGCGTTTCGATGAGCCCGAAGACCTGCGCGACCTGGCGGCGGAAGATGACGGCGCCAATGCCCTGGGCGAAGAGTGGAACCATTCCCAGGGGCCCATCACCGGCATCTACTCGTAGCCGCGCGCGCGCGGAGGTCAGGGCGCTGCCGGGCGGGTAGTGGCGGGCGCGGGGCTGGCGGCAGCGGCGGGGCCAGTGGCGGGCGTGGGCGCGAAGCGCTGCTTCAGGGCCTCACGGTAAATTCCCTTCAGTCCTTCGGACGCGAGGCTCAACCCGCCGTCGGGCTCGATCGTCACCGTGTACAGCCGGTCGGGGCGAAAGATCCCCCACAAGCCGTGCCCGCTGGCGGTGCGGACGCCCTTGGACTTGCGGAACGACTCGTCCTCGTACAGCCGCCAGAACTCCTTCCACAGCGACATCTCGAACTCGCTCACCTGCGGCTCGGCGCCGCGGTAGATGTCGGGGATGCGGCCCGGCGGGTCGATCATCTGCGCGTCGGCGGGGCGCTGGTGGTCGCCGTAGATCTTGGTGAACAGCGCGATGCTGTGCCCGCGCAGCGGGTCGTTCTCGCGCACCAGGTCGTGGTCGAACTTGATCACCATCGCGTCGATGTGCACGTACTCGCCCAGAACGGTGACCGACTTGGCCGGCAAGGGGCTGCCCTGCTTGTCGTACTCGACCAGCAGCAGCGTCGTCTCGAGCACGCCGTCGGCGTTCTTCTCCTGCCGGCTGACCAGCACGTCGGCCACGCGCTTCTCGGTGGAGAGGCGGCTGACGACCTGCTCGAGCTGGCGCTTCTCCTCCTCGGCCTTCCGCTTCTCGTCCTGGAGCTTGGCGATCTGGAACGACGTGGAGTACGCGCGCTGGTAGTAGAACACTGCGCCGCTGGCGGCCAGCAGCAGGAAGGTCAGGCCGAAGATTTTCCCGACGGAGCGCAGCATGTCCCTGAACAGCTTATCGGCCAAGGCGGTCCGGTCGCATCACGGAAGCTGCGCCGGCCGACCCGGTTGGCACGGTCGCGGCTACTTCGGCTGTTCCGGCACGCGCGGGCGGGTCAGGTCCGCGCGGTTCGCCCAGATCTTCTGCAGCGTCGCGGCGTCGGTGGGCAGAATCTGGATCTGCGAATCCTTGTTCACGCTGCCGAGATACTTGCCCTCAGGGCTGACGTAGTGGACGGTGGCGGAGCCTTCCAGGCCGATGCGGTCCGACACCGGCACGGCCCGCACGCGCTGCCCGCCGAGCTCCACGTCCACCTCGTTGCCAATGTCCACGTAGCGCATCATCACCGCGCGGCGGTCGCTGACGTAGGTGGCGAACAGGTACGTCTTGGGCTGCGACCGCGGCACCAGCCGCGGCAGCAGGTGCCCGATCGCCTGCGGCAGGTAGAACGGCGGGAGGTTCTGCGTCAGCGGCTCGGCGTTGCCCTTCTGCCCCACCGACTGCACGTGCAGCGTGTACGGCTCGACCTCCACCACCGGCGGCTGCTTCGGGTCCCGGGCTTCACCGACCTGCACCTGCCCGCCGGTGTCGACGAACCGCTTGAGCCGGCGGTCGGCCGAGCCGAACTCCGTGAACTGGTCCGACTTTTTCGTCGCGAGGTCCTGCACCCAGACCAGGTTCGACCACGTCTCGTGCTTGCGGTCCAGCGAGATGAAGTACCACGTCTCCCCGTCCACCTGCGCGTTCTCGCCCGGGTACGTGCGCGAGCGGATGCCGACCTTGATGCCCTCGTGGGCGCCCTGGGCGTCGGGCTCCTCGACGACATAGGTGTACCCGATGTCCTTCCCGCCGCGCTGCAACCGCAGCCACTGCTCGGGGATCAGCACTTCCTTCAGCCGGCTGGCGGTGACGTTGACGAACAGCGCGCGGGTGCGGACCAGCCGCTCGTTCTGGTCGTCCTTGATCGCGGCGCGGTCCAGCAGCTTGACGGTGTCGAGCATCTGGCGGAACGACTCGACGGCGACCTGCTCGCCAGCGTCGGAGGCGTCGGGGCCCGCGGCGTCCTTGGCCGCCGGGGTCGTCATCGTGAAGGTGTAATAAAGCTGGTCGTTCGCCTGGATGATCGCCTGCTGCATCAGCCGCCGGGCCGATGTCGAGCTGACGCGGGCGGCGATCAGCCCGGCGTCGTGCTCGCCAAGGTTGACCACGTCCTGGCGGACGATGTCGACGCCCGGATTGTTCTGCTTGAGCCGCGCCGCCACCACTTCCATCAGCCCGAGCTGGCTCGGCTGCGACGCGGGCGCCTTCGCGTCCTTCCGATCCTTGGGCGCGCCGCCGGTGAGCGGCAGCGGCTGACCGGTGCTGGCCTTGTTGACCACCAGCTCCCACGCCTTGTCGGCGCTGGCGAAGCGCGCCACCTCTTCGCCGACCGACGCCTTGGAAACCTGCTGCACGCGCGACGGCACCTGGAACGCCACGCCCGCCAGCGCGTTGTGGAACGTCCCGCCGAGCAGCGCTTCGCTGGTCGCGTCCGTCCGGTTCTTCAGGATCTCCAGCGCTTCCGGCTGTGCCGCGGG
>DASQDR010000195.1:0-4594 GCA_035634055.1 Tepidisphaeraceae bacterium | reverse complement strand
GCCCGCCGCCGCCGCGTGCGCCACCGCGGGCTTGCTTCGATCGCTTCTGCATCGGTCACCCAGCGCTCCCGCCGAAGCGGGACGTTCCGCGCCCGCGCGTGCATTGGGCCCCGCGCGCGTGTCTTGCGCGTTCTCCGCTCTCCCGCGTTCCTGTCACCGTGAGGCGCCGAAATGAATGCCCTACAGGCGCGCGCGCAGCATCGCGCGGGCGCGCCGCGGTGTCAATCGGGCAAACGATTGGTCGGACCGTTTATTTCGGGCGGGCGCGCGACAAAGCGGGTGGATGCATCTTCTACTGAGATAGAACACGGATGGCGGAAGATACGAGTTGCACGCGCGCCGCCGGCCGTTACCGTTGTTCGCTTCCCAGCGCGCGCCCGCGCAATTTGTTTCGATGGATCGGCTGTGCGGCGACGGGCAGATGGGATGCGGGTCGGCCGCTGCCGGGCAGGGCGGCCCTCCCGCGAACGCCCCGCGCCCTCTCGCGCCAACTGCGCGCGGGACCGAGCGATCCCCGCCCGCGCGAGCGCAGCATGCCCATGACATCCACCCCGATCCGACTGAACGATGACGCCACCGGCCCGCGCTACGAGCGCGTCACCCGCGCGGTGTGGGACGCGATCAACGCCGGCGTTTACCGCCCGGGCGACCCGTTGCCCGACACGCGCACGCTCAGCAAGCAGTTGGCGATCTCGCCGGTCACCACGCACCGCGGCATGCGCGAGCTGGTGCGCCGCGGCATCGTCCAGCGCGTCCGCGGCAAAGGGACGTTCGTCAGCCAGGCCGGCCCGCCGGGACCGTACCTCGCCGCCAAGCGGCTGGCGGTGCTGCTCCGCCCCGGCACGTCGCTGTCGGACTACTACCACGGCGCGATCATTGAGGGGATCCAGCACGGCGCGGGCATCCTGCGCATCAAGCTGATGCTCCTCCAGCAGGGCGAGGAGGGCGGCGACGCCTGCGACGGCCGGCTCGTCATCGCGCCGCGCGCCGGCGAGCTGCGCGACCTGGCCGCGTCGCAGCAAGCGTGCGGCGGGCAGATGCTGGTCATCGGCGCGCGCAGCGACGCGCCGAGCATTCCCTGGATCGACGTCGACAACCTTGCGCTGGCGACGCAGGCGGTGGAGCACCTGGCGCGGCTCGGGCACCGGCGGTTCGGGTTCGTCGGCGGCGGCGACGACGTCAGCAACAGCCGCGACCGATGCGCCGGCTTCGACCAAGCGCTCGCGGCACGCCAGGCGGAGCTGGAAGTCCCGCCGTGGCACCTGCGCGAGTCCGGGTGGCGGCTGGGGGACCGCAACCGCGATGAGCTGACCAGCCGGCTGCTGCGCCGGGACCGGCCGACGGCAATCTTCGCCGGCGGGTACTACTTCGCCCTGGACGTCTACGCCGCCGCCCGCGTCGCCGGACTGCGCATCCCGCAGGACTTGTCGGTGATTGGCGTGGACGACCCGCCGAGCGCCGTCTACCTCATGCCCCCGCTGACGACGTTCCGCCAGCCGTTGCAGCAACTCGGGATGATGGCGATCCACGCGCTGGCCGGGCGGCTGGGCGCCAGCGGCGAGGGGGTGCTGGACCGGCAGCTTCCGGCGGAGCTGATCACGCGCGGCTCGACGGCGCGGCCCCCGTCGGCCGCGGGGGCGGTCGCCGCCACCACTACGGCGCCCGCTCAGCCCGCGGCGGCGACCCCGCCGCCACCGGTGCACGGCAACGCCCCCCGCCGGCGGGCGGGCGGAACCAAGCGCCCGCCGGCGGCTCGCCCGCGCACGCTTTTATAGCAGTGGCGCGCGGATCTTTCTGCCTGTTCAGCGCCGGCGCGTGAGCCGCATTGCAGGAGCGGATTTCTTCCCCGCCGGCGGCTTGAACCGCCGGCTTTGCCTACCGTAACTTGCGCACGTCCGGTAACTGCCTGCTTTGGGGCCAGTGGGTGTCGCCGCCGCCGGCACGGCCGCGATTCGGGTGATATTGTTGAGCTTCGTCTCACGCGTCGGGAGCCACAACTATGTGCGGGATCGTTGCGTACGTCGGGCGGAAGATCGCCCAACCGTTGCTGATCGAGGGTCTGAAGCGGCTGGAGTACCGCGGCTACGACTCCGCCGGCGTCGCCGTCATTGACGGCAAGGGGCAACTGCACGTCCGCCGCGCCGTCGGGCGCATCAGCGTGCTGGAAAGCGCCATCAGCGAGACCGCCCCGCTCCCGCCGGCGCACGTCGGGATGGCGCACACGCGCTGGGCGACGCACGGCGCGCCGACGGAGGTCAACGCCCACCCGCACCTGGACGACACCGGCCGCATCGCCGTCGTCCACAACGGCATCATCGAGAACTACGCCGCGCTCAAGAAGCTGCTGGAGGAGAAGGGGCACACCTTCCAGTCGCAAACCGACACCGAGGTGCTGGCCGTCCTGATCGGCGATTTGTACGAGCAGCTCAAGGTGCAGAACCACGTGCCGCCCGGCGCGTCGCTGCTCCAGCGCGCGGTGCAGGCGGCGCTGCACGAGGTGGAGGGGACGTACGGCATCGCTGTGGTTTGCCAGGCCGAGCCGGACACGCTCATCGTGGCGCGCAAGGGATCGCCGCTGATCATCGGCGTCGGCGACGAGGAGTACGTCGTCGCCTCCGACGCGTCGGCGATCGTCGAGCACACCACGCAGGTCATTTACCTCAACGATAACGAGATGGCGGTGCTGAAGCCGGAGAGCTTCCGCACGACCACGATCGACGACATCGACATTTCCCCGGTGATCTCGCAGTTGGAGAACAAGCTGGAGGAGTACGAGCTCGGGGACTACGAGCACTACATGCTCAAGGAGATCTTCGAGCAGCCCACCGCCGTGCGCAACTGCCTGCGCGGCCGCGCCGAGCAGCGCGAGTCGCGGATCGTGCTCGGCGGGATCCAGGAACACCTTCGCGAGCTGGTCAAGGCCAAGCGTTTCATCATGACCGGCCAGGGGACCGCCTGGCACGCGGGGCTGGTGGGCGACTACCTGTTCGAAGATCTGGCCAAGGTCGTTACCGAGTGCACGTACGCGAGCGAGTTCCGCTACCGCAACCCGATCGTCGAGGAGAACACGGCGCTGATCGCCATCAGCCAGTCGGGCGAGACCGCCGACACCCTGGCGGCGCTGCGCGAGGCCAAGGAGAAGGGCGCGCTCACGCTGGGCGTGGTGAACGTGGTCGGATCGACCATCGCCCGCGAGGTGGACGGCGGCATCTACCTCCACGCCGGGCCGGAGATCGGCGTCGCCTCGACCAAGGCGTTCACCTGCCAGTGCGTCACGCTCACGATGCTGGCGCTCTACATCGGGCGTCGCCGGCTGATGAGCCAGGCGCAGTGCCAGGAGATGATCGCCGGGCTGTGCGCCATCCCGGACCAGATCGAGACGGTGCTGAAGCAGAACGACATCTGCCGCGACATCGCCCGCCATTTCTGCGAGCGCGAGAACTGGCTGTTCCTCGGCCGCGGGTACCACTACCCCGTCGCGCTGGAGGGGGCGCTGAAGCTGAAGGAAATCAGCTACATCCACGCCGAAGGGATGCCGGCGGCGGAGATGAAGCACGGCCCGATCGCGCTGATCAACGACGGCATGCCGGTGGTCTTCATCGCCACGCGGGGCACGCAGTACGACAAGGTGATCAGCAACATCGAAGAGGTACGCGCCCGCGGCGGGAAGATCATCGCCGTCGCCACCGAGGGCGACCAGGGCATCCGCCGCTACAGCGACCACGTCATCTACGTCCCGGACACGCTCGAGCCGCTGCAACCGCTGCTGAGCGTGATCCCGCTCCAGCTCATCGCCTACCACGCGGCCGTGACGCGCGGGTGCAACGTCGACAAGCCACGCAACCTGGCCAAGAGCGTGACGGTGGAATAGACGCCGCGCACACTAATGGCGCGCACCGTCATGTCGAACCACGCGAGCGCCTCATACGAACAGCGCGGACGCTGTCATCCCACGCCGCGCGAGCGCCGTCATCGCGAATCGCGCCAAGCGCTGTCATCCCGAAGCGTACTCGCGAGGGATCTCGGGTCGGCGAGGGGCGTCCACGCGCCCGAGATCCTTCACGAGTACGCTCAGGATGACATTGCTAGTGCCTGCCCGTTACACCCATCGTCCACCGCATTAGTGACGGCCGCCGTGCGCGTCGTGCCGGTGGCCGTGGTGGTCGGTGCCGCCCGGGCCGTGGTGGTGGGACGTGCCGGGGGGCTCGTCGTGGGAGTGGGCGGTAGGGACCTCCTCCGGCGCGTTGAGCCGGACGGCCACGCCGACGCCGGCGGCGATGACGAACGTGCCGAGGATCAGCAGCACCGTCGACCCGGGCCAGACCGCCGGTGCCGGCAGGACCGGCTGGCCGTTCGGCGGGTGATGCGGGGACGTGGCGCCGGCGCCGGACTGCGTCGCGGGCGGGTGAGCGACGGCGGCATCGCCGCCGGCGGCAGCGGCCAACGTGGCGCTGGCAACCACGAAGCCGAGCAGCAATGCGGCCACCACGGACAAATGCTTCTCCACGCTCGCCTCCTGAATGCCCCCCGCGCCGCCGCCGCCGCCGCCGCCGCCGCGGGCGTCACATGATCCACTTCAGCGCGGTCAGCTTCT
>DASQDR010000194.1:0-31035 GCA_035634055.1 Tepidisphaeraceae bacterium | reverse complement strand
CCCCGCCGCCGCGCTGGTCGCCGCGGCCGCGGCGCTGGCGTACGTGCGGCCCGGCAGGATGTTTCCGCGGCGACGGTCGACGCTGCCGCTGATCGTGTTGGCGACCGCGCTGCTGCTGATGTCGACGATCATCTGGAACGTGGCGTTCCGGCGGTACGCCGGCTCGCACGCGTACGCAACCGAAGTGTTCCGCAGCACGATGCGCAACCCGTGGTCCCCGATTTACGGGCAGTATGACAACGCGCTGGCGCGCCCGGCAACGCTCCCATTCGCGTTGCTGGCGGCGGCGCTCGCCGTCGCGTGGTACGCCTGGGCGAGGCGGCGCCCGGCGGAGCGGCCTTGGGGTGCGCGATCCTTCGCCGCTCTGCTCTCGTTCCAACTTGCGCTGATCGCCAGCTTCGCGCTTTGCGAGCCCTGGCCGACGCGGGCGTCTCTCAACCACGCGCAGTACAACGAGTGGCAGGCGGATTTCCCCACCTTCGCCCGGACCGACGCCGGCACGGCCACGGGGACGACGGTCGCGGCGGTCCTGCGCGACTACGTGGCGGCGATGCCGCGGCTCGGCCGCTACGGGCAGCACTACCCGCCGGGCAACCTCCTCCTGCTGACGATCGAGAAGAACCTGCGACTGCCCGGGCTGTCACACGCGGTCGTCGTGCTGCTGACGATGCTGTCGGCGGTCCCCCTCTACCTGCTGTCGCGCGAGCTGCGCTTGCCCCCCGCCGCCGCCAGCGCCGCCATCATGCTTCACGCGGCCAGCAGCACGGTGCTGATCTACTGCACGATCAACACCACGTCGCTCCTGCTGCTGCCGGCAGTCGCCTGCGCCTGGGCGCTGGTGCGCGGGCTCAACACGGGCTCGATCGCGGCGGCGGTGCTGCTCGGGGTCTGCTTCGCCGCGTACCTCTTCTTCTCCTTCAGCGCGTCGATCCTCGGCCTGCTGATGGCGGCGACGGCGGCGATCGGGTGGCTCGGCGGCGGCTTCCGGACGCGCGACGTGGTGCGGACGGGCGCCGTCTCGCTGGTCACGGTCGCCGCGTCAATTGCGCTGCTCTACGCGAGCACGCGGTTCAACCTCGTCGCGTGCTTCGTCGCGGCCGTCCACGGGCATCACGCTCAGCAGGGGAACCGTGGCTTCGATGACGCGCACCGATACCTGCTCCGTTCGACCGGGAACCTGATCGCGTACCTGATAAGCATCGTGCCGCTGTGCATCCTCGCCGCCAGCGCCGTTTGGCAAAGACGGCTGAGTCGCCACCCGCCGGGGGAGGCGCACGGAATGTTGATGAGCAGTTCGAGTGGAACCCGCGCGCAAGCGCCATACCCGGCGACGCCCGCCGCTTCAGCGGCAGGAATGCCGCCAATGATCCTGCCCGCGAGCGAGGGCACCAGCGGGCGAGCGTTCTTTCTCGCGCTGTGGGCAACGCTGTTGGTGGCGTCATTCTCCGGGTTGTTCTACGTCGAGACGGAGCGGATCTGGATCTTCCTCACCCCGTTCTTCGCCCTCGCGGCCGGGCAGGAACTGGCCCGCCGCGCGGACGTGGAGGGACGCGCGGTCACCGACGCGGTGGTCCTGCTCGTGCTGGCGATCAGCGTGACGCAGGAGCTGTTCTTCCTGCACTATCGATGAGGAAGCGCTCTGAAGGCCGTAACCCGCGCAATCCGCATGGGCATCGCCCCCATCACGTCGCTCGCGGGCGAGCGCCCGCCGGACGCGCAGGAAGTCGGCCGGGAACGTCGCAGGTGGGAAAGGGCAAAACCTGGTCACGGGACTGCTCGGGGCGAGCCGTGTTGAAGCGTGTGCGCGCGCAACCGGCCGACCGGGCTTCTGCCCGGTCGGCCGGTGGCGATGGCTTTGGGTGCGGGTGGAGGACTACCTGCGGCGGCGGAGGCCGAGCAGGGCGCCGGCGGCGGCGAGTACGCTGAGCGTCGCCGGCTCCGGCACTGGCGTCGGCGTCGCCTGGCTGAAGTCGCTCTGGTTGTTGCCCGTATCCACCGGCGGGGTGCCGGACCGCTGGAGCGAAATCGCCGTGCTGGCCGGGGCGCTCTCGGGCGTGCCCTCGAAGTTGCTGTTCGTCAGGTTGCCCCACCCGACGACGTCCTGCACCGCGTCGAGGGTGTCAACGAGCCGGACCGAGCCGGAGGTGTTCGACAGGCTGGCGCCACCGTTGAAGTCCGCGTCCGGGGCCACGTCGGTCGCGCCGGCCGCGCCCGAGGTGCCGGTCTGCACCAGGAAGGTCGCGCCCGCGCCGATGGACGACCCGGACGCCAGCGTCCCGATCGCGACGTCGAAGACGCCCGCGGCGCGGGTCGACGGAGCGTACTGGAGCTTGTAACCGGAGATGTCGACCGCCGTCGCGCTGTCGTTGAAGATCTCGATGAAATCCGTTTTGTAGGCGGGGCTGCCAGAGCCCGAGCCGCCGCCGGCGTAGACTTCGCTGATCATCAGCGCCGCGTGGGCGGGCGCACCCGCCGACATTGCCGCTGCGATTGCCGCAGCCGCGAAAAACTTCCGCTTCAAAGCACCCTCCAGCCCCGCGCGGGGGCAGATGTGTCAGCCGGCTCGTTGCCCTCGCAACCGCATGAGCATGACATGATCCTCTATGCGGACAAGATACGTCATACGACGCCGAAAACCTAATGAAAGTTCGCGCGTCGCGCCGCGGCGGCCGGTTTAACCAGAGCGCGGCAGGCGCAACTGCCGCCGCGGACGGGGGTTCTCGGCCGGCGGTGAACCGTGCGGTTAACTTCGCCGGTCGCGCCACCGGCTCCGCGAGCCGCTTGCCCCAGGGCTGAAGAAGCGCGAGGTCAACCGCTCGGGCGGCGAAACAAAATCAGCGGCGACCCCCTACCGAGGTGGTCGCCGCTGAAGGAGAGAGAGCACAAATCGTGTCGCCTTACCGCCGGCGGCGACGCGCCAGCAGCGCGGCCGAGGCGGTGGCGAGGAAGGCGATCGAGGACGGCTCCGGGACGGCGCTGACGTCGCCCAGCCCGCCCGCCGCCGCGTCGGCGATCCCGCCGCCGGCCGGGAAGGTCAGCAGGTGGGTGCGGTTGATGTTGCTGTCGAGGATGAAGTAATCGTCACCGTTGATCTTGCCGTCGTAGTTGAAGTCCCCGTGGAACCAGTTGACGGTGCCCCCAGCCACGCCGATCGAGGAATCGATCTGGAAGTAGTCGTCGCCGTCGAGCACCCGGTCCAGGTTGGCATCGCCGGCGTAGGTGTAGGCGACCAGCAGGTCGTTGTTGGCGACCGTAACGCCGCCGAACGTGCCGCCGACGAGACCCGCGTCCTGCGCCGAGACGTTGCCGATGCCGGTCAGGCCATTGGTGGCGACCTTCGCCTCGGGTCGGGTGGTGATGATGCCGGTGCCGTCCCACTCGCCGGCGTTGTAGCCGCTCTGGATCAAGCCGGCGGTGCCGCCGTAGAAGCCGCCGTCGAACAGGCCGCTGTTGGGGGCGGCGCTGGTGACGATCAGGCGGTTGTCGGTCAGGTCCAGCTTGGTGCTAACGTCGAAGGCGCCGGCCCGCAGGACGCGGTTCCCGTGCTGGCCGATCTGCACCTCGCCGCCGGGAACCCTCACTTCCGACGCCACGCCGTTGAGCAGAACGTTGTTCTCGATCAGCAGCTTCCCGCTGAGGGTGGTAATGGTGCCGGTGAAGGTGCTGGCGCCGGTCAGCGCGAGGGTGCCGGTGCCGACCTTGGCAATGTTGGTGGCGGCCACGCTGCTGCTGGAACCGCCGCCGCTGACGATGGTCCCGCCGAAGGTGGTGTTGGTGTTGAGGGAGCCGATGCGATAGAGCTTGGCCGTCGCGCCGCTGCCGCCCTCGTAGCCGCGCAGGGTGCTGCCCGCCTGCCCGGTGAGCGCACCGAGGTTGAGCTGGGCGTTGGCGTTGTTGATGCTGCTGGAGAGCCGCCCGGCGTTTCCGAGATCGAAGGTGGTCTGGCTCAGGTCGAAGACGTTGGCGTCGGCGGCGGTGCCGGAGGGGGCGAGCCGCAGGACGGGGGTGAAGGGAACGTTGTTGGCGTCGACGCCGCTGCTGACCAGGCGGATGGTGCCGGCGTAGGCGGCGTTGTTGCCCTGTAGCTCGGGGGCGCGGCCGCTGGTGTCGGTGGACCACTCCAGCACGCCGTCGCCGGTGAGCGTGCGGATGGAGCCGTTGCCCGAGAAGAGCACGCGGTTGGTGGTGCCGGTGGTGACGTGCACGGGGTTGGTCACGCCCGCGCCCGCGACCCCGAGGCTGCCGTTGTTCAGCGTAACCGTGCCCGACCCCAACGCGCCGGCAGTGCCGCCGACCGAGATCCTGCCGCCGTTGACGGTGGTTCCGCCCTCGTAGGTGTTGGCGCCCGTGATGGTCATGGTGCCGGTGCCGGCCTTAATCAGCGATCCGGTGCCGCTCAGGCCACCCGCCTGGCTGAAGCTGTCATTGGCGCCGCCGACGGTCAGGGCGACCGGGCTGCCGCCGCTCGTGAGCGCGAGGTTTCCGGAGATGACGCGGCCGATGCTGGCGGTGCTCAGGCCGGGGCCAAAGACGGCGTTGCCGGCGAGCCCGGCACCGGCGAGAGCGTTGGCATTGTCGATTTGAATGGTCCCGCCGGCCGAGCTGATGGTGCCGGTATAGGAAACGTTCGGCGCCGAAAGAACGATCTTGCCGTCGCCGAGCTTGTTGATGGCGCCGCTGCCGCTGAACCCTCCGGAGAACGTGATCGAATCGGCGGCGTTCTGCACGCTGACCGAGTTGCCCAGCGTGCTGACGGCAACGAGTGCGCTAATCGTGTGATTGCCCAGGGCGTTGGAGATGGTGGCGGCGGTGCCGCCGTTGTCCAGGACCAGGCTGCCGCCGGTGCCGGCGGCGACGGTGAAGCCGTTGGCGCTGTTGAAGGCGAGCGTCCCGACCGTGCGCGGCGCGTCGAGGGTGACGGTGCTGTCGGCGGCGATCGGGGTGCCGCCGCCGCCAAGGGCGGCAAACGAGCCGGCGGCATTGGGGATGCCGCCGGTCCAGTTGCCGGCCGCGCCCCACGTCCCGCCGGTGCTGGAGTTCCAGAACGACGCCGCGGCGCCGTCGCCGATGGTCAGGGTGACGAACGTGCCGCTGTTGCCGAAGGCGTAGGTCTTGCCCAGCGTCTTGTTCGACACGTCGAGCGAACCGACGCCCGCGCCCCCGATCGCGGCGCCACCGTGCTGGATCAGGTTATAGACGCCGTTGGTGCTGAAGGTGCTGGCGCTCCCCTCGTTGAAGAGGTTGAACCCGCCGCCGTTGATCGTGAGGCTGTTGGCGGCGACGCCGGTGACGTTGATCAGGTCATTGGTGGTGGCGCCGAACTCGGTGTTGATGACCGATCCCGCGGAGAGCGTGAGGCTGGCAACGTTGAGCGTGCCGACGGTGGTAGAGGTGCCGGCGGTGATCTTGCCGCCGGAGGCGACGGTGGTCAGCCCGGCGACGGTCCCGGAGCCGGCGAGGGTGCCGCCGGAGTTCACGTTGACGGCGCCGGTGCCCCACTTGTTGCCGTCCACCTGGAGCACGCCTCCGTTGACGGTGGTGACGCCGGTGTAGGCCAGGCCGGTGGCGACGACCGTGCTGGTGTTGGTCAACACCAGCGTGCCGGTGCCGGTCTTGGTCAGGGCGCTCTTGCGGGCGACGGCGGCAGGGTTGTCCAGGATGCTGCCGCTGAAGGTGGTGCTGAGGTTCTTGGCGCCGACGACCCAGGTGGCGCTGCCGTCGGTATTGGTCGGGCCCTTGAGGATGCCGTCGCCCGTCAGCGCGCCCAGCGCGATGGTGGCGGGGTTGCGGGTAAAGATGTTGCCGGTGCCCTGAAGCTCGAAGGTGGTGTTGTCGCCGCCGTTGGCGGTGATGGTCGAGGTGCTGCGGAAGGCCAGGGCGTTGGCATCGGCGACCACGACCTTGCCGAGGAAGCTCTGGAACTGCTTGGTGCCGGTCTGGTTCAGCGCGAAGGCGGTGTTGGCGCTGCCGGTGCCGGCGACCGTGAGGACGGCGTCGGCGGGGCCGCTGATGCTGCCGGTGTAAGCGTTGCCCGAGTCGTTGCTCGAGATGACGCCGGTGCCCCCCGCCCCGAGCACGATCGCGTTGCCGGTGGTGAGGAGCGCGCCGTTGCTGGGGACGCGGTGCATTCGGAAGCCGCCGCCGTTGCTGAGGGTGACGCTGCTCCCGCCGGCGAGGTTCGCCGTGAACGCGCTGCCCACGCCGAACGTGCCGCCGTTGACGGTGATCCCACCGGCAATGTTGGACGAGGCATTGTTCAAGATGAACATGCCCGGGCCGGACTTGATCAGCCCCACGGTGCTGTTCAGGGCGGCGCTGCTGAGGACCAGCTTGCCCGTCCCCAGCGTGTTGACGGTGATGGTCGGGGCGACCGGGCCGGTGGTGGAGAGCGTGAGCGGTCCGCCGGCGAGGGTCCAGCCGGCGGCGGTGGTGACGTCGGTGTCGCCGAAGATCAGGTTGCCGATGGTCCGCGCCTCGGTCGTGATGATCGGCTCGGCGGCGGGGGTGACGCTGGTGTCGGGGACGATGTCCAGCGTGCTGAAATCGGCGGTGCTGTCGGCGCCATCGGCGATGATGCCCCCCTGCCAGTTGGCGGTGGTGACCGAATCCCAAGCCCCGCCGGCGGGGGTAATCCAGGTGCCGCTGGCCGCCATGGCCGAGACCGACAGGCCGCCCGCTGCCGCCGCGGCCAGGATGTTCATCGAACGACGCAACCGCGCACGCTGCCCTCGCGCCAATGCCTTCACTTGTGCCTCCCGATCGCTGTGAGCTCGATCGCTGTTGAAATGAACCCGCGTCGCGACCCTACCGATAACCGCGACGAAACGGGCTACCGAGAGACTACTTCATCGCGTGGAACTTCCAAGTGAACCGGTTGAAAAAATCACGTCATTCCCTTCCGTTTTTGCGGCGTGCGACGCCGCCCAACCTGCCGCTAACTCCTTGCATATCAAAGGGAAAACGCCTAAGCGGGAGTGGGTTAACGCCCAGGGCAAGCTTCACAAGCCCGTTGCAAAGCCGCACTTCACGCGGCATGCTTGGTGGCGGTCACACTTCTTCCGCTTCAGCCGCTGCGTCGGCCGTTTTACTTGCCGCCCACAGGCCCCTCAACGGGCCTCGGGGACAGGCGGAGATCAGAACATGCGACGGAAAACCGCGTTCACCCTCATCGAGCTGCTGGTGGTGATCGGCATCATCGGCATCCTGATGTCGATCTTTCTGCCCACCCTGGCCAAGGTCCGCCAGCAGGCGCTCAACGCCAACTGCGCCAGCAACTTGCGTCAGATCGTCATTAGTTGCACCACCTACGCGGCGGACCAGCGCGGTTTTCTGCCGATGCGGTTCCGCGAAAAGGTGCAGGTGTACGATCAGCCCTTCTGGTCCTACCTCGTGCAGGACAAGAAGCCTTCTCCCCCGGTCCGCTACGGGCTGGGCCTGCTCTACGAGCGGAAGTACGTCCGCGCGGAGCAGCTCTTCTACTGCCCCGGCGGCCGGGCCCACCCGGACTTCAACTACGACAGCTTCCCCAAGCCGTGGCTCTCGGATCTCGCCGCCACCTCGCCGAACTACCGCACCAGTTACAGCTACAACCCGCACTACGCGCTGGAGCGGCCGGGCGACCCGACGTCGAACAAGATCACGGCGTACGCGAAGCTCAACAAGTTCCCGCGCAACAAGGCCCTCTTGCTGGACCTGCTGTCGGGCCCGCAGCGCATCTCTCACTTCTCCGGCGGCGAGCGCACGCCATCGTGGAACCTCGCCTTCTCCGACGGGCACGTGACGCTGGTGCGCAGCAAGATCGTGTTCGACCAAATGAAGCTCCGCGGCGACCTCACCGACGATGCCAAGGGCTCGGATCCCAACTGGAAGCTGATGGACGACTACCGCGACCTGCTGGAAACGCAGGCCGACGGCCAGGACCCCCGCGCCCGCCCGCCCACCAATCGCGGGAAGCATTAGCCGGTCGCTAAGCCAGTTATCAACCGATCAGCCAAAGATGCCGCGCCCCCCGGGGCGCGGCATCTTCGCGTTCGTGAGGTGCCGGGCGGTGGTGTCGAGGCGGCAAGGCCGGCCTGCATTGCCGGCGGGAGAAGGTGCAGGCAATCCACGCTGCCCAGCCTCGCGCCGCCCGGCGGAACTTCACGGCCGCCGGCGCGTGTACACTCCCAACGACCCGGAAGGAGAACCTTTCGATGCGCCTCCCCCAGCGACTGCGCCGCTTCGCCCGTGAGACCGTGCTGCCCGTCGCGCTGACGGTGCTGGTCCTCTGCTCGTTCCGCTCGGCGGTGGCGGACTGGAACGTCGTGCCGACCGGGTCGATGAACCCCAGCATTGTCGAGGGGGACCGCATCTTCGTGAACAAGCTCGCCTACGGGCTGAAGGTGCCGTTCACGCAGTGGCACCTGGCGCACTGGTCGGGGCCGCAGCGAGGGGAGATCGTGGTCTTCAACTCGCCGGCCGACGGGACGCGCTACGTGAAGCGCGTGGTCGGGCTGCCGGGCGATACGGTGGCGCTGGTGCGCAACCAGCTCTTCATCAACGGTCAGCCGATGACGTACGCGCCGCTCGACCCGTCGGTGACTCGGCGACTGTCGCCGCGCGACCTGAGCCGGAACGCTTACGCATCGGAAATGATCGGCGGGCGGCCGCACCCGGTGATGTCGACGCCCGCCCTGCCCGCGCGGCGCGACTTCGGCCCGGTGACCGTGCCGGCCGACCGCTACTTCGTCCTCGGCGACAACCGCGACAACAGCGCCGACTCGCGCTACATCGGCATGGTCCCGCGCGACAACATCCTCGGCCGCTCATCGTCGGTCGTCATCTCGCTCGACCCCGAAACGCACCGGCCGCGCTGGGAGCGGACCATCAAGGCGCTGCAGTAGGGTAGTGGTCAGTGGTCAGTGGCTAGTGGTCAGTGGGGAGCGGGAGTCGGCCGTGGGCGAGGCGGGTCGGGGAATTGTCCGCGCGGCCGTGTTCGGAGCATCGCTGGTGCTCACGGTAGCGGCGGTGGCGATGTGGGCCCGTAGCGCGCGAATGACCGAGGGATACGAGGACAACCTCGCGCGCATCGCGCCGGGCGGCTACCTCCACCGCATCCTTCACGTTCGTTCCGGCAGCGGCGCTGTCTACGTCGGCGCCAGCGTGTTGCGTCGCGCGGTCGATGCCAGCAACGACCATCAGTGGCATCACGGCCACTACTACCGCCTGACCCCCAAGGCGGCGGCGGGCGCGAGCGACTTCTGGAAGCGCAAGATCGGCTATGACCGCACCCGCCTGCCGAGCGGGATGGAGTTGACCATCATCGCGGCGCCGTACCCGTTGATCGCCGCCATCGCCGCGGCGCCGGCGGCGCTGATCGGGGCGAGGGCGTGGCGGCGGCGCCGGCGGTTTCGCGACGGCTGCTGCGCCGCGTGCGGCTACGATCTGCGCGCCTCCCCCAACCAATGCCCCGAGTGCGGCCGGCCCGCGGGCGCGGCTACTTCTGGATGAGCTGATCGCGGTAGTGCTCGATCATCTTGCCCAGCCCTTCCTTGCGCGGCACGACCGGCGTCCAACCGAGGATCTGCTTGGCTCGGCTGATGTCCGGGCAGCGCACGCGCGGGTCGTCGGGCGGCATCGGCTGGTGGACGATCTGGCTCTTGGTGCCGGGGATGAGCTGGATGATCTCTTTGGCGATCTGGAGGATCGTCACCTCGTCGGGGTTGCCGAGGTTGATCGGCTCGTGGAAGTCGCTCTCCATCACCAGGTTGATGCCGCGCACCAGGTCGGTGACATAGCAGAGCGAGCGGGTCTGCTTCCCTTCGCCAAAGACGGTGATTGGCTCGTTGTTCAGCGCCTGCCGAATGAAGCTGATGACGACGCGCCCGTCGTACGGGTCCATCCGCGGGCCGTAGGTGTTGAAGATTCGGATCAGCCGCGTGTCCGCCTTGCGCTCGCGGTGATAGGCCATGGTGCAGGCCTCGCTGAAGCGCTTGGCCTCGTCGTACATGGATCGCAGGCCGATCGGGTTGACGTTGCCCCAGTAGTCCTCGCGCTGCGGGTGGACGGCCGGGTCGCCGTAGCACTCGCTGGTCGAGGCCATCAGGAAGCGCGCCTTCTTCTCCAGCGACAGCTCGAGCAGGTTCCAGGTCCCCTGGCTGTTGACCTTCATCGTGGCAACCTGGTGCTTCACGTAACCGATGGGCGAGGCCGGCGAGGCCATGTGGTAGATGCGGTCCACCGGCCCGTCGATCTTCAGCGGCTCGATCACGTCGGCGCGGAGGAAGGTGTACTTCGGGTTGCCCTTGAGGTGGGCGATGTTCTGGTCCTTGCCGGTGATGAAGTTATCCACGCCCACGATCTCGTGCCCCTGCGCGAGGAGCAGATCGGTCAGGTGGGAGGCGAGGAAGCCGGCGGCGCCGGAAATAAGGATACGCATAGGAGGTGGATGATAGACGACAGGCTGCTCAGGAATGACCACGGCGCGGAAACCCACAATCCTAAGCACGAAGCACGAAACAAATTAGAAGGCCCTAAAGAAGAAAACGACCTTCAGCGCCCTCCTCTGCGTTTTCACCTTTTGGTCATTCGATTTTGTTTAGAATTTCCCGCTTAGGATTTCGAAGTTCCCCCGTTATCGGCCCCTCGATCCTCTGGTCGTTCACGACGTTCCCATCCTCCATGGTCACGATCCGCCGCGCCTTATGCGCCAGGGCGTTATCGTGGGTGACCATGACGATGGTCTGCCCGGCGCTGGCGAGGCTGTGGAAGATATCGGCAACAATCTCGCTGTTCTTTCGGTCACGGTTGCCCGTCGGCTCGTCGGCGAGCAGGACGGCCGGCTCGTTCGCCAGCGCGCGGGCGATCGCGACGCGCTGCTGCTCGCCGCCCGATAACCGGTTGGCGCGGCGCTTCGCCTTGCCGCCGAGGTTGAACTGCCCCAGCAGCGCCGCCGCCCGCTCCATCGCCTGGGCGCGCGTGAGCCGCCCGAGCTTGTGCATCGGCAGCGCGACGTTCTCCTGCGCCGTGAACTCCTTCAGCAGGTAGTGGAACTGAAAGACGAACCCGACCTTCTCGTTGCGCACCCGGGCCAGGCGGGTGTCGTTCAGATCGTGGGTGTTCTCGCCGTCGATGAAGACGGCGCTGTCGGGGTCGAAGGGCTTGCCGTCCTCGTCGGCGCGCGTCGGGCGATCGAGCCCGCCGAGCAGGTAGAGCAGCGTGCTCTTGCCGGAGCCGGACGCCCCGACGATCGAGACGTACTCGCCGCGGCCGATGGTGAGATCAACGCCGCGAAGAATGTGCGTGCGGGCGTCCTGCGCGCCCAGGAAGCGCTGGACGTTCTGGGCGCGGAGCAACGGCGTGGCGGCCGGTGCTTCGCGCGTCGGCGCAGGTGCGCAGGATGGAATCGCGGCGTGAATCACGTTGGCTCGAAGAGGTCATCGACCGGCATCGACCATCCCGGGACCGCGGGCTCGGCCTCGGCGAGCTGCCCCTTGCGGTAAATCGCTGGCACGCCGGGCTCGCTCGCACGGTAAACGCGCACGACGTCGCGCCCCAACACGTCCACGTCCCACACCACCAGCGTGCCGGCGGCGAAGTAATCCGCCCGCTTGGCCGCCATCTCCGCGTCCGCCGCGGGACCGTAATCACCTTCGCTGCGCACCTCTGCTGCGAACACCGGGGCGCCTTCGAAGAATTTCATCCCGGAATTCGGCCCCACGTAGAGCGCGGCGTCCGGGCTGAACGACCTGAGGTGCGGCAGGTCGACCAGGAACCCCTTGTTGTCACCAACCGCCACCCCGTGCCGCGTCCGCTTCACGTACTGCTTTAGCGACACGAGGATCTCGTCCGACGCGAAGCCCGGAGCCCGTCCTGTTGCCGGCATGTGCACCAACTCCCCGCGGACCAATTCCGCTTTCCCGTCCACCCGGTACAGGTCTTTCACCGTGGCAGCAGTCTTGATCGTCATGGCGGCGACTCCCTCTGCGCAGAGGCCGGCTAGTGCGCTCCCCGGATCACTTCCACCGGATCATACTTCGCGGCCCGCCGAGCGGGGTAGACGGCGGCGATCATGACGATGACCATCGCGCTCACGAAGGCGGTGACGTACTGCCCGGTGCTCTCGCTCATGAGCAGCCCTTCGGCCTTGACCAGCCCCTCCATCTGGATCGGCAGTCGTCGCAGGCTTTCCACCGCCAGCTTGCCCAGCGCGAGCCCCACGAGCGAGCCGACCAGGCCGATCACCAGTCCCTGGAACACGTAGATCTGCGTGATGTCGCCGCGCGACAGGCCGAAGCTTTTCAGGATGGCGATGTCGTTGACGCGCTCCAGCACCGCCATCACCAGGATGTTGAGCACGCCGAACGCGGCGACGATCAGCAGCGCGCCGGTGATGATGTAGGTGATGATCGACTGGATGCGGAAGATCTTAAGAAAGTTGGCGTTGGACTCCTGCCAGCTCTCGGTCTTGTAGCCGCTGAGCGCCTCGATCTGCTGGGCGTACGCCTCGGCGCGGGTGTAGTCGTCGGTGCGGCAGATGATCTCGTTGATGATGTTCTTCTTGTCCAGCAGCGTCTGCGCGTCGTTGAGCAGCATGTACCCGCGGCCGTAGTCGGTCGGCGTGACGCCGGTGGAGAAGATGCCGACGACCTTGGCGGTGGTGAGCCCGCCGGTGGGGCTGGAAAGCGTGATGATGTCGTCGACGCCGGCCCCGAGGACGGTCGAGACGCCGCTGCCGATGACCACGCCGTCGGCGGCGGTCTTGAGCCGGGCGAACTCGCCGTGAGTAACCTTGGCGCCGATGGTGGTGACCGCCAGCGTCTGCTCGGGATCAACGCCGAGCACGCTCATGGTCATGGTCTTGGTGCCGTAGGTGGCGATCAGGTCGCCGTTGACCTGCGGCGCGACCGCCGTGATGCCGGGCATCCGGCGCAGCGTGGCGACGAGGCCTTCGGGGTTCTTGATCTTCTCGATCTTGTCGCGCGGCTTCACTCCCTCGACCACCAGCAGCGCGTTGGGATCGCGGTAGGTCCGCTCGAGGATCGGCGTGCGCGTCTCGCGCGGCTCGTCGTCCACCCGGATGTGCCCGGAGGCCTCGACCGTCTCGATAATGAACTTATCCGTGAAACCGTTCATCATCGCCGTCATGGCGATGAACATGGTGACGGAGATGGTCACGCCCGCGACGCAGACGAGCGACTGCCGCAGGTGGGCGAGAAGGTAACGAATGGAGATGAACCAGCGCATAGAAAGTCAGGGATGAAGGCGGAAGGATGAAGGATGAAGAATGCGCTTCCCCGCCGGCGCGGGCCCCTTCATCCATCCTTCATCCTGCCGCCTTCATCCTTCATTTGAACCCCTTGAACCCCTCTTGCGCCGCCTTCGGCTCGTTTGCGGCGGCGGCGGTCATGGGATCCTGGTACTTGCTGCGGACGCGCTGCCCGTCGTGCGGCGAATTCATGGCGCTGATGACGACTTTTTCGCCCGGGTGCAGGCCCGCGCGGATCTCCGTGCGCGCCGGGCCGCGCAGGCCCACCTCCGCCGACAGCTTCTTCAACCGGCCATCGCTGACGGCGTAGACGTCGCCGCCCTTCTGTACCGCCTGGCTGGGGACGACGATCGCGCGGTCGCGGCTGGCGATTTCGAAGGCGAGCTCGCCGGTCATGCCCGGCGCCAACCGGGCATCGGGCTCCAGGACCTTCACGTCCACCTCGAACGTCCGCCGCTCCGGGTCGGCCTGATCGTAGATCTTGTGCACGCGGCCCTCGAAGACGCGGTCGGCGTAGGCATACAGCGTCATCCGCACCACCTGGTCCGGGCGAACCTTGGTCACGTCTTCCTCGTCCACCGCCGCCCGCATGACCAGCCTGGCGGGGGCGACGTCGGCGACGTTCATCACGCGGTCGTTGACGGCCACGCGCGTGCCGAGCGACAGCGGGCGGTCGAGCACGACGCCGTCGATCGGGCTCTTGAGCGTCTGCTGGTCGAGATTCCAGTTGGCCGTGTCGAGCGCGCTGCGGGCGACCTGGAGTTCGCGCTCCAGTTCGAACTGCTTGGCGACGCGCTGGGCCTTGAGCGATTCGTGCTGGCTCCAGACGGTCTTGACGCGGTCGATGACCAGGTCGAGATCGGTCTGCGAAGCCGCCTGCTTCTCGATCAGCGCGCGGACGCGCACTTCCTCGCGCTGCGCCATGTCGAGCAGGGCCGCCATCGCCTCGATGCGGGCGTTGAACTCTTGGATCACCGGCGACGTCTTCGCGCCCGCCCGCTTCTGCTTCTCCTCCAGCTCCGCCTGCGCCTTGCGCGCGGCGAAGGTGAGCTCGGGATCCGATACCACCGCCAGCGGCTGACCCGCCTTCACGCGGTCGCCCTTGTCGACCTTCACCTCGGTAAGGATGCCGGCGATGTTGCTCTTGATCGCGTACTCGCGCTGGGGCTGCACCGTCCCCGTGGAGTAAAACGCCTGCACGACCGGCCCCTCGACCGCTTCGGTGACCGTGACCAGCGGGCTGCTCAGACGGGTGTAAGCGAACCCGATCCCCACCGCGGCCGAGGTGAAGAGCGCCGCCCCGAGGATCCACTTGGCGGATGTTTGAGCGCGTCGGTTCAGGCGCATGATCGCAGCGATTATAGGCAGCCTCGCGCGAGTTCGTGAAAATTATCACGATCCCTGTTCGGGGACGGTCTTTGCGCGCGGTTGGAGGAGCAGCGCTCGCGAGCGATCCCGGGGGCGGCGCTCGCGCGCGATTTCGCCTCGCCACCCGGGCGGCGCGATGGTCCTATCATGGGGCGAACATCGCGCTTGACACCGCTTTGTGGCGAGATTTACTGTCGCTCTCGCCAACGGTTGCGCGCCACCGCCTCGAGTCGCACGGAGTGCTTCGCATGTCGATCCAGATGGAACTGCACAAGATCATCATCTCTGAGATGCAGGATCAGCAGATCATCATGCTCAAGGAGGTCGACGGCGAGCGCATCTTCCCCATCGTCATCGGCTCCGGGGAGGCCTACGCGATCGACCGGCGGCTCAAGGGCATCCCGACGCCGCGCCCGCTGACGCACGACTTGCTGGCCAGCGTGATCGAGCAGCTCGGGGGGTCGATCGAGCAGATCGAGATCAATGATCTCGAGAACCACACCTTCTACGCCCGCATCCACATCCGCCAGGACGGCAAGACGCGCGAGATCGACAGCCGCCCCAGCGATGCCATCGCACTGGGCATCGCCACCTCGGTTCCAATCTACGTGGCCGAGCACGTGCTGGACGAGGTCTGCTGAACAACTGCGCACCGCGCTACACGCCCGATACGCCCTGCCCGATAACTGCGCGTCCGCCTGCAAATGTTGAGAAAGTCAGGCGCGTTGGCGGCAACGGGAACGCACGCCTATCTGCCGCTAGCTCCGACACTTCCGCCAAATCGGCGCGCGCGCTCCAGCCGTGGCACACCCGTTGTTAAGGCCGAGCGGAGTGAGTTCAGCCATTGGGCAGGCAGGCGGCGGTCGTTCGCTCACGTCGCGGCAGTAGTCATCGGGGTGCCGAGAGGTTCACACATGCAGATGATCGAGGCGGTGATCAAACCGCACAAGCTCGACGCCGTGAAGACGTCGCTGGCCAAGCTCGGCATCCTCGGCGTCACCGCCGTGGAGTGCAAAGGGTACGGGCGGCAGATGGGGCACACCGAGCGGTACCGCGGCGCCAAGATGGATGTCGGCTTCGTCCCCAAGGTGCTCTTGAAAATCTGCTGCAAGTCAGACGAGACCACCAAGGCGGTCAACGCCGTCGTGGAGGCGGCGCGGACCGGCGAGGTGGGCGACGGCAAGATCTTCGTCTACCCGGTCGCCGAGGTGACGCGCATCCGCACCGGCGAGAAGAACGAGCAAGCGTTGTGAGCGCCGCTCGGCCGCGTCGGCCGACGGCTCCTTAAGTCAACCCGGCGTCCCAGAGTCCGGCGCGGCCGCGACCCCCGCCGCCGCGCCAACAGAGAAACTGCGCGCATCGTCGCGCGGAGGAACACCAGCGTATGTTCGCACCACCCTTCAAATCGCTTCGGACGCTTCTCCCCGCCGCCGCGGCGCTACTGGCGGCGCCCGCGCTTGCGCTGGCGCAGGACGCCGCCGCCGCCGCCGCCGCCGCCGCCCCTGCGCCGACCGTCGCCGACGCCTTGGCGAAGGTGGCGGACATGCAGGTCGTCGCCAACACCGTCTGGGTGTTGATCGCCGGCATGTTGGTCTTCTTCATGAACCTCGGCTTCTGCACCCTGGAGGCGGGGCTGTGCCGGCGGAAGAATGCGGTCAACATCCTGGCCAAGAACTTCATCGTCTTCGGCATCAGCGCGATCGCGTTCTGGGTCGCCGGCTTCGGGATGATGTTCGGCGGCGCGCCTGACGCCGAGGGCAAGATCGCCGTCACCAAGTGGGTAGGGATGACCGGCTTTCTGCCGAGCCTGATGCCCGGGACCGCCGACCTCTACCCCGGCCTGAGCTGGGCGGCGGTTCCGGAGAGCGTGAAGTTCTTCTTCCAGCTCGTCTTTGCCGGCACCGCCGCAACCATCGTGTCGGGCGCCGTAGCCGAGCGGGTGAAGTTCGGGATGTTCATGATCTTTAGCTTCCTGCTGGTCATGATCGTCTACCCGGTCACCGGGCACTGGATCTGGGGCGGCGGCTGGCTCGCGACGCTGAGCACGCCGTTCCACGACTTCGCGGGCTCCACCGTGGTGCACTCGGTCGGCGGGTGGGCGGCGCTGGCGGGCGTGATCATGCTCGGGGCGCGCATCGGCAAGTACAACAAGGATGGCTCGGTCACTCCGATCCCCGGTCACAGCATGGCACTGGCTGCCATCGGCTGCTTCGTGCTGTGGCTCGGGTGGTTCGGGTTCAACCCGGGCTCGACGATGACGGCCAACCTCCAGATCGGCCACATCGCCATCACCACCAACACCGCCGCCGCCTTCGGCTCGGTCGCCGCCACCGTCACGGCATGGCTGGTGCTCGGCAAGCCGGACTTCAGCATGATCCTCAACGGCTGCCTGGCCGGCCTGGTCGCGGTCACCGCCCCGTGCGCGGTGGTCACGATCCCCGCCGCCGCCGCCATCGGCGCCATCGCGGGCGCGCTGGTCGTCTTCTCGGTGCTGTTCTTCGACAAGGTCAAGCTGGATGACCCGGTCGGCGCGCTCTCGGTCCACCTGGTGGGCGGGACCTTCGGCACGATCTGCGTGGCGCTCTTCGCCTCGCCGGACGTGATCAAGGCCTACGCCATGGAAGCCTATTGCAAGCCGGGGCTGTTCTACGGCGGCGGGACGGCGCAGCTCGTCTCGCAGTTGATCGGCATCGCGGTGGTCGGCGTGACCGCCTTCTCCGCCTCGATGATCTTCTGGGGCGTGCTGAAGGTGGCCTTCGGCATCCGCGTGTCGGCGGAAGAGGAGATCGAAGGGCTCGACATCGGCGAGCACGGCATGGAAGCCTACCCGGGCTTCGCCGGCGACCCGATCGGCGGCACGCCGGTCCCCACGCCGCCTGGCACGAGCTCGGCCTCGCCGGTCCCCGCGGGCTATCCCGCAACCGCCTAGGCAGCCCTCGCAGCCGCCTTGGCACAGACGAACAACGGACGGGCGGCTTCCTCGCGAGCGGCCCGTCCGTGTCGTCAGACCAAATTCCAACCGTCCGATCCACCTTCACCGCGAACGCGCATTCGCATGAACAAGGTTCCCGCATTCTTCGCACTGGTGATCGGCACCCTCGTCGCCCTGCTGGCGCTGCGACTGGTGAACGTGAACTTCAACGGGCCGCAGGTCGCCAGCATCGTCGTCTTCTCCACCTTCATCTACGGCACGCTGCTGTTCGGCGACTTCCGCCTGGCATTTGCCTTCGGCGGCATCGCCGTGCTGCTGGGGACCAGCCTGCTGACCGTGCAGCAGTTCACCGAGTCGGCCAACCTTCGGGTCATCATCTTCCTGGTCGGCATGTTCCTGGTGATCGGCTTCCTGGAGGAGAACCAGTTCTTCGAGGGGATCGTCAACACGATTGTGCGCGTGGTCGGCCCGCGGCCGGACACGCTGATCCTCGTGATGATGGTGCTCGCCACCGTCTCTGCCGCCGTGGTGGACGAGGTGACGAGCATCCTGTTCATGACCGGGACGATGCTGCACCTGACCAGCAAGTACCGGCTGGCGCCGACGCCGTTCGTGCTGATGCTGGTCTTCTCGACCAACATCGGCTCGGCCTGCTCGTCGATCGGCAACCCGATCGGGGTGATGATCGCCTTCGACGCCGGCTTCAGCTTCCTGGAATTCCTGCGCTGGTCTGCGCCGATCGCCCTGGTGGTGAACGTCGCCACGTACCTGATCTGCCGCTGGTGGTTCGCCGATGCCTTCATGCAGCTAAGGGCGGCGGTGCACGCTGAGCAGGAATCAAAGCAGCGGCTGGCCGCGGTGGTCGCGCGACGGCAGCAACCCCAGCCGGCGCTGGTCGGCGCGGGCGCCGCGTTGCACGAGACGCCCGAGACCCCTTGGGAGGCGGACCCGTTCGACGGCGACGAATCGGCCGGCGCGTCAGAGGCCGCCTCGGCGATCACGCATCACGATCCCGCTCCCGAGGCACTGTCGGAATCCGACCGCCGCCAGCGCCGCATCTGCTGGACCATCTTCGTCGCCACCCTGCTGCTCCTGGTAACGCACGGGCTGAGCGAGCGCTGGCTCGGCCTGCTGTTCGACCCCCAGGGCAAGCCGCTCAAGGAAGGGACCATGATGGTTGGCGCGGCCCTGCTGATGGGGAGCATCGTGCTGCTCATCCGCGGGCAGCACGCCCGGCAACTGGTGGAGCGCCGCGTGGACTGGTGGACGCTGAGCTTCTTCATGATGCTCTTCGCCTCCGTCGGCACGCTGGAGCACACGCGCGTCACCAGCGTCGTCGCCGAACGCCTGATTGCCGTCACCGGCGGGAACCAGGCGCTGCTCATCCAGATCGTCGGGTGGTCCACCGGCTGGCTCAGCGCGTTCCTGGACAACGTGCTGGCGGTGGCGACGTTCATGCCGGTGATCCACGACGTGCGCGTCGCCGCCGCGCCGGCATCGTACCCGGCATCCATCTACTGGATGATGCTGTTCGGCGGGACGTTCATGGGGAACATGACGGTGATCGGCAGCACGGCCAACATCATCGCCCTGGGCGTGCTGGAGAAGCGCGGGCACGGGACGATCCCGTTCGGCACGTGGTTCAAGATCGGGTTCGTGGTCAGCATCGCCTCGATGATCATCGCCAGCGTGCTGCTGTACCTTCAGTCGGGCATCATGCCCCACCTGCCGCCGCCGGGCCGCGGCGGGCATTGACGAAAGCGTTCGTCCGCACGCGTGCGCGCGGCCGCGCAGCGCGCGTGCAGGTGCACGCGAGAGAGTGTGTGTCATGAGCGACAAGAAGAAGATCCCGCCGGTCCTCGATCCCACGATCGACCTGAGCGAAGAGCTCGCGTACCTGATCGGCGACACCGGCAGCGTCACGGATTTCATGTCCGGCTACAAGATCAAGGTGTTCCACACCCGCGCGTTCCCGTGGGACGACGTCTTCAAGGCGCTGCTGTTCCGCGACTTCAAGGTCTACGTCTCCAACCACAAGGCCGACCTCTTCATCGAAGCGCAGCCCTGACGCGTTGACGGCTGTCGGAGACGAGGGCGGAAGTTGAAGTGTCGGCGAAATTGCTTACATGTTAGCCGCGATTCCCCATTCCCGTCCCCCGAATTGCCCCCCGAAGGAGGCTCCCCATGCAGATGATTGAAGCCGTGATCAAGCCGCAGAAGCTCGACGCCGTGAAGGCGGCGCTGGCGAAGATCGGGATCCTGGGCGCGACCGCCGTCGAGGTGAAGGGCTACGGCCGGCAGGCCGGGCACACCGAGCGCTATCGCGGCGCGAAGATGGACGTCGGCTTCGTGCCGAAGGTGCAGTTGAAGATCTGCTGCAAGACCGAGGAGACCGAGCGGGTCGTCGATGCCATCATCGAGGCGGCGCGCACCGGCGAGGTGGGCGACGGCAAGATCTTCGTCTACCCCGTCACGGAAGTCGTCCGCATCCGCACCGGCGATCGCAACGAAAAAGCACTGTAACGCAAACCGTTTCTCACCCGTTTTCTCGGCCGTTTCTCAACCGCCAACTTGGAGGCCCCTCATGCTGCCCCCCTTGGGCGCGCCCACGCAGCGCGTCAGGTCCGTGTTACCGTTCATCCTCTTCGCCTTCGCCGCCGTGCTCGCGCTGATGCTGGCGCCGGACGGCGCGAGCGCGCAGGAGGCCGCCCCCGCGACCAACGCGGTGACGGCGACCACGCAGCCCGCCGCCGACGCCGCCGCCGCTGCCACCCCGCCGTGGCTCTCGAAGATCGACACCGGCTCCACCGCCTGGATGCTCGTCTCCAGCGCGCTGGTGCTGTTCATGGTCCCGGGGCTCGCGCTGTTCTACGGCGGCATGGTGCGCGCCAAGAACGTGCTGAACATGTTCCTGTGCTGCATGGTCGCCATCGGCGTGATCGGGCTGCACTGGATCATCGTCGGCTACGCGCTGGCGTTCAACGTCGTCACCCCCGAGACGTCGCTCATCAGCCTGGGCACCAACCCCGCCGCCGGCGACGCGATCATCAGCCTGCTGTCGTTCGACCCGAGCCTGCTGTTCCTCAAGGCGTTCAACAGCGACTGGGGGCGGATGCTCACCTCCGGCGACACCGTCGGCGCGGTCTCGACCGGCGTGCCGGAAATGGCGTTCGTCATGTTCCAGGGGAAGTTCGCCATCATCACCCCCGCGCTGATCGTCGGCGCGGTGGCCGAGCGTATCCGCTTCGGCCCGTTCGTGCTGTTCATGATCATCTGGTCAACCATCGTCTACTGCCCGGTCGCCCACTGGGTGTGGAACGTGAACGGGTGGCTGTTCCAGAAGGGCGTGATGGATTTCGCGGGCGGGACGGTCGTGCACGTGCTGGCGGGGGTCAGCGCGCTGGCGGTCTGCCTGGTGATCGGGCCGCGCCGCGGGTACGGGCGCGTTGCAATGCCGCCGCACTCGCTCGGCCTGACGCTGATCGGCGCGGGGCTGCTGTGGTTCGGGTGGTTCGGGTTCAACGCCGGCTCGGCCGTCGCCATCCCGGGCGCCGAGCTGCCGGTCGCCGGCACCGTCGCCGCGCTGGCGTTCACAAACACGCAGGTCGCCGCCGCCGCCGCCGCAACGGCGTGGATGCTCGCGGAGTGGATGCACCAGGGTAAGCCGACCATCCTCGGCTTCGCGTCCGGCATGGTCGCCGGGCTGGTCGTCATCACCCCGTGCGCCGGGCACGTGCTGCCCTGGAGCGCGATCGTGATTGGCGGGATCGGTGGCATCGTCTGCTACGGCGGCTGCCGGCTGAAGAACGTCTTCAAGTATGACGACTCGCTGGACGCCTTCGGCGTGCACGGCATCGGCGGCGCGGTCGGCGCGCTGCTGGTCGGTATCTTCGCCGTCCGACCCGTGCCGGGCGGTATGGGGCAGTTCGTGAACCAGCTCATCGGCGTCGGCGTGTGCGCGGTCTTCGCCTTCGTGCTGACGTTCATCATCGCCCTGATCATTCACAAGACGATCGGGCTGCGCGCGACCGAGGAACAGGAGTTCACCGGGCTGGATCTCTCGCTGCACGGTGAGCGCGGGTACCACCTGGAGGACGACATGTTCGCCGGCGCCGCCGACACCGCCGAGGGCCACCCCGACGCCCGCGGCACCGCGGCCGTCGGC
This sequence comes from Tepidisphaeraceae bacterium, assembly GCA_035634055.1. Lineage (GTDB taxonomy): Bacteria > Planctomycetota > Phycisphaerae > Tepidisphaerales > Tepidisphaeraceae > JAICTV01. Next base: position 9,324 of record DASQDR010000194.1, on the reverse strand, counting down.
GCGCCCGGGACGGCCCACTAGCCGCCCCCGCCCCTGCCGCTCGACCGGATCGGCCGGCCGCGGCGTTGCGGTGACAGGCAGAACTTATCTGAGGTGGCGGCACACCGGTGCCGCCACCTCTTTTTTCTCGCTCGCCCGCTGGCCCGCCGATTGCCAGCCTACAATCGACGGCGCGGAGCGAATGGGTTGCTCCCGCCGACGCGGAACGGAGTTTGGCATGATCACGCTGTTGCTGGAGATGCTCGCTCGGTCGCTGTTCCGGCCGGCCGCCGTTCGCGTGCGGGCCGGTCGGTTCCCCAGCCGACCGTTCCGCGGCTAACGCGCACCGGTCCCAGGGCTTCCCCCTTCGGGGCCGGTTCACCTACGTCCGCAGCAGCCGCTCGACCGCCTCTCGGCTCGGCAGCGCGGGCTGGGCGCCAAACGACTGGCAGCAGATCGCGCCGGCGGCGTTAGCGAAGCGCATCGCCTCCACCAGAGGCATCCCCTCCGCGCGCCCGACGGCCAACGCCCCGGTGAACGCGTCCCCCGCCGCCGTCGTGTCCGTCACCCTCACCTTGAACGGCCTGATCGTTTGAAAGCCTCCCGCCCGCTCGATTAGCACCGATCCGCGCGAGCCGAGCTTCAGCGCGACCGCCTTCGCCCCCCGCGCCAGGAACTCCCCCGCCATCTGCTTCGGCTCGATCGTCCGCTTGCGATGCGCCCGCGAACGCGGCGTGATCCCCAGCAGGGCCTCGGCCTCGCTTTCGTTGGGCGTGAACAGGTCGACGGCGAACATCGCCCGCGGCAGCCCCTTCGCCGGCGCCGGCGCGGGATCCAGGATCGTGTAGATGCCCAGTCGCTGGCACGTCGCGATGGCGTGCCGCACCGTCTGGCGCGGGATCTCCAACTGCATCACCACGACCGACGCGGATCGAATCAGCGTCTCGGCCGCGTCCAGGTCGGCCGGCGACAGCTTCGCATTCGCGCCGGGCGTTACGACGATGGAGTTCTCCCCCTTGCGATCGACCAGGATGGTCGCGACGCCGCTGGCGACGCGCTCGGTCACGGTGACGTGCCGCGTCCCGACGCCGTGCCGGCCGAGCCCGTCGAGCAGCCGCTTCCCGAAGTCGTCTGCCCCGACCCGCCCGACCAGGTGAACGCGCGTCCCCGCCCCCGCGAGCTTCGCCGCCGCCACCGCCTGGTTCGCGCCCTTGCCGCCGGGCAGCGTGAGAAAGTCGTCGCCGAGGATGGTCTGACCCGGGCGCGGCATCGCGCGGACGCGGGAGATGAGGTCGGTGTTGAGGGAGCCGATGATGACGATGGTCGGCATGGTGGGACCGCCGTGGGTGGGACTACGGCTCATCCACGTACCTTGGCTCCAACGGCGCCGCGTCGTCCTTCACCGCGGCGATGAACTGCTCGCCGTACATCTTCACCTTGTGCGGGCCCATTCCCTTGATCTGCTCGAGCTTGGCCAGGGTGTCGGGGGCGCGGCGGGCGATGGACTTGAGGGTGCTGTCGTGGCAGATGCAGTACGGCGGGAGCTGCTTCTCCCGCGCCAGCTCCGAGCGGACGCCGCGCAGCCGCTCGAACCGAGCGATGGCGCCGGGATCGAACGGCTCGTCGTCCTCCGCCCGGTCCTTCGGATTCGTGCCGAGCGCGCGCGGGTTGGTGCCGGTGGCGCGGTTGATCCCCGCTGCCCGCGAGCCGCGCGGGACGATGTCGGCCAGCGTGGTGGGTGGCGGCTGCTGGCCCTTCATCACCGCGACGCCGGACGCGGTCAGCTCGATCACCGGCATGAACTTGGTCCCCTCGGGGTCGCGCTGGCGGGCGAGGCCGGACTCCAGCAGGCGGTGCAGCATCGCGATCACGCGCTTGATCGTGTGCGCGCGGAGCAGGCCGTAGACCGTGAGCTGGTCCAGGTTCCACTTGCGGGTGCGCTCGTTGTCGGCGCCGGTGAGCACCTCTGCCACCGCGCCCACGCCGAACCGGCCGTTCATCCGCGCGACCGCCGACAGGAGTTGGCGGATGAGCGTGACGGTCTCCTCCGGCACCTCCGCCAGCGCCGCGCCCGCCGCCGCCGCGTCGGCGTCGCCGCTCAGGCCCGCCGCCCGGCGGCAGACGTCGCACTGGCAGTTCTCCACGCCGCTCTGATCGCCGAAGTAATCCAGGATCATCTCGCGCCGGCAGCGGTGCGTCTGGGCGTACTTGATGATCAGCTCGAGCTTTTGCCGCGCGTGCTCCTGCTGCTCGCGCACGCGCGCGGGGTCGCCGTGCTCGCCCGCCTCCTCGCCGAGCTTGTTGATGAAGAATTCCTGCGTGTAGCGGTCTTGGTAGCTGAACAGCATCACGCACCGCGCGGGCAGCCCGTCGCGCCCGGCGCGGCCGGCCTCCTGGTAGTACGCTTCGAGCGTACCGGGCAGGTTGTAATGGACGACCAGGCGCGTGTCCGGCTTGTTGATCCCCATCCCGAAGGCGTTGGTGGCGACGGCGACGGACCTCGCCGCGTCCATCCACGCTTCCTGGTTCGCCGTGCGCGTCGGCGGCTCCAGGCCGGCGTGGTAGGGGAAGACCGGGCGGTCCGGCAGCGTCTCGCGGAGCAGGTCGCTGACGGCCTCCACCGCCTTGCGCGTCGCGCAGTAGACGATCGCGCTGCCGGACGATTCCCTGCGCAGCAGCTCCAGCAGAAGCTCGTCCTTCTCCTTCACCTTGGCGACCGTGCGCGACTCGTACAACAGGTTCGGCCGGTCGAAGCCGGTGACGACCACGGTGGGCTCGCTGAGCCCGAGCTGGCGGATGATGTCGCCGCGCACGTCCTCGGTGGCGGTCGCCGTCAGGGCGATCGTCGGCGGCGCGCCCAGTCGCTGGCGGACCTCGCCGAGCCGAGCGTACTCCGGGCGAAAATCGTGCCCCCACTGGCTGATGCAGTGCGCCTCGTCCACCGCCAGCAGCTTCGGCCGAAGCTTCTCCAGCACCGGCTGGAACGACGGCGCGAAGAACCGCTCGGGCGCGACGTAGAGCAGCCCCTTGAAGTTGTTGTGCAGCTCGCGAAGGACCTCGCGCTGCTCCGACGCGTCGAGCGCGCTGTTCAGCATGGCGGCGGCGATCCCCTCGTCGCGCAGTTGCTGGACCTGGTCCTCCATCAGCGAGATCAGCGGCGACACGACCACCGTCAGCCCGCCGACCACCGCCGCCGGAAGCTGGTAACAGAGGCTCTTGCCCGCGCCGGTGGGCATGACGCAGAGGACGTCCCGGCCGCGCAGGACGTCCTGGATCACCTCGCGCTGCGCGGGGCGAAAGTCGTCCAGGCCGAACAGGGTTTGCAGGTGCTCGCGGAGGTCGGGCATCAGGGCGGGATTATAGGAGCGGACGCTCCCGCCGGCGGCGCGGCGGGGCGCCATTCTCACATCGCCACGACCGGGCGCCTCCGGCGGAGGCGTCCGCGGGGGAGGCGTCCCGCGGCGGAGGCGTTGGCGGCGCGCCGTCGGCCTTGGCTAAATAACCATCACGCGTACGACGCTCCCGCCGTCGCGCCGCGGGCGGCCCGGCCGGCCTCGCGCTCCTGGGCCATCCTGCCCTCGTAGCCGCTGGCGCGGTACGCCTGCATCGGGTCGGGGTCGATGTTCTTGCGCCTGCGCCACTCGCCGAGCAGCGGGCGAACGTCGGTGGCGAAGGCATCCTTCAGGCAGTTCTCGGCGTCCACGATGTTCATCCGCGACTGCGCGTCCTGGAGCTTCTTGCGGTCCACGAGGCAGGCCTTGGCGTACAGCTCCTGCGCGGTCGTCACGGTCTGGATCATCGCCTCCACCTTCGGCTTGAGGTTGTGGCTCTGGTCGACCATGTAGGCGACCTTCGACACGTCCTTGCCGTGCAGGTCGGCGGCGTTGCGAATCTCATGGAAAATGCGGAAGACCGCGTACGGGTCGATGCTGCCCAGGGTCAGGTCGTCGTCGGCATACTTGCGGTCGTTGAAGTGGAAGCCGCCGAGCATCTCCTCGTCCAGCAGCCACGCGACGATCTGCTCGATGTTGGTCGACTGATAGTGATGCCCCGTGTCGACCAGCACCTTCGCCCGCGGCCCCGCGCCCTTGGCGAACAGGTAGGCCATCCCCCAGTCGGCGATATCGGTGGCGTAGAAGGCGGGCTCGAAGGGCTTGTACTCCACCAGCATGGTCATGTTCCGCGGCATGGCGTCGTGCCACTGCCGCAGCGCCCCTTCCATGCGGCGCTTGCGGGTGACGATGTCGTCCTGGCCGGGGTAATTCGTGCCGTCAGCGAACCAGAGGCTGAGCAGGTCGGAGCCGACGGCGCGGGCGATGGCGATGCAGTCCATCACGTGCCGGCTGGCGTGGTCGCGGGCGCGGTCGTTGGGGCTGGTGGCGGAGCCGAACTTGTAAACCTGGTCCTGGAACAGGTTCGGGTTGATCGAGCCGATGCGCACGCCGTGCCGCTCGGCCGCCTTCGCCGTCTGCTGCGCGTCGACGCCCATGGAAAAATCCCACAGCACGTGGACCGCCACCGTCGGGCAGCAGGCGGTGTAGCGGTTGACGGTGCCGGCGTCGGCGAGCTTTTCCTCGATGGTGCTCGCCGCCGCCGCCTGGAGGAACTTCCCGAAGCGCGTGCCGGTGTCGGAGTAGCCCCAGCTTGGGGTCTCGATCTTGAAGTTGTCCAGCAACGCGAAGAGGCGATCCTTGTCCATGGTGCGACTCAGGTTCCGCCGACGCGCGGGGTTTGTCAACGCAGTTGTTGCCGCCCGCGCCGCAGCCTCGCGCGCTGTGCCCGCTACCGCTCCGGCGGCATGACGATCCACAGCACGATGTAGACGACCGTGCCGGGGAACGCCGCCGAGAGCAGCGACGCCAGGACGTAGAGCACGCGCACGAGCGTCGGATCCCACCCGAGCCACTGGGCGATGCCGCCGCAGACGCCGGCGATCATGATGTTGTCACGGGACCGCTCGAGCGGCCGGCCGACGAGGTTGTTCATGCCGCGTAACCTAGCACACCGCCCGCGCGCCCGGCCATTCCACTTTGACGCGAAGTTTCGACCCGCCGCCAAAGCGCGTTGCCCGGGCTCGGGCGCTTCGCGACATCCGCTCAAGCGGCGCGCGTCGGCGGTCCGATGAGAGGGTCGAAGGAGCCTCATGTCCTGCTGGGTTGTCCCCTCCCTCGCCGCCGACCTGTGGCAGATCCCGTTGGAACACCTGATGCAGCGCATCCGCGACGGGCTGGTCCCGGTGCTGCGCGAGCAGGGGTGGACGTTCGTGGACGTAGCCCCGACCAGCCACCAGATCCAGCGGCCGAACCTGCCGCCGGCGCAGCGGCCGGCGACGTACAGCGTTGTCGCGCAAGAACCGGAGATCGATCCGATCACCGAGGCGGAGATCATCGCCCTCAGCGACGCGACGGCGGACGAGGACGACGACGCCGGCGCCGGCGAAACCGGCAACCGGCGGCCGGACGGCGACCTGCTGGGCGAGAAGCCGCTTGACCAACGCGACCTGAGCGAGGACGAGGAGACGCTGATCGAGGACGAGAGCGTCGACGACGTCGGCTCGACCAACTACACCGGCTGGCAGGCGGCGCGGCAAAAGGCGAGCCGGCTGCGCAAGCCCCCGCCGCGGCAACGACGGGACGAGTAACCGTGTCTTGGTGTTCCCGCCCCGATATCGCTTGGGCCTCCCGCCCCACCGTGGCTTAGCGTCTCGCGCAACTGTCGCTAGGACATCCCGCCCACCGTGGCTTGGGTGCCTCGCCCAAGCGTTCGCCGCGGCAGCGGAACGAGCGGGGGAAAAGGCGGCTGGCCGCCGCGGATGCTTGGGCGAGGCGCCCAAGCCACGAGCGATCAGGCAGCATCAGCAGCCGGCATTCGCCCATGTCTGTCTGCGGCCCCCGCCCCTCACTTCACCACGATCCCCGACAGATCTTCCTTCGGCTTGGGGTACTTCATCTTGAGCTGCTCCAGGGTGCGCACGAGCACGTCGCCCACGACCCAGTTGCGGAACCACTTCCGGTCGGCCGGGACGATGTACCACGGCGCGTGCTCGGTCGAGCACTTCTGCAGCGCGTCTTCGAACGCGCGCTGGTACTCGTCCCAGTGCTCGCGCTCGCGCAGGTCGCCGATGTCAAACTTCCAGTTCTTGTGCGCGTCCCGCAGGCGCGCCTCCAGGCGGCGCTTCTGCTCGTCCTTGGAGATGTGCAGGAAGAACTTCAGCACCACCGTCCCCTCGTCCGACAGCAGCCGCTCAAACTGGTTGATGTGGTCGTAGCGCTTCTTCCACACCTTTTCCGGCACCAGGCTGTGCACGCGCTCGACCAGCACGCTCTCGTAGTGCGAGCGGTTGAAGATCCCGATCATCCCCTTCGGCGGCGCGGCGTCGTGGATGCGCCACAGGAAGTCGTGCCGCAGCTCGAGCGGCGTGGGCTGCTTGAAGCTGGTCACCTGGCACCCCTGCGGGTTGAGCCCGGAGAAGACGTGCTCGATCGCGCCGTCCTTCCCGCCGGCGTCCATCGCCTGGAACACCACCAGCACCGCCCGCTCCCCCTCGGCGTAGAGCAACTGCTGGAGCTCGTCGAGCTTCTCCAGATTCTTCGCGCTCTCCGGCGCCGCCTGCTCCTTGTCCTTGAACGGCCCGGCGTCATCCGTCGGCCGCTTCTTGAGATTGAGCTTCTCGCCGGGCGCGACGCGGTAAGGCGAATCGACCATGCGGAGGATTGTTGATTGCCGCCGGTGGATTGTCGATGGTCGGCGGCCGCGGTCGCGCGGGCGATCAGCCGTTGCCGGCGGCGCGGAGGAAGGGCAGTTCCACCACCGTGCCCGTGCGCATCTGCCCCTCGGCGGGGACGCGGACGGTCGCGCCCGTGGTGAAGTGCGGCTTCTTCACGATGCCCAGGCAGACCGCGACGTTGGACAGCACCGGCGAGAGCGTGCTGCTGGTGATCCCGCCGACCTCGTTGTCGCCGGCGGCGTCGTACACCTTGTTGCCCGCGATCGGCAGCGCGTCGCTCTCCATCCGGATGCCCACGATCTTGCGCGCGAACTGCTGGCGGGCGTGCATGCGGGCGACGATCTCCTGGCCCGGGTAGCACCCCTTGGTGAAGCTGACGGCGCGGTTGAGCAGCGGGCCGGTCTCGTGCGGGAGGACCGAGTCGTCGAAGTCGATGCCGAACAGCGGCCGCCCGCCCTCGATGCGCGTGGCGTTGAACGCCGCCCACCCGATCGGGCGCAGCGCCCGCCGGCCGATCTCCGTCGGCGTGGCCGAGCGGCTGATCAGCTCCATCCACACCTTGCGCGCCGCGGACGAGGGGACGATGAGGAAGTAGCCGGGCACCGAAGCCACGTCGTCGCGGCGGATGATCACGTCCTGGTCGAAGAGCTTCGTCGCCGACGACCCATCCTGCGCCAGCGCGTCCGGCACCGCCGCCCCCGCGTCGCGCAGCACCTGGAGCGAGCCGGGACCGTGCAGGGCCACCTCGTGCAGCTCGTCGCTGCGGTCGGCCAGCTTCACCTGTTCGACGAAGAGGTAACGATCGAGCATCGCCCGCACCGGCTCGATTACTCGCCGGTCGGCTTCCAGCAGCGTGCGGTCACCCAGCTCCATTGCGCAGACATCGGTGATGATCCGGCCGCTCTTTGCGTTGAGCAGAAAGGCGTAAACGCCCGCGCCCGCGGCCAGGCCGGTCTTGGCGCCCTTATCGTAGGTCTGGTTGGAGAGCAGGTTGTTGAGGAAGGGCAGGCGATCGCGCCCGGTGAGCTCGAGGAACCCGCGCTGCGGCAGGTCCATCAGCCCGCACGCCTTGCGGACGGCGGCGTACTCCGCCTGCGGCTCGCCGAAGGTCGAGACGATCTCGATCTCGCCGTAAGGCTGAAGCTCGGCGTCCGCCTGGCGGTGCAAGTCGAGGAGAGGGTTCATTCGATCCGCGCTGCTCGGCAGCCTACTTGCACCCCTGGTGCACGCAAACGCACGTGGTGCGCGTGCAATCGTAGGCGCAGGTGGCGCTGCAATAGACCTTGCCGTCGCGGACGACGCCCTTGCCGGCCGGCACCACGCATCGACAGCTCTCGCAGGCGCACTTGATCGTCTCGGGCATAACGGCCACCTCGTCGTCGTGCCGACATTTTCCGCCCAGCTTCCCACCGGGTCAAACGCATTTGTGGACAACCGGTGACAACCCGAGTGCTTTTTCCTTCGCCGCGTGCGAGGCTGCTATAATCTCTCGACGCCAAGGGCACCGAGGAGGGCCGGCCCATTTTCGACGGGCCGGCGCGTCTGCGCGGAGCGGGTTTTCCACATGAGCAGCAGCAGCGACGAGAAAATGCCCCAGGAACCGGTCGAGCGCTCGCGGAGCAAGGACATCCTCCCCCTGCTCAAGGGGTGGGATTACGAGCCGGGCACCATCAACGTGCGCAAGGTCAACGGGCTGGATGGCCGGCCCAAGCTCCAGATGCGCCTGGACCTCGGCCTGCTCCAGATGGAGGTGACCGGCCGGCCCGACGGCGCCAAGCCGCACGGCTACGACTCGCTGCTGGACTACTACGAGGAGCAGCTCCGCGAGCACAAGAAGACCAACGGCTCGGAGCTGGGCTTCCACCTCACCAGCACCGAGTGCCAGTCGCTGCGCGAGGAGGCGGCGATGTACTACCACCGCTACCTCAGCCTGTTCGTCCTGGAGGAGTTCGCCGGCGTCGTCCGCGACACCGCCCGCAACCTCCGCCTGCTCGACCTCTGCGGCAAGTACGCGCTGACGCAGGAGGACCGCATCTACCTCGAGCAGTACCGCCCGTACATCGTCATGATGAACGTGCGCGCCAAGGCGTCGCTGCTGTTCGGCGAGAAGAAGTACAAGCAGGCGCTGGAGGTGGTGACCGACGGCCTGGACTCGATCCGCGAGTTCTTCGCCCGCTTCGGCCAGGAGGAGGCCTTCGGCAAGTCCAACGAGGTCAAGATCCTCAAGAAGTTCGCCCGCGACATCCGCAAGAAGCTCCCGATCGACCCGATCCAGAAGCTCAAGGCGCAACTGGAAAAGGCGGTCCTGCGCGAGGCCTACGAGGACGCCGCCCGCATCCGCGACGAGATCCGCAAGAAGACCGAAGGCGTGGAATGAATTGACCGACCCGAGGGAGCGCGCGCGCGCGGGCGGGCGTCCGACGCGCGTCCGACGCGCGCGTGTCCGCCGCGCCACGTGGCATGGGCGCCCCGCCCGTGCATCGCCCGCGCAGCGGTCCTCTGCCGAGCGCCGCGTGCGCTCCGCGCTGACGGCGCGGGCGCGGGCACCGTGCCACGAGAGCCCCATCCAACTCCTGAAGCACCCTCACGCCAATCCCCGGGGCCCCGCGGCCGCGCGG
>DASQDR010000193.1:0-7514 GCA_035634055.1 Tepidisphaeraceae bacterium | reverse complement strand
GCGGCGGCGGCGGCGGCGTTGGCGGGGGCGGCGTTGGCGGGGGCGGCGGGCGCGGGGGTCCGCGTCACGGTCGCGCCGCCGGCGTCACCCCGGATCTGCCAGCGGGTGGCGTCGGTCTTCTCGATCCCCTTGGCCGGCCCGCGCGGGAGGCGCACCGGGCCGCGCCCGCCGCCGAAGGCGCGCAGGTCCACCCGCTGCTGCGCCGGGTTCACCTTCACCTGCCGCGCCCGCGGCTTGGAGCCGATCAGGAACCAGTAGACGATCCCCGCCCCCAGCAACAGGGCCAGCACCAGCGCGCCGATCGCGATCTGCTGCTGCCTCTGCGGCGTGAGCGCGGGCGCGCGCTCCGGCGACCCGGGCGGATCGCTCGCGAGCGGCGGCGTTGCGCGTGGTGTGGTCATGGATAGCCCGTGGTCGCTCGTTCGTACCGTCGAGCGGCAGGATTCGTTGCTCACAAGCCCGCACGCGCCCGCCGCCGCCCGAGGGCGAATCCCCGGCCTCCGTCTCACCCGTACACGGGGGAGAGGGAGGATGGGCTATTCGTCGTCCAACATCGCTACCGTGGTCGCGCCCCGGGCTCGCGGTGGAAATCCAGAAAATTCCATTGCGGCTCCCACCCGAAATGCGCCCTCGCCTTCGCGATCAAAATCGGGCTCTTGAACGGCGGCCAATCCGGCGGCAGCGGCGGGTAGTCGGGGTGATGCTTCTTCAGGCGCTCCGCGAGCGGGGTGACGCTGAGGACCTCGGCGGCGGAGAAGTGGTACGCCTCGAACCCCGGCCGCGGGTGCTCCAGCGCCAGCAGGTACGCGCTGGCGGCGTCGGTCACGTGAAGGTAGCTGGCAAAACCGTTGGTTTGCTCCGGGTCGTTGACCGCCCACGAGGCCATCTTTTGCGAGTACGGGTCCTGCAACACCCACGGGAACCGAAACGCCGCGACCGAGAGCCCCGCCTGCTCCGCCATCAGGCGGGCGTACCCTTCCATCGCCGCCTTGGCGAGCGAGTAGTGGTTCTGCGGGCGCAGCGGGTGGGTCTCGTCGAACGGCAGCAGCAGCGGCGGCACGCGCGGCGTCTCCCACATGCCGTACGCCTGGCACGAGCTGGTGTAGATCACCCGCCGCAGCTTCAGCTCCGCCGCCGCCTGCAGCACGATCGCGCCGACGCGGGTGTTATGGGCGTAAACCTCCGGCGGCGAGACGCCGGTGGCCTCGTTAGGGATCTCGCCGAGGTGGCACAGCGCGTCGGCCTGCGCGAGGATGCCGCGCACCGTGTCGCGCTCGAGCAGGTCGACCTGCACGAACCCCACCGACCCGCCGGCGGCGGCGGCGGTCGCGGCGGTCGCGGCGGGCGGCGGCGCGGGGGCAACGTCGCGCGACGGGGTCAAGCGCGCCGAAACCGCTGCTGCCGCGGCGACGGGAGCCGCGGCCACGGCGTTGGCGTTGGCGTTGGCGTTGGCGTTGGCGTTGGCGTTGGCGGCAGTGGTCGCGGGCGGCCTGCGGTCGAGGCTCGTCACCACGTGCCCGCGGTCGGCCAAGGCGCGCACCAGCACGCTGCCGATCCTGCCGCTTCCGCCCGTCACGACCACGCGCATCCAACCGCCTCCCGCTCCGCCCGATTCTACGCGGGCTCGCCACGATGGCGAAACGGGCGCACTGCCCCCGCCGCCGCCGCCGACGCCGACGCCGACGGCGCCGCGGCGGCGTTTTGCCGTCCTCCACCCGGTTGCCCTATCCTCGGGCCGCCGTGTTTTCGCCGCACCAACGTCCCGCCCTGCTGTCGGCCCTGGCCGCCCTGCTGGTCTACGCCGTCACGCTCGGCGGGACGTACGTCTACGACGACCTGTACATCGTGCAGCTCGACCCGCGCCTCCTCGAGGCGTCGCGCTGGGGCGAGTACTGGACGCGCGACTACTTCTACGGCGGGGCCGACAACCTGTACCGCCCGCTGGTCTCGATGACGTACGCGGTTCAGTCGAAGCTGCACGGCAACGGCGACCGCAGCGCGTGGGCGTTCCACTTCGTCAACTGGCTGCTGCACGCCGGCGTGTCGGCGGCGGTGGCGGAGCTGGCGCGGCGGATGTCGCGCGGGAAGAACGGCATCGCGGTGCTCGCCGGGCTGCTGTTCGCCGTCCACCCGGTGCACGTGGAGGCGGTCGCCAACATCGTCGGCCGCGCGGAGCTGATGTGCGGGCTGGGGATCGTGCTGGCGCTGGCGCTTTTCCTCCGCCCGCTCACGCCCCGGCGCGCCCTCGGCATTTGGGCCTGCTTCGTGCTGGCAATGCTGAGCAAGGAGCAGGGGATCCTCCTGCCGCTGTTGCTCATCGCGGCGATCCCGCTGCGCCAGCGCCTGCTCGGCGATCCGTCGCGCGCCCTGAGCCCGGCCTCAGGTGACGCCGCGACGGGCGATTCGCCCCGCGCAAGCACGGCGCCCGGCGCGACTGACGCGGCCGGCGCGACTGACACGGCCGGCGCGAGCGGCGCGGCGGGCGCAAACGAGGCGCCCCGAGCCACGGCGCCGGCTGACGTGCTTCCGTACGCGTCGGCCGCGACGCGCGACGCGCGACGCCTCGCCGGGCCGGCCATGCTGCTCGTGCTGCTGCTGCTCTGGTCAATGGCCGCGTACATCCTCGTGCGCGAGCGCCTGCTGAAATTCTGGTGGGACCGCAGCTTCCTCGACGCCAGCATCAACCCGCTGGTCCTCAGCCAGGGCGTGGACCGCGCGCTCATGCCGCTGGCGCTGCTCGGGCGATACCTCGCCCTGCTCGTCGCGCCCACGCGGCTGCTGCTGGACTACGGCGGCGGCGTGATCGGGCACCAGGCGCGCTTCGACGACCCGTACCTCTACCTCGGCCTGATCGCCGCCTTCGCCTGGGTGTCGGCCGGGGCGCTGGCGGTGCTGAAGCGCGCGTGGGCGGTGGCGCTGTGCCTCTTCGCGATGGCAGTGCTGTGGGGATTGGTCAGCAACGCCCTCACCCTGATCGGCACCATCTTCGCCGAACGGTTGATGTACATCCCGTCGGTCTTCGCGTGCGTGCTGGCGGCGATGCTGCTGGCGCGGCTGCCGCGCCGCGCGATGCTGACGATCGCGGCGGTGGTCATCGCGCTCTACTCCGTCCGCACCGTCACGTACGCCTGGCGGTGGAACGACCGGCTGCGGCTGTTCGATGCGACGGTGGCGGAGTGGCCACAATCCGGCAGGGTGGAACTCCTCCGCGGCGAAGAGCTGCGCCGGCGCGGGATGCTGGAAGAGGCCGGCCGCGCGCTGGCGCGGGCGCGGGAGCTGGAGCCGACGTATCACCGCGTCTGGATCACCTCCGCCATCGTCGCCCGCGACGCCGGACGGCTCGACCTGGCCGAGGAGTACGCCGCCCGCGCCCAGCAACTTGCCCCGTCCGCGGGCGGTCAGCAGCTCCTGAGCGACATCCGCACCGCCCGCGCCGCCACGCGACCGACGACGTCGCAGGCGGTTCAGCCACCGGCGGCACCGTCAACCGTCACCCCAGCTCCGTCCGCAGCGCCCGCGACGGAGCCGGCGCGTTAATTGCTCGCGTAGGGGCAAGACCTGACTCGCGCCCTCTCACGCTCGGCACAAGGACAACACCGGTGTCGCCCTATGGCGTCGCGGGCGGCGGGCACTGCACATTAATATCGCTCGAGCGGCCGCTGGCCCGCCTTGGCTGCGGTGAGGGCGACGCTTCGGCGCCGATCGTTCTGCCCCGCCGCCGCACGAGCACCCGGCCAGGGAAGTGTTGCCGTGGCGGGGAGGCGGCATCGTCAACCATCTCCAGCAACCGCCCCACCGCCGCCGGCGGGATGTCGACGGCGGCAAGCGAGCGCGCGCGATCGTCGCTGGCACGGTCGCCGTCGGCCGGTGACGCGTCGCGCTGCGCTGCTGCCGCTGCCGCGCGATCCCTCAGCCACCGCCCGGCCGCCTCGCGCGCCAGCGGCCGGGGGAGATCTCGGAGCACGCCAACGTCGAATGTCGCCGGCAACGTCGGCGACGCGTCCCGCAGCCAAGTTGTCAGCGCGTCGCACGCGCCCGCCAGCTCGACCAGCGGCGGCGAGAGGCGCGGGCGCGAGCGGAGCAGCCGCCTGACGCGGTTGCGCTGCCCGAGCGGGAGCGCGTTCGTCGCGTCCTCGCGCCACGCGATTCCGTGGCCGGCCAGCCAGGCGCGCAAGGTTTCCTTCGTCACCTCGAGCAGCGGGCGGACGACGACGACGCCGTTCACAGCCGCCCGCGGCGCGATGCCGGTCAGCCCGGCGGCGCCGGCCCCGCGGAGCAGGCGCTGGAGGACGGTCTCGGCCTGGTCGCCCGAGTGGTGGGCGAGGAGCATGCCGTCGAGCCCGTGGGAGCGGATGACTTGCCGGAAGAGGTGGAACCGCGCCGCCCGGAACTGCTCCGCGCGGTTGCGCGGCAGCGGGTGCGGCAGCGCGATCTCGCCGAGCCGCACGACCGTGGCCGGCACGCCCCACCGCGCCGCCAAATCTGCCACGAACCGCGCGTCCTCGCCGCTCGCGCCGTCGCGGGTTTCGTGATCGAGGTGGGCGACGTGGAGGTGAAGGTCCGGGCGGCGCCGCAGCAGCAGCGCGAGCAGCGCCACGCTGTCCGCCCCCCCGCTCACGCCGACCGCCCAACGCCCCGGCGCGACGCTACCGATCGCCGCCAGCAGGTTGGGAGGACTATCGCTCATCACGGCACGACGCGGGCCGGTCGGATCGGAGTCGCTGGAATCTTTGAGCGCTCATGGCCGATCGATCGTGCCGCGGACGGCCCATCAACTTCCGGTTGCGAACGTACCCAGGAGGCGGGGCCGGCGCGCGGCTACTTCAGCATCTTCTTCGCCTGTTCCAGGCGGATGTCGATGTCGCGGGGCTGGACGTCGGCGGGCAGCTTCTTGATCAGCTCGTAGAGGTTGACGGCCTCGCGGAAATCCTGGTTGTCTTCCGCGTCGATCGCGCGCAAGCGGAGGATGCGAGCCTGCTCCTCCGGGTCGCCGGGCGGGAGCTGCGCCCTCGACGCCTGCTTTGCATTGCCGCCCGTCGGGGCGGGCGCGGCGGCGGCGGGCGCGGAGGGGTTGGCCGGCGGCCTGACGACCACCAGCTCTGTCGGCGGCGACCTTGCCGGCTCCGGCGCGAGCGCGGGCGGCCTCGCAGCGCTGGCGGGCGCGGCGGGCGGCGACGGCGGGCGAACCGGCGTCTCCATCTGCTTCGCCGGAGAGGGCGCGGGGACCGCCGGCGCCGCCAGCGGCGTCTCGGAAACCGCCACCGCGCGCGGGGGCGGCATCGGCGGCGGCGCGATGACGATGGGCTCCTGCGACTTCGGCTTGGTCGCCGCCGGCGCCGCGGCATCGCCGGCGTCGCCCCTGGCGGCGGACGGACCCTTGGCCGCGCCGGGGCGGGGCGGCATCGGCGGGATCGCCGGCTGCGAGCGCGACGCCAGCCACGCCTTGGCGGCGGCGTAATTTTCCGTCACCCACCCCGTCGCCTGCTCGCGGTAGTCCGGCCGCAGCGCCAGCAGCGCCGCCACCGGACCGACGATCAGCACCAACACCAGCGCGAGCGCCCGCTTCTTCTTCGCCGCGGGCGGGGGCGCGACCGGCTTGAAGTCAAGTTGAAATGCGGCGGCGAGTTCCTGCGGCGTGAGCAGCGCATCGTCCGGCCCGCCCGCCGGCCGCGGGCGCATCGGGCGCGGGGCGCGGTTGCCGTTGCCGTTCCCGGCGGGTGCGGGCGCGGGTGTCGGCAGCGGCGCCGCGTGCGGCGGGACGATCGGCGGGCGCGCCGTCAGTTGCCGCGCCATCGCCAGTTCCTGCTCGCTGTCGGCCGCCAGCATCTCGTCCGGGTCCGCCATCGCCGCCGCCGCCGCGCCGGGGCCGGAACCGATATCGATGTGCGCCGGCGCGTCAAACGGATGCTCGCTGCGCGACCCGCCCCGCGGCTGACGCTGCTGCAGCGACGGCGCCGCGATTGCCGCCGGCTGCGACAGTTGCAGCGACGGCGCGGGCGGCGGTGGCGGCGGCGCCATCTCGCGCGCCTCAACCAGCACGTCCGGATTTGCCGGCGGCTCCTGCAAGCGGTTGCACGACGGGCAGAGATTCGCCTGCGCGTCGATCTCCCCGCCGCAGGAGTAGCAGACGCCGAACTCGCGGCTCAGCCCCTTGATCTCGCTGGCGCGCTTCCAGAGCTGGTGCGAGGTCGGCCCGCGGACGATGGAATCCTTCGTCACCTGCCCGCGCTTCACCAGCGCCAGCAGCGTCTCGAAGCGCATGCCTGGCGCCCACGGGTTGCGCACCTGCCGCACGTGCCACGGGCCGATGCGCGCCTTGGTGGCGTTTCGGGTCGTCGGGGTGTCCGCCAGCGTGCAGCGCGGGCACGGGGTGGAGGGGTCGAAGTCCTCGGTGATCTCGCGCATCAGCCCGCAGAAGGGGCAGACGTGCCCGTCCTTGGCCGCGTCGAGCGACGTCGATGACGCCGGGGCGGCGGCGGCGGTGGAAGTCGAGCTGGCGGAATCGTTGGCGCGGATCATGACGTCGTCAGCGGGCACGGCAAAAGCGTCGTTCATACGCACCGGCGTCCGTCTCGCGCGCTCGTCTCGCGCCCATCCCTGGACCCGACGTGACGGCCAAACTGGCTCGAGAAACCCGGCGTCGCTCGCTCGCGGCGAAGCTGACTTTCACTACGTCGGCCACGCCCGCGAGGTCGCAGTGGACCGTATCACAAAAACCCTTAGAGCGTCCACTTGGTGCCGGTTTCCGCTCACCTGACCCGCCGTCCCAGCAATGGTTGGACCGATAATGATGTTAACCTGCCCAAACCTTGCCGCCAAGGAGAGCGGGCTCGGGCGCACGCGCGCGGTGGCCTTTGCCAAGGACGCCGCTCGACCAAATGGCATTACCAACCGTTGTTTCGCTGGGGCGATGCTGGCATTGCGCTCTTCGCGCCCCGCAGCACACCCCGCCGAGGCTTCGCGCCGCTAGCGCCGGTCCTCGTCGCGGCGGAAGTACGCGCGCAGGACGTCGCGGTAGCCGTCGCCGACGCGGCCGCTCCGGACCGCCTGCTCGGCGGCGGCGACGTCCGTCGGCCACGACGGCGACCGCCACGGCGGCACCGGCGACTGCCGTCCCGCGCCCGGCGCTGCCGCGGACGATGACGTCACTGACGACGAGGCCGCCGCGCCCGCGTCCGGGTGCGCTTCGCTCATCCGCCCCCCGCCGGCGGTGGGAGCGGTGGGATCATCGATTCCCTCGCGCGCGCGCGGCGACGGGGCCGGCGCGGGCGCGGGTTGCGTGCGACGCGTTACGCTCGACGCGCTGGCGCTGCCGACGCCGCCCGCGTCTGCGGTGCGCCGCGAGGCTGACGCATCGTGCACGGCGCGGGGCGGCGCGGGGTCCGCGTCGTCCGATGCCATCGCGCCGCGGCCGGATTCGGATGCGTCCAGGGGCAGGTACTCGCGCGGCGATGCCGCTGCGCGGTCGTGCGCGGCGCTCAGTAATTCGTCTCGCCGGCCGGGCGGCTCCGGAT
>DASQDR010000192.1:0-31216 GCA_035634055.1 Tepidisphaeraceae bacterium | reverse complement strand
GTCATCTACTGGATCCAGGGCCGCGACGTGCGGCACAGCAAGGGGAAGCTGGCCGCGGACGAGGCGGCGGCGAAGGAAGCGAATCTATGAGCCGCGCGACCGTGCTGGTCATCGACGACGAGAAGGACCTGCTCGAGCTGGTGCGCTACAACCTCGAGAAGGAGCACCTCGACGTCATCACCGCCGCCGACGGCGCCAGCGGGCTGGAGATCGGCTTGAAGCACAAGCCGGACCTCGTCCTGCTCGACCTGATGATGCCGGGGATGAACGGCCTGGAGGTCTGCAAGCAGTTCCGCGGCGACGCGCGCACCAGCCGCGTGCCGATCATCATGCTCACCGCCAAGGCCGCCGAGACCGACAAGATCGTCGGGCTGGAGATGGGTGCCGACGACTACATCACCAAGCCGTTCAGCGTCCGCGAGCTGCTGGCGCGGGTGCGGGCGGTGCTGCGGCGGACCAGCGGCGCGGCGGAGGCGGCGGAGGTCATCCGCCGCGGGCTGCTGACCATCGACATTGGGCGGCACGAGGTCAGCTGGGACGGGCAGAAGGTCTCGCTGACGGCGACGGAGTTCCGCATCCTGGAATACCTCGCCAACCGCCCGGGCCGGGTGCTCAGCCGCGACGACATCATCGACGGTGCCCTCGCCCGCGACTCGTCGGTCTTCAACCGGACCATCGACGTGCACATCACCGCGCTGCGAAAAAAGCTCGGCGGCGGCGGGCAGCACATCGAGACCGTCCGCGGGTTCGGGTACAAATGGTCCGACGCGGCGCCGGAGAAGCAGTAGGTCGCTCGTCGGCCAGCCCCGCGCTCGCGCGCGCAGACGAGGGCGCAGTAACTCGAACGAGCTGAGAATTCCTTCGCTAGCGACGCCCGCGGCACGCGCTGCCACGGCTTCCTCAAAAGGTACCGACGTGTTCCGCGATCTCCTCCACCGATTCCTCCTGCCGCAGTTGCTGCTCATCGTGCTGCCGCTGGTCGCGCTGGCGGTGGTCGCCGGTATCCAGTTGAGCGGCGGCGGCGGCGGTCCGGTCGGGCCGGTGGTGTGGTGCGCGATCCTTGGCTGCGTGCTGGCGACGGCCGTCTCGGCGCTGCTGGCCGTGCGGTTCCTGCGCTGGCACCTGCGGGCGGTGTCGGACCAGATTTCCGCGGCCGTCCCCGCCGTGGCGCCGAAGTACCCGGACGACTACTCCACACTGCTCGACCAGATCGCCCGCAACCTCGTCGACCTCACCGCCGGCGCGTCCAAGGACCAGGCGCAGCTCCTGACGATCATCTCGAGCATGAGCGACGGGCTGATCGCCATGGACCACGAGCAGCGCGTGCTGCTGACCAACGACGCGGCAGCCGACCTGCTCACCTTCCGCACGCCCGACGCGCGCGGCAAGCAGCTCTGGGAGATCGTCCCGCTCGACGGCGTGCTCAAGGCGGTGACCGAAGTGTCACTGACCGGCCGGCGCAAGACCATCCCCGTCGGCCCGGTCAATGGGCGGCACCTGGACGTGACGGTGACGCGCCTGCCGCTGCGCCCGGCGGGGTTCATCATCGTCGCGCACGACGTGACCGAGACGATGCGCTACGAGGAGCTGCGAAAGGAATTCGTGGCCAACGTCAGCCACGAGCTGCGCACGCCGCTGACGGTGATCAAGGGATACGTCGAGACGCTCCAGGACGGCGTGCTGGACGACCGCCCGCGGGCGATGCAGTTCCTGGCGACGGTCGAGAAGCACACCGAGCAGTTGACCAACCTGGTCAACGACCTGCTGAGCCTCTCGCGGCTGGACTCGACCAACGCCGTCCCCAGCCCGCGCCCGGTCCACTTGGCGCGGGTGGCGCAGCGTGTGGCGGAGCTGATGGCGCCGGCGGCGGAGAAAAAGCGGCACAAGCTGGTGATCCAACTCGCCGATGGGCTCCGCCCGGTCATCGGCAACCCGGAGTACCTCGAGCGCGCGGTCACCAACCTGCTGGAGAACGCGATCAAGTACACGCGCGAGGACGGGCTGATCAAGCTGGTCCTACGCGCCGAGAACGGGCACCTTCTGATCGAGGTGATCGACAACGGCATCGGCATCGCGCCGTCGGACCTGCCGCGGATCTTCGAGCGGTTTTACCGGGCGGACCGCTCGCGCTCGCGCGACATGGGCGGGACCGGGCTCGGGCTGTCGATCGTCAAGCACATCGTGCAGGCGCACCACGGGAGCATCGAGGTGCAGAGCGCGCTGGGCTCCGGCTCGACGTTCCGCCTGCGCTTCCCCGCGGCCCCCGCCGCGCACGAGGAACCCGCCGCCGCGGGCGACGCGCCGGCAGGCGGGTCCGCCTCGCCCGCCGCCAACGCCGACGCGGGCGGCGCCGCGGCTTAGCGCAATCTGAAAAATCGCTACAGTATCGCCGCCCTCGGCAGGCCGGCCACCGCGCGACGCGGCGGACCTTCCTCCGGTGCGCGCGCACCACTCCCGGGGCCCGGCGGCCTCGTCGCACGAGCGCCGCTTTCTCGCGGGGCGCGCGGCCCGGGTGCGGGATTGGGCGCCCGGGCGAGACGGAGACGTAGAGCGAATGTTCAACCTGATGCCCCGCGACACTGCGTTCTTCGACCTGTTCGAGGGCCTGGCAAAGCACGCCGTGCTGGCAGCGCAGAACCTTCAGGCCCTTTCCCACCAGTTCCCGGACATCGCCGGGCCGTTGCAGAAGATCCGCGAGGAGGAGCACGCCGCCGACCAGCTCGCCCACACCGCGCTGGACCGGCTGGACCGCACCTTCATCACGCCGTTCGACCGCGAGGATATCCACACGCTGATCGGTGAGCTGGACGACATCATCGACACCATCGACGCGCTGGCCAAGCGGTTCCCGCTCTTCCACGTCAAGCAGATGGAGCCGGTCTTCGTCCGCCAGGCGGACCTGCTGCTGGAGGCGACGAAGGTGGTGGCGATCGCGGTCGGCAAGCTCCGCAAGGAGCGCAAGCTCTCGGAGCTGAGCAAGGAGCTGATCGACATCCACCACAAGGAGAGCACCGGCGACGACAACCACCACGCCGCCATGAGCCACCTCTTCGACGGCTCGTACGAGCCGCTGGAAGTGATGAAGTGGAAGGAGCTCTACGACTACATCGAGTCCGCCCTGGACGGCTGCGAGGACGTGGGGAACACGCTCGAGCGGATCGTGTTGAAGAACGGGTGAAGCGATGAGGCACGAAGGCACGGAGGCACAAAGGCACGGAGGGAGAGACTCTTAAGCGTTGCCCCACCTGCCGCCCTCGCCACTTCGTGCCTGCGTGCCTTCGTGCCTCCATTCCTCCATCCCATGCTCACCCTCATCTTCGTCATCGTCTTCGTCGCGCTGGTCTTCGACTTCCTCAACGGGTTTCACGACGCGGCCAACTCCATCGCGACGATCGTCTCCACGCGCGTGCTGTCGCCCGGGCAGGCGGTGGCGTGGGCGGCGTTCTTCAACTTCGTCGCGGCGTTCGTCTTCGGCACGGCGGTCTCCGAGACCATTTCCAAGGGGCTGGTCGATCCGGCGGAGGTGGACATCTGGGTGGTGTTCGGCGGGCTGATGGGCGCGATCATCTGGAACATCATCACCTGGCTGCTCGGGCTGCCGACCAGCAGCTCGCACGCGCTGGTGGCCGGGCTGGCGGGCGCCGCCATCACGAAGTCCGGTATCGGGGTGCTGATCTGGCCCGGGAAGTGGCGCGGCATCCTGATGTTCATCTTCCTCGGCCCGATCATCGGGCTCTTGGTGGGCGCGGGGTTCATGGTGGCAATGGCGTGGATCTTCCGCCGCGCCACGCCGCACAAGGTGGACACCGCCTTCCGCCGGCTGCAGTTGTTCTCCGCCGCCATTTTCAGCCTCGCGCACGGCGGGAACGACGCGCAGAAGACGATGGGCATCATCGTGATGCTGCTGACGGCCGCGAACCTGAAGGGTTGGACGCAACCCAGCCCGCACTCGTGGTTCGAGCAGTTCTTCGCGTTCCTCCACCGCCTGGCGGGCGACCAGATCTGGCTGCACAGGACGATCGAGTTCTTCCATCACGAGCACAGCGTGGCGTGGTGGGTCATCCTGCTGTGCCACTTCGCGATCGGGCTGGGAACGTTGTTCGGCGGGTGGCGGATCGTCAAGACCATGGGTTCGAGCATCACCCGCCTCGCCCCCGTCGGCGGCTTTTGCGCCGAGAGCGGCGCCGCCGCGACCATCATCGCCGCCACCCACTTCGGCATCCCCATCTCCACCACCCACGCCATCACGGGCTCGATCATCGGCGTCGGCACGGTGCGCAGCGTCCGCTCGGTCCGCTGGATCTGGGGACAGCGCATCGTGATGGCCTGGATCCTGACCATCCCGTGCTCCGCCTTTATGGCGGCAATCGCGTACGGGTTGATCCGGTGGCTGGTGGCGCCGCTGGTCGGGCAGTAGTTGGCGAGGACCAGCAGGACGCGGGACGCAGGCTGCGCTCGCGGGCCGCCGGTCGCGGGCCGCTGGCCACGTGCGCTCCTCACGCGATGTCATCCCCGAAGCGTACTCGCGAGGGATCTCGGGATGGGAAGCCGCTCTCCGCCCCGCGATCCCTCGCGAGTACGCTTCGGGATGACAGTGCGCCCATCCCGTCTGGCCGCGGGTTCGTACACAGCAGTCGCCCCACTCACGGCAGTCGCCCCACTCACAGTAGTGCCGCCGCTCACAGCAAGGACACCGGATCCACGTCCACCGCGATCCGCTCGGTCTTGGACAGTCCCCCCACCTTGCGCACCCGCGCCAGGATTCGCTGCAACCGGCTGGCCTGCGGGCTGAGCATCACCAACTGGTTGCGGTAGTAGCCGGCGATGCGGTTGATCGCGCAGGGCATCGGGCCCTTGATCTTCACGGCGTCGCCCTCGGGCTCGGCGGCTTCGGCGACGGCGGCGGCGAGCTCCTCGCTGTACTTCTGGAGCTTCTCCTCCTCCTGGTCGCGCAGGACGATCCGCACCATCCGCGCGAACGGGGGCAGGCCGATCTCGCGGCGGTGCTTCAGCTCCGTGCGCGCGAAGCCGACGAAATCCTGCTTGATCGCCGCCTGGATCGTCGGGTCGTCCGGGATGAACGTCTGGAGCACGACGCGCCCGGGCGCGTCGCCGCGCCCCGCGCGGCCGGCGACCTGGGTGATGAGCTGGAACGTCCGCTCCGCCGCCCGGAAGTCCGGCAGCGCCAGCGCGGTGTCGCCGCTGATCACGCCGACCAGCGTCACGTTGGGATAATCCAGCCCCTTGGCGATCATCTGCGTCCCGAGCAGCACCTGGATCTCCCCCTCGGCGAAGCGCCCGAGCAGTTGCTCGTAGTCCTTGCTGCTGCGCATCGAGTCGCTGTCCACGCGCGCGAAGACCAGGTCCGGGAACTTGCGCGTGATCTCCTCTTCGACCCGCTGCGTGCCCAGGCCGAACAAGCTGAGCTTCTTCGCGCACGCCGGGCACTTGTCCGGCAGCGGGTTGACGGCCAGGCAGTAGTGGCAGTGCAGGTGCCCGGTGTGAACGCCTTCCGCGCTCGACGCATCCTTCGCGTGCGCGCCGGCGGCGCGGTGGTAGGTCATCGTCGTGTCGCAGTACTTGCACTGGATGACGTTCTGGCACGAGACGCAGTAGACGAAGTTGGAGTACCCGCGGCGGTTGAGCAGCAGGATCGCCTGCCGCTTGGCCTCGAGCGTCGCGCGCAGCAGGTGCTCCAGCCGCTGCGACAACAGGTGAACGCCGCGACGGAACCGACCCTCCACCTTCATGTCGATCAGCTCGACGTGCGGCATGGCGAGCCCGCGCACGCGGTTGGGGAGGGAGAGGAGGAGGGGAGCGGAGGGAGCGACGAAGCGACGAGGCGACGAAGCGGCGAAGGGCGAAGAATCGGAAGGCGAGCTTCCTGCCGCTCCTTCTGCTGCTCGCGGGCGCTGCCCGTCCATCACCTGCTCCGCTTGGGAACCTTTTCGCTTCGTCGCTTCGTCGCTGCGTCGCTCCGTCGTTCTGTTCGCCCCCTCCGTTGCTCCCTCCACCACTTTCGCGTAACTCTCCAACGACGGCGTCGCGCTCCCCAGCAGCACCGGCACGCCTTCGAGTTGCCCGCGCTTGATGGCCACGTCGCGGGCGTGGTAGCGCGGGACCTGGTCCTGCTTGTAGCTGGCCTCGTGCTCCTCATCGACGACGACCACGCCCAGGTTCGGCAGCGGCGCGAAGATGGCCGAGCGCGCGCCGACCACCACGTCGGCCATGCCGTTCGAGATCATCTGCCAGAAGCGGTGCCGCTCGGTCGCCGTCAACCCGGAGTGCAGGATGGCGACGCGGCGGAAGCGGCCGGTGAATCGGCGGACGGTCTGCGGCGTGAGCGAGATCTCCGGCACCAGCACGATCGCCTGCTTGCCCCGCTGCACCACCTCGCGGATGCAGCGCAGGTAGACCTCGGTCTTGCCGCTGCCGGTCACCCCGTGCAGCAGGCTGACGCTGAACCCGCCGGCCATGCGCGGCGCCAGCTCGTCTAAAACCTTCTGCTGATCGCCGTTGAGCGGGATGTCCGGCTCGTCCCCCCCGAAGGGCTTGAGGCTCTCGGTCAGCCGCGGCAGGTCCGCCTCCGGCTTGATCGAGATCAGGCCGAGGCGGACCAGCTTGCGCACCGTCGGCGGCTTGGTGCCGGACTCGCCGGCGAGGCGGTTCAACTCGATCGTGTGGTCCGGCTCGAGCAACAGCAGCCGCGCCAGCACCGCCCGGCGCTTCGGGGCCTTGGTCTTCTCCAGCAGTTCCTGGATCTTCTCGCGCGGCTGCGCCAGCCGCACCATCTGGCTGTAGCCCAGCCCCACGCGCTTCTTCACCGCCGACGGGATCACGCTCTCCAGCACCGTCCCCAGCGCCGCGACGTAATAGCGGCTCATCCAGAGCGCGAGCTGCATCAGTTCCGGCGGGATGAGCACGCGCTCGTCGTCGATGCCGCTGAGCGGCTTGATCCTGGGGTAGTCGGTCTGCTCGTGGATCGAGATCACGTAGCCGCGCGTGGTGCGGTTGCTGCGCCCGAGCGGCACCCTGACGACCTGCCCGACGCGAAGCTGGTGGCGCAGGCCGGGCGGGATGGAGTAGTCGAGCAGGCGGTCGATGCCGTGCTCCATCGCGACCGCCGCGAACGGCCCCTCCGCTTTGGCGGCCAACTCCTTCCGCGGCGTGGCCGGCGCCTCGAGCTGCCCGAACAAGGTCTCCACACCGCCATTCTAGCCGGCGCGTTCGTAGACCGTTAGGTTCATTGTCCACCAGACAGGTTCTCCACCGGACACGGGCGCTTCGCTCCGGCGCCGCCCCCGCTTTACCGGCGGCGAGCGCTGGCTAGACTGCCCACCCGTGTCCTGGCGATAGAGGTGACATGACCCGAGCAATCGCGAGCACCGCCGCCGAGGGCGCGGCCAAGGTCTGGAGCGCGTACAGCCTGCGCGACCGCATCCTGCTCTTCACGGGCGCGGTGGCGTCGTACTGGATCTTCGCCGGCGTCGCTTCGCTGTTCTCGATCCCGTGGTACCGCGACTACCAGGCTAGCCTGACCGGCCAGCCCGCGCCGGCGCTGGCGCTGCTGGTGGCGGCGGTGGTGCTGCTGGGGTGCGTCGTGCTCACCAGCCTGTTCGCGGGACTGGTCCACTTCGAGGGCGGGCTCTTTTGCGCGGCGCTGGGCATGCTGGCGCTCTCCGCGCGCGGGGGGCCGATGCGATACGTGTTGATGTACTCGCCCGGCGACGGCGTCTTCCTGCGGCTGATCTTCGAAACGCTGACGCTGTTCGCCTTCGTCTTCGCCGGCTGGCTGGCGCTCGGCCTGCTCCGCGACCGCGGGCTGCTGGAGCAGGAACACGTCGGCGATACCGACGTGGACGCCATTCCCGCGCAGGGGGCGATGGCGACCGCAACGCAGGTCGTGATCATGATCCTGCTGCTGGCCGTTCTGGCGCCGACCGACGACAAGGCGCAGGTGGTGTGGGCCGTCGCGATCGCGTCGCTGCTCGGGGCGCTCGGCGCGCACAGCCTGTTCCCCGCGCGCCCGAGCATCTGGTTCTGGATGGCGCCCATGATCGTCGCGGTGCTGGGTTACGCGCTGGCGTGGTCCGGCGGCAACCGCCTGCCGGGCGGACAGGTCGGCGGCTACGCCCCCGCGCTGGCCCGGCCGCTCCCGCTGGACTACGCCGCCATCGGCACCGCCGGCTCCCTGCTCGGCTACTGGACCAGCCGCCGGTGGCAACACGAAGCGGATCAGCCGGAGAACCCCGAAGAGGTCGAGGACACGCTGGAACACCCGCCGACCACTGCGTGAGGTAGCCTACGCTGCCGCCCCGCCAACGCACGTAAGAGCGGAAATGTTCCGCCGTCTTCCGCCCGAGTGCCGCTATTGCAGGACGGATGTTACGCGCCAAGCCTGCGTCGCTGTTCTATTCGTACGCCCGCTTCCCTACGATACCCCTCATGACCACCGCCGCCGTCCCGTCGTCGCTCGCAAACGTCCCGGATGCCCTGGGCCACTTCGGCCCGTACGGCGGGACGTTCGTCCCCGAGACCCTCGTCGCCGCGCTCCAGCAACTCGATGCGGAGTACGCCAAGGCGAAGGACGACCCCTCGTTCCGCGAGGAGTTCGAGTACTACCTGCGCGAGTTCGTCGGCCGGCCGTCGCGGCTTTACTTCGCCAAGCGACTGACCGAGAAGTGGGGCGGGCCGAAGATTTACCTGAAGCGCGAGGACCTGAACCACACCGGCGCCCACAAGATCAACAACTGCATCGGGCAGGCTCTGCTGACGAGGCGAATGGGCAAGAAGCGCATCATCGCGGAGACCGGCGCCGGTCAGCACGGCGTGGCGACGGCGACCGTCGGCGCGCTGTTCGACCTCAAGACCGACGTCTACATGGGCGCCGAGGACGTCCGCCGGCAGAACCTCAACGTCTTCCGCATGAAGCTCATGGGCGCGAGCGTGGTCGAGGTGCACAGCGGTCTGAAGACCCTGAAGGACGCGCTGAACGAGGCGATGCGCGACTGGATGGGCAGCGTCGATACCACCCACTACATCATCGGCACCGTGGCCGGCCCGCACCCGTTCCCCGCGATGGTGCGCGACTTCCAGGCGTGCATCGGCCGCGAGGCGCGGGCGCAGTGCCTGGAGATCGAGGGACGGCTGCCCGACGCGGTCATTGCCTGCGTCGGCGGCGGTTCCAACGCGGCCGGGATCTTCTACCCGTTTGTCGATGACAAGAACGTCAAGATGATCGGCGTGGAAGCCGGCGGGCGCGGCAGCGCGCTGGGGCAGCACGCCGCGTCGCTCTCGCAGGGGAAACCGGGCGTGCTCCACGGGTCGCTCAGCTACGTACTGCAAGACGAGGACGGCCAGACCGCCGACGTCCACTCCGTCAGCGCCGGCCTCGATTATCCCGGCGTCGGCCCCGAACATTCCTTCTGGAAGGATGCCGGGCGGGTTGATTACGTCCCTATTACGGACGAGGAAGCGCTCGAAGCGTTCCAGGTCGTGGCCCAATCGGAGGGCATCATTCCCGCGCTCGAAAGCGCCCACGCCTTCGCCCAGGCCGCCAAGACCGCTCAGACGATGGGCAAGGACCAGATCCTCCTGGTCAACTGCTCCGGCCGCGGCGACAAGGACTGCCAGGAGGTGGCGCGGCTGATCGCCAAGTGACTTGCGGAAAGGGACCCGAACTACTTCGCTTCCGCGATCCACTGCACCAGCGTCGCGGCGTCCTCCGGCAATTGTTCCGGATCGTCGTTCCGCAGGAATTCCAGCAGCACGTGACGCGTTCCCCCATGGGTGCGGATGACGTCGAGGTACTGCCGCCACTTCGCGGCGCCGTTGCGGAGCGGGTGCTTTTCCTTGGTGCGCGGATCCCAGTGGAAGACGTGCACGTTGGTCAGGCGGTCCAGCACCGCGCGAAGGCTGGCGAGGTTGTGCTCGACCGATTCCTCGTGCGGCGGCTGCCAAAGCGTCTTCACCTGCGGCGCGGCATCCAGCAGGGCGCGGTGGGAATCGATCGCGTCGGTTAGCGTTCCCTCGTGATGCTCGAGCGAGACGGTCACCTTCGCGCCGCCGGCGAGATCCGCGATGCGCTTGAGATCATCGGCGATCGCAGCACGGTCCGGGCCGGTCGCGTCGCGTGAGCCTTTCTTCCCCGCCCACACGCGGATCGTGGGCGCGCCCAGTTCCACGGCCGTCGCCAGCACGCGTTGGAAGGGCAAACCTTCGAGCTCGCTGCCGCCGGCGCGGTAGTACGAGCCGTAAGCGGCGACGGCGAGGCCGGCATCGCGCGTCAGCTTTGCGACCTGCCGGGCGCGGTCAAGGTCACCGTGCGGCACGTGGACGTCGCCGCCCCACTCGATCGATTGGAGCCTGACCGCCCGCGCGCGTTCCACGATTTGCTCGGGGGAGAGCTTTCGGAACGTGATTGAGACCAGCCCGGGGATGAACGTCGCCTTGGCGTCCTGCATCCGCGCCACGATACGCACCGCCGATCCATCTTCACAGCGCGAGCGGGCGATGGCGCAGGGGGCGCGGGCGACGCACGGTCGGCTGCGGACGACAGCGCGGTCACCCGCGCCCCTGACGGCCGGCGCCGGCACGCCACCGCGCTTGATTCACCCCCCGCCGCTCTTATCATCGCGGCGACACAGGACTTTTCATGCCCACAGTGACCGCAAACGCACCCGCCGCCCGTCGCTCGATCGCCGACACGTTCGCGCAGTTGCGCGGCAAGCGTCAGATCGCACTGATGCCCTTCGTCCCCGCCGGCTACCCGGACCTGGAGACCACCGCCAAGCTGCTGCCCGCGCTGGAGCAGGCGGGGGCGAGCTGCATCGAGGTGGGCATCCCGTTTTCCGATCCCATCGCCGACGGACCGATCATCCAGGAAGCCTTCACCCGTGCGCTGGAGAAGAAGCTGAAGCTGGCCGAGGTGTTCGCGACCATGCGCGGCG
This sequence comes from Tepidisphaeraceae bacterium, assembly GCA_035634055.1. Lineage (GTDB taxonomy): Bacteria > Planctomycetota > Phycisphaerae > Tepidisphaerales > Tepidisphaeraceae > JAICTV01. The sequence goes on along the minus strand of DASQDR010000192.1, from coordinate 20,267 downwards.
CCCGCCCGTCGGTGGGCATCCCGCTGGTCGCGATGGTGAGCTACAGCGTCGCGTACAAGTACGGGCTGGAGCGGTTCACGGCCACGATGAAGGAGTCGGGCTTTGATGGCCTGATCCTGCCCGACCTGCCGCCGCCGGAAGCGGAGGCGGTCGTGCAGAAGGTGCGGTCGGCGGGGCTGGAGACCATCCTGCTGGTGGCCCCCACCACCCAGCCGGACCGCCGGAAGGAGATCGCCCGGCTCTCGAGCGGCTTCGTTTACTATCTTTCGGTCGCGGGAATCACCGGCGAGCGGAACCAGCTTCCGCCGGACCTGGCGGCGGGCGTGCAGGGGATGAAGTCGCTGACCGACCGCCCCGTTTGCGTCGGGTTCGGCATTTCCACCGCCCAGCACGTGGCCCAGCTTGCGGGGGTGGCGGACGGGGCGATCGTCGGGAGCGCGGTGGTCCGGCGGATGAAGCAGAACGCGGACAAGGGCGCCGACGCGATCGTTGCCGCCGTCAGCGCCTATTGCCGAGAGCTGCTCGCGGACGTCCGATAAGATAAGCCGCGACAACCGTTTGCGGCCACTCCCGCCCCGCCGGCGCGGGCGGCGGCTGTTTTTCCCGCGCCGGGTGGGAAATTGCCCCAACCCTCTAACCCGGCCGCGATTAGAGTGTCCAATCCTATGGAACCGCCGGCGAGCGATCCCAGCCAGGATGCAGCCCCGACGGGTCCATCGGACGGGCAACTCGTGCAGGACGTCTTGGCGGGGAAGCGCCGAGCCTTCGACGAGTTGATCCGGCGGTACCAGCGGCAAGCCGTCGCGGTTTCCTACCGGCTGTTGGGCAACAGCCAGGACTCGCTGGAAGTCACGCAGGACGCGTTTCTCAAGGCTTTCACGAGCTTGGGCACGTTGCAGAAGCCCGAAGCCTTCGGCGGCTGGCTGATGCGGATCGTGTCGAACTTGTCGCTGAACTACCGGCGGAGCCGAAAGACGCGCCAGTCTGTCCCCTTGGCGGAAGTGCTCGGCCCGCAGACCGGCGAGACCACCGAGGCGCACGGCGGCGGCAGCGAGTGGATGTCCAGCTCGGCCGACCCTGTCCGCGGGCTGGAAGGCAAAGAGCTGGGGGCCAAGCTCAAGGAGGCCCTGGCGCAGCTTCCGGAAAAGCAGCGGCTGGCGATCGTGATGTTCACCATCGACGAGATGCCGCAAAAACAGGTGGCCGAAGCGCTCAATTGCAGCGTAGAAGCAGTGAAATGGCACGTGTTTCAGGGTAGGAAGAAGCTGAAGGAGATCCTGAAAGAGCACTTGTGACCGCTAGGCCCGATCGTTGGAAGACCCTCTGATGTTGAACGAGCAGCTTGAATTTCAGGTCAGCCAGTACGCCGACGGCACGCTGCCGGCGGCGGAGGTGGCTGCGCTGGAGGCGGTGCTGGCCTCGGACGTTGGGGCGCGGGAGCTGCTCGCGGAGTACCGTTCGGTCGACGCCGCCCTGAAGCGCGAAATGTCGGTGCCGGCGATGAACTGGGATCGGCTTGCGGCGCATCTATCGGATGCCGTCGCGGCCGAGAACGATGTCGCGCCGGCGTCGCCGCGGACGCTCGCCTTCTCCGGCTGGTGGGCTCGCACCGGCGTACGCACCAGCGCCGCGATCGCGGCGATGGTGCTCGTGGCCGTCGGCACCTTCGCGATCCTTTCGCGGGACCGCGGAACGCGGCAGGACGCGCCGGTCGATTCCGTGGTGGTCAACTCGCAGGCGCAGACCGCCCTGCCGACGGCAGTGGCGATCATTGACATCACCGGCCCCGCTCCCGAGGCCGCCGCTGGCCCTGCCGTGGCGGAGATCACCATCGATGCCACCCCCCTCGCCAAGCAGATGCATTACGGCGCCGCCGAGACCATCGTCTACCGCGCCCCGCGCGTGGTGATTGCCAGCGGCGGCTCCGGCCGGCAAGATGTCCCCTCGCTGCCGTACTGACGTCGCTCAACCTCGCACACACATCCTGGAGCCTCCGATGCGTCGCCGTCCAACGCTGATCGCAGCCTGCGCATTCCTGTTCCTCCTGGCGGCCGCCTCGCTTCCGGCGATTGCCCAAAGCTCATCGGCCCTGATCAACGAGGCGCTGGACAAGCAGGTCAAGCTCAACATCGCCAACCAGACGATCCCGCAGGCGACCCAGACCATCGCCAACGAGACCGGCGTGCGCATCGACGTCGATCCGCAGGTCTGGCAACTGCTCCCCTGGGGCGAGCAGACCACCATCAACGCCAAGATCGAAAACCAAACCCTGCGCGGCGCCCTCCAGGCGATCACGCGCAAACTGGGGCTGACCTTCGAGCTGAAGGACGAGGCGGTCGAGCTCCAGCCGCTGCCGGCGCTGCGCCGGCTCGGGCGGCGGGCGAACGTGGACGAGCTGGCCGTGCTCGACCTGCTCTCGCGCACGCCGCTGGAGGCACAGGCGGACCGCGTCCCGGTCAGGCAACTGCTCGCCAGCGTGGACGCCAAGCTGGAGGCGGCCAAGAGCCCGTTCGCTGTGGAGAACCGCGCCTTTGGCGACGACGCGGGCTCGCTCCAGGTGCCCGTCGCCCGCAACGCCATGCTGCTCCAGGCGCTGGAGGCGATTCCGAGCTCCACCGAGGCGACCTGGTACCCGTGGGGGCAGACGCTGGTCGTCCGCCCGAAGGTCGATCACATGCGCGACCAGTTGGCCCGCGCGATCACCGTGCGGTTCAACGGCGTGGACGTGTCGCAGGTGCTGGCGGAGCTTCAAACGCGTAGCGGCGTGCCGTTCGTGATCGAGCCGGGCGCGGTGCAGCGGATCGCCCAGGACTCGCGCGTGATCAAGCTGGTGCTGGACAACGCCCCCGTGCAGCAGGCGCTGGAGAGCATCGCCGGCTACACCGGACTGGCGTGGAGCGTGAACAACAACGGCGTCTACATCTGGAACCCGCAGCAGGCGGGCACGGCTGCGCGCGAGCCGACCATCGGGCTGCTAACGCTGGACAACGGCGTGCAGGTGATCCTGCGCGAGTCGCAGGTCCCGCCGGACCTGCGCGAGTACGTCCGGCACAAGACCGAGCAGCAGTTCACCAAGATCCGCGAGCAGATGCGCGACGAAGGCTTCAAGCCAACCTCGCGACCCACAACCGCGCCCGCGGCGACACAGTTGGGCAAAGGCGTGGACCTGTGAGTCGGACGAGGAACGCTCTCAGCGCGCGACGGCCGTAGGGTAACGGAACCTCAGTGCGGCAGGGTTACGCACGTCCTTACGACTCGAACAACACGCTGATGCTCTCGCGGCCGTGAATGCGGCGGATGGCCTCGGCCAGCAGCGGCGCGACGCTCACCACCTGCACCTTCCTCGACAGCTTGACCGGCTGGGTCTCGATCGAATCCGTGACGAGCAGCTTGCGGATGGCGCTCTCGTCCAGGCGGCGCATTGCCTCGTCGGTGAAGACGCCGTGGCTGATGGCGGCGTAGATGGCCCGGGCGCCCCGCTCCGCCAGCGCCGCCGCGACCTCCACCAGCGTGCCGCCGCTGATGGTGAAGTCATCGACGATGACGGCAGTCTTGCCGGCGACGTCGCCGATGATCTCGTTGATGGTCATCGCGCCGGCGAGGTCGAGCCGCTGCTTGTCGGCGATTGCCAGCGGCGCGCCCAGCGCTTGCGCGTATCGACGGGCCTTTTTGGCGAAGCCGACGTCCGGCGAGACGACCACGACGTTGCCATCGGCCAGTTGCATCTCGCGCAGCTCCCCGACGATCGCCGGCAGCGCATAGAGGTCATCGACCGGGATCTTGAAGAACCCCTGGATCTGTGGCGCGTGTAAATCGAGCGTCACGATCCGGCTGGCGCCCGCCGCCTCCAGCGCGTCGGCGCAGACGCGGGCGCGGATCGACACGCGCGGCTCGTCCTTCTTGTCCCCCTTCTGATAGCTGAAGTACGGCACGACGGCCGTCACCGACAGGCTGCTGGCGCGCTTGAACGCGTCGATCCAGAACAGCAGCTCCATGAAGTTGTCGTTGGCGGGGTAGGCGGTCGACTGCACGAGGTAAACGTGCCGCCCGCGCACGTTCTCCAGGACGCGGACGAAGAGGTTCCCGTCGGCGTAGCGGATGACCTCCCCCTTGCCGCACGGGAGCCCCAGGTGGGCGCAGATGCGCGTCCCGAGGCCGGTGCTGGCGGACCCGCTGAACACCAACATCTCGTCGCTCATGCTCATGCAGCCGGGAATGCTACCATCTGCGCGCGCGAAGGGTATCCGCCCACCGTCGCGACCCGCGCGCCAGAGCAGTGAGAGATGTGTAAGCCGGTGGTTCTATGCGCTCTGAACCAACTGCGCCGCCAGCGGACGCGGATGGTAAAATGAACCGACCCGCGCGAAGGGCTGCTCGCGCGGGTCGGTCCTGGTGCTCTTCTCTTGTGGGGCGTGCCGACTAGTCGTCCACGTCGACCTTCAGCTTGGCGCCGTCGTCGCCGACCTTGCCATCGGCCTCGCAGGCCATGTTGGTGACGGCGAACATACCCAGCAGCAACACCATCAGGATGTAACGCATGGCGATCTCCTTGTTCGGCCGCGACGCACGCGCGTGCGCGCCGGGGCGAGAGGAACGGTTGCGGCAGCCGGTCCGCCGCGAGTTGCCCTGAGAAGTGCAACAGGTGTGCCAGAGCACGCTACCAAAAGCTGCGGCCGCGCCCCCTCGCGCGCGGCCGCTCTGATAAGCGTTACACGTTGGCCAGCTTCACGTCTGCTGTTGGCGGACGAAGCTTTCGGTCGGATCCTCGGTCTCGATCCCGATCGTGATGCCGGCCAGTTGCTCGATGCGGTCGGCAATCACCTGGTGCTCGGGCGCGCCGATGGCCGACAGGTCCAGCTTGGCGGCGGGCGGATTGACGTATTGGTTCATGACCACGTCGAGCCGGCGGGCGGATTCCTCCAGCCGCTGCCGCGAGAGCTTCCCCGACTCCACCGCGCGGATCAGCACGTCGATGGCGCGGTTCTGAAGGTCGGGGCTGTGGCAGATCCAGAGCAGGTCGACGCCCGCGTTGGCGGCGAGGACGATCGCCTCGTCGAAACCGTAATGGTCCGCGATCGCCTTCATCTGCATGTCGTCGGTCATCACCAGCCCGCGGAACCCCAGCCGCTGGCGGAGCAAGCCGTTGATGATGGTGCGGCTGAGCGTGCCGGGCAGCTCGTCGAGGTGCGGGTAGATCACGTGAGCGGTCATCACCGCCGCCACGCCCGCGTCCACCGCGGCGATGAACGGCGGCAGCTCGACCTTAAACATGCGCTCGAGGTCGTGCCTCGGCAACACCGGCAGCTCGTGGTGGCTGTCCTTGTTCGTGTCGCCGTGCCCGGGAAAGTGCTTGGCGCAGGAGCCGACGCCGTGGTCCTGCAACCCACGCACAAGGGACGCGCCCAGCCGCGCCACCAGTTGCGGCGACCCGCCGAAGGAGCGCGAGCTGATCACCGGGTTGCTCGGGTTGGTGTCGACGTCGAGCACCGGCGCGAGGTTCATGTCGAGGTTCACCGCGCGCAGCTCGCGGGCGAGGATGCGGCCGACGGCGTAGGCGAGGTTGTCGTCCGCCGCCTGCCCCACCTGCCGCATCGACGGCACAAGGGTGAACGGCTCGCGCAGGCGGAGCACCCGCCCGCCCTCCTGGTCGACGCTGGTCATCAGCGGCCCGGCGACGGCGGACTTGACCGTGGCGGTGAGCTCGAAGAACTGCTGCGGCGATTCAACGTTGCGCGCGAAGAAGATGACGTTGCGCACCCCGCGACGCAGCAGGTCGCGCGCGTCAGCGCTCGGCGAGGTCCCGCCGAAGCCGATGCCGACCATCCGAGCGGCCAAGTGCTCGCTGCTGTCTCTCATATAACAGCGAACGTTAACCTATCTGCCGCCCGAAACGCAATCATATGTTTTGAAGAGTTTTCCCTAATGCCCGTCCCCAGCAGCTTTTACCTTTTTTGTCTCCTCCTCGTCCATGGGGATAAACAGCAAGGTTAAGGTGCCTGGAATGGTCAAAATGCACGCTGTGACGAAAACGCCCTTATATCCAAACACTGACTGGACGATTCCGGCCAGGATGGTTGCGAAGGTAATGAACAGGGCGCCAAGGCCGGTCCCGATGGCGTAATGGCTGGTCACGAACCGGCCCCGCTGCGCCACGTGCATCAGGTAGACGAAGTACCCGGCGAAGCCGACGCCGTAACCAAAGGCCTCGAGGAACACCACCGGGTAGAGCCAGATCGGCCGGGGGAGCTCGTACGCAGCCCAGACGTACAGCACGTTGGGGACGTGCATGCAGAATACCAAGGGCCAAAAGGCGCGGCGGAGCCCGACGCGCGAGATCCACCATCCGCCGAGCAGCCCGCCCAGGATCAGCCCGCCCGCCTGCGCCATTGCCTTGATCACGCCGAGCTGGTCGAGTGTGACCCCCATGCCGCCCGCCTCGGGCTTGTCGAGGATGAACAGCGCCGCCATCGCGAAGATCATCGCCTCGCCGAAGCGATAGAAGACGATGAAGCAGAGGATCCAGCGGAAGCCGGGCTGGCGGAAGTAGCTGACGAAGGCATCACCCATCGGCGTGCCGCTCACCTGTCGGCGGATGAGCAGCCACAGGAACGGCAGCAGCGCGGCGCAGCTCCCCAGGATGGAAAGCTGCGTGCGCAGCTCGCCGGCGGTCATGTGCCAGGTAACCGGAACCTTTGGCTTGGCCAGCGCTTCCATCGCTGCCTTTCGCGCGGCCGGGTCGGCGAGCGACATGGCGGCGTCGTAGGTCGCCGCGTACAGGTTGCGGAAGACGCCGTAGCCGATCAGCTCGACGATCGCGCTGGCGGCGAAGTAGGCGACCACGCCGGCGGCGACGATGGTGAGCGTGCGCCAGACGTTGTTGGTTCGCTCGCCGGGCGCGACGTCCGCCACCGGCACGTCCGCCGCGGGGCGCGGGAGCATGAAGAAGTTCCAGATCGTGCCGGCCGCGTACAGCATGGCGGCGATCGCCAATGCGACCATCCAGGCGTTCTGCGCCTGCATCCCGGCGTTGGCGAGTCGCCCCGCCAGCACCAGCAGGACTCCATCGACGAACAGCCGCCCCAACCGCGAGAACATCGCCATCACGCCGCTGAACGCCGCCTGCCGCTTCTTGTCCAGCGACATGAGGTACAGCCCGTCGCACGCGATGTCGTGCGTCGCCGACAGCGTCGCCATCGCGAACATCATTGCCACGGTGATCGCGAAAAAGTTGGACGTGGTGATGGCGCCGGCGGTGACGAGGAAGGTGACGCTGAGCAGCACCTGCATCGTGACCGTCCACCGCCGCTTGGTGAAGTTCAGGTCAACCAGCGGCCCCCAGAACATCTTGAACGACCACGGCAGCGCGGCCAGGCCGGTCCATGTCGCGATGCTGACGTTGTCGATCCCGAGGCTTTTGTAAGTGGCGCCGAACATCGACGTCACCATGCCGTTGGGCAGGAACTGCATGAAGTAGAGGACCGGGACGAAGAGCCAGGGGTTGATCGTGGTTGCCGCGGGGGTGGCATCGCCGACCGGCCGAGCGCCGTCGGCGCCGCCCAACCCCTGGGCGGGCACGCGGTTCAGTTCCGGCCCGCGGTCGTTGGGGAGCGGGGTGTCGGCGGGGTCGGGGTTCAGGGGCGTGGCGGGATTGGGGGACGAGGGGGTGGTCACGTGTTGGCCTCTCTCTGTTCCCGCCGCTCTCGGCGGCCCCCGGGGGCCGCGGCGCGGGGCGCGCATGTTAACCGTTCCACTCAACCGCCCCAACTTTGGGATATAACAGCCGCCCGCATGGCGCTGCTCATCGACGGGCTGATCATCCTGGTCTACTTCGTGGGGATCATCTTCATCGGCCTGTCCATGGGCCGGCGGGAGAGTTCCCTGCACGACTTCGCGCTCGGCGGGCGGCGCGTGCCGTGGTGGGCGGTGATGGCTTCCATCATCGCCGCCGAAACCAGTGCCGCTACCTACCTTGGCACACCCGGCGAGGGGTTCGCCATGCGCAGCCTCGCCTACGCGCAGATCGTCGTCGGCCTGATCCTCGGACGCGTGATGGTCGGCTACTTCTTCCTCAAGCCGTACTACCAATACAAGGTTTATACCGTTTACGACTACCTCGGCATCCGCTTCGGGCCGGCGAGCAAGAACTACGTCTCGGCGCTGTTCCTCTTCATGCGCACGCTCGCGTCGGGGACGCGGCTGTTCGTGCCGTCGCTGGTCATGGTGCTCGCGTGGCAACTGCTCGCCAGCGGGCGGGAGAACGTCGGCTTCACCGTCGTGGCCGACGTGCGGCCCTACGTCATCGCCATCGTGCTGCTCACCCTGCTCACGTGCCTTTACACCGCGATCGGCGGGATCAAGGCGGTCATCTGGACGGACGTCATCCAGGCGTCGCTCATGTTCGGCACCGCCCTGCTCGCGATCGGCACGCTGCTCTACCACGTGGGCGGCGACAGTTGGAACCTGCTCGACGGCCTGCGCGCCGTAGGCGCGGCGGTGCCGGAGATGACGCGCGGCGAGGGGTACTTCATCTTCGGCTGGGAGCCGTCGCTGGTCGCCAAGTGGAAGGCGAGCAGCGGCGTGACCGAGATGACCGCGTGGGAGTGGGCGAAGCTCACGCTCGCCAGCCCGTACACGCTGCTGTCCGCCGTCGTCGCCAACGCCGCGCTGAACGTCGCCGCCTTCGGCACCGACCAGGACATGGTCCAGCGGCTGCTGACGGCTGAGACGTACAGGAAGAGCCGCCGCTCGCTGATCACCGCGGCGGTGATGGACCTGCCGATCTTCGCGACCTTCACGTTCATCGGCGTGCTGCTGATCGTCTACTACCAGCAACACCCGCAGTTCCTCCCGCTCGACGCCAGGGGCAAGCCGGTCAACAGCGACGTCTTCGGCAGCTACATCCTCAACGTCCTGCCGACCGGCATGCGCGGGCTGGTGCTGGCGGGCGTGTTCGCGACGGCGATGGGATCTTTATCGGCGGCGCTCAACGCGCTGGCGACCAGCGCGACCAACGACTGGTACATCCCCTACTTCGCGCGGCACCGCGACGAACGGCACCACGTCGCCGCCGCCCGGTGGTTCACCGCGGTCTTCGCGGTGCTGATGATCCTCATCGCCGCCGCGTTCGCCTACGCGAAGGTGACCGACCCAAACGTGCGCATCATCCCGGTCGTCCTGGGCATCGCAGGGTTCATCCTCGGGCCGATGCTCGGGGTCTTCCTGCTGGGCATGTTCACCCGCCGGCGCGGCTCCGACGTCGGGAACATGATCGCCATCACCTGCGGCCTGGTGGTGACGATCGTGCTGGGCGAGTTGCACGTCTACGCGGCGAACCTGTGGGGTCAGATGGCCGGCTCCGGCATCGTCTACGTGCGGCCGGCTTGGCTCCCGAAGGTGGCGTTCACCTGGTTCGCGTTGATCGGGGCACTGGTGGTGCTTGCGATCGGCGTCTTTTTTCGCACGCCGGACCCGCAGTTGGAAGCCGCCGAGCGCATGGCCCGGGAGGCCCGGCACGACGACCGACCGGTGGCGCTGCGCGAACAGGGAGAGGCGTCATCCTCGGCGTAACCGACTAGGGCCGCCGCGCCGAACCCGCGCGAGATGGACGCTTCCTTCCCCCGCCGCCGCCGTCGCCTCGCCCGCGGCGGAACATGATCTCTTCGATCTCCTCCGCCTCGATCGGCACGTCGGCCATCAGGTCCTCGACGCCGTCGTCCGTCACCAGCACGGTGTTCTCCAGGCGGACGCCGAAATTTTCCTCGCGAATGTAAATCCCGGGCTCGATCGTGATCACCCATCCCGCCTCGATCGGCCGCTGGGTGAACCCGACGTCGTGGACGTCCAGCCCGATCGGGTGGGCCACGCCGTGCATAAAGTACTTGCGCAGCGCGGGGTTGTCCGGGTCCTGCTTCTTGACCTGCGACCGCTTGAGCAGGCCGATGCCGAGCAGTTCCCTCTCGATCAGCGACTCGGTCGTCTTGCGCAGCTCTGGCAGCTTGGCGCCTGGGCGGACCTCCGCCGTCACGGCACGGAACACGCGCAGCACCGCGTCGTAAACCTGCCGCTGCCGCTTGCTGAACCGCCCGTTGACGGGGATCGTGCGCGTCAGGTCCGACATGTAATTGCCGTACCCCGCCGCCACGTCGAGCAGCAGGAGTTGGCCGTCCTTGCACGGCTGATCGTTGGTCACGTAGTGCAGGACGTTGTTGTTCTCGCCGGCGGCGATGATGGGCTGGTAGGCGAAGCTCGCCCGCCGGCGGATGAACTCATGCGCGAACTCCGCCTCCACCTCCGCCTCGTTCACCCCTGGGCGGACGAACTTCAGCACGCGCCGAAAGCCGTCGGCGGTGATGCGCGACGCGTGGCGGATCGCCTCTACCTCCGCCGGCGACTTCACCGCGCGTAGCCCGTGCATCAGCCGGGCCAGGCGGTGGTAGCGGTGCAGCGGGTAGCGGCGCTGCACGTCGCGGATGAACCGCTGGTCGCGCGTCTCCACGTCCGCCGTCGCGCGCGAGTGCTCATTGGTGTTGAGGTAGACGTTCTCCGCCTCCAGCATCAACGCGCCCAGCAGCCCCGGAAACTCCGACGTCCACCGTACGCTCTTGATGCCCGACACGTTCGCCGCCTGCTCCTTGGTCAGCTTGCGCCCCTCCCAGATGGCGAGGTGCTCGCTGGTCTCGCGGACGAACAGCATTTCGCGGTGCTTCGGCTCCGCCGCCTGCGGCGCCAGCAGCAGGATCGTCTCTTCCTGGTTCACGCCCGTGAGGTAGAACAGGTCGGCGTTCTGGTGGAAGCCCATCGTGCCGTCGGCGTTGGTGGGCATCACGTCGTTGGCATTGACCACGACCAGCGCGTTGGGCTCCAGCCTTTCGACGAGGCGGCGGCGGTTCTCGATGAACAGGTTTGGGTCGAGTTCGACGGTCTTCATGGCCCGACACTTTCGGGCGGCGCGGGAGCCGGTGCAACTGGGGGACAACTCAAGTGGGGGTCGACGGTGGCAGTGGCAGGCTCCGATAGCAGCAACGCGCCGGGGCGCGCGCGCTACACCGCCTCCACCAGGATCTTCGCCGCAGCCTTGGTGCCCAACGTGAGCGACGGCTGGTTGCGCGGGTGGACGGCGACGGCGTCGGCGACGTCGTCGCGGCTGCGCACGACGACCTCCGTCCCCGGGCGCAGGCTGTGGCGATCGACGAATTGCAGGAACTGCGGGTTCTGGTCGATCACCCGCGCCACGCGCACCGCGCGACCCAGCTCGCACTCGGCCAGGCTCATGAGCGAGCGGTGCGTGACCTTTCCCTTCGCCGTCGGGATCGGGTCGCCGTGCGGGTCGACCTCCGGGTGGCCGAGCAGGTCGTCGATCTTGGACAGCACCTTGTCCGAGATCGCGTGCTCCAGCTCCTCGGCCTCCTCGTCCACCTCCGACCAATCCAGCCCCAGCACCTCGACGAGGAACAGTTCGACCAGGCGGTGCCGGCGGAGCACGTGCAGCGCGAGCTTCTCCCCCTTGCCCGTCAGCCGCACCCCGCCTCGCGGCTCGTACTCGACCAGGTCGCTCTCCGCCAGCGCCTTCACCATCGCCGTGGCGGTGCCGGGCGCCACGCGCATGGCGGCGGCGACCGCCCCCATCGCCACCAGCCCCCCGCCCGCGCGCTGCTGCTCGGCGTAAAGCGTCTTGAGGTAATTCTCGACGGTGCTCGTTGCCACAAAATGAGGGTAACACCTTGACAATTGTTCGTCCAATCGTACCATGAATTTTGATTACTCAAAAAGGAGCGGTGATGCGGGCACGGGACGGGGTCAGAAGCGCGCGGAGGATCGAAGGGCGGCGCGACGCTGTCACGCGCCGGTTTAGTTCCGCGTCCGCTCGCGGTCTCGCGTGCCTGGTTGCCCTGATCGCCGCTGCACCGCAGGTCGCGACCGCGGCGACGGCGCCGGGCTCGGGGAGCGGCGACAAGTCGCAGTACCACCTGTTCAACCCCACCCCGCGCGACCGCATGCGCGAGCTTTCCACCGATCGCCCCGACGTGACCGAGAGTCCGCACACCGTCGACGCCGGGCACTTCCAGGTGGAGCTGAGCCTCGTCGAGTACATCCACGACAATTCCGGGGGCGCGGAACTGGACGAGTTCGTCATCCTGCCGTCGAACCTCAAGGTCGGGCTGCTCAACAACCTCGACCTCCAGTTCGTGCTCGAGCCGTACGTCTACCAGCGCGTGCGCGACGAGGCCGGCGGGCGGTCGGTGAACAACGGCTTGGGCAACATGCAGGTCCGCGCCAAGCTGAACGTCTGGGGCAACGACGGCGGCGAAACCGCGCTGGCCGTCATGCCTTACGTGCAGCTCCCGACAGCCAGCGGTGACCTCGGCGGGACCGACCACCTCGAGGGCGGGGTCATCGTCCCGCTAGCCATCGATCTGCCTAACGAGTTCGGCCTGGGGCTGATGGCGGAAGTCGACGTGCTGCGCGACGCGGACGATGAAAGCTACGGCCTGTCGTTCCTCCACACCGCCGCGCTGGGTCGCCCGATCGTCGGGGGGCTCAACGGCTACGTCGAGTACGTCGGCATCGCCAGCCGTGAACTGGACGCCGGCTACATCGCCCTCGTCGGCGGCGGGCTGACTTACGCCATGGGCGACAACGCGCAGCTCGACGGCGGCGTCTACTTCGGGCTGAGCGACAAGGCCGACGACTTCCGCGCGTTCCTGGGGCTGTCGCTGCGACTGTGAGGATCCGCCATGAAAACGATCGTCTCCACGATTCTCCTGCTGCTCGCCGCCGCCGCCGCCGCCGCCGCCGCCGGCTGCGACCGCCCCGCCGCCCCCGCGGGCACCACCGCTCCGTCGGCGGATGGCACGCGCCCCTACAAGATCATCACCACCGTCGGCATGATCACCGACGTGGTGAAGCAGGTTGCCGGCGACCGCGCGTTCGTCACCGGCATCATCGGCGACGGCGTCGACCCGCACCTGTACAAGCCGACGCGCAACGACGTCGCCGCCCTGCTCGGGGCCGACGTCGTCATGTACTCCGGGCTGATGCTCGAAGGGAAGATGATCGACAGCTTCGACAAGGTGCGCGACGGCGGAAAGCCGGTCTTCGAGCTGGCCAAGCAGATCGACAAATCGTTCCTGCTCCAGCCGCCGGAGTTCGAGGGGCATCCCGACCCGCACGTCTGGATGAGCGTCCCCGGCTGGATGAAGGTGGTCGAGGCGGCGGCGAAGAGCCTCGGGGAACATGACCCCGCCGGCGCGGCGCAGTACCAGGCGAACGCGGCGCGCTACCTGGAGGAGCTGAAGCAGCTCGATGCCTACGCCCGCCAGGTGATCGGGTCGATCCCGCAGCAGTCGCGCATCCTCGTGACCGCTCACGACGCCTTTAACTACTTCGGCCGCGAGTACGGCATCGAGGTCAAGGGCATCCAGGGAATTTCGACCGAGTCCGAGGCCGGCCTCCAGGACATCAACGCGCTGGTCAACCTCATCGTCAGCCGGGACGTGAAGGCAGTCTTCGTCGAGTCAAGCGTGGCGGAGCGGAATGTCCGCGCCCTGATCGACGGGGCCTCGGCGCGGGGGAAGCAGATCAGGGTCGGCGGCTCGCTCTACTCCGACGCCATGGGCCCGACCGGGACCTATGAGGGAACCTACATCGGCATGGTCGACCACAACGTCACCACCATCGCGCGGGCGCTGGGCGGCAACGCTCCGGAAAAGGGGCTGCACGGGAAGCTGAGCGCGAAGTGAAGGACGTGCCCATGACCACCGCCGCCAACATCACCCCGCGCCCGGTTACGCGAGTCGCCACCGGCGACGAGCACCCCGGGACCGCACCGCTGTCGATCCACGACATGACGGTCGCCTACCACCGCAAGCCGGTGCTCTGGGACGTGGATTACGACGCGCCGGAGGGAAAGCTGATCGGCATCGTCGGCCCCAACGGCGCCGGCAAGAGCACGCTGATCAAGGCGGTGCTCGACCTGATGCCCAAGGCCTCGGGACGCGTGCTGATCTACGGCAAGCCGTACCGCAAGCAGCGGCACCTCGTCGGCTACGTGCCGCAGCGCGAGAGCGTGGACTGGGACTTTCCCATCAGCGCGCTCGACGTTGTGACGATGGGCCGCTACGGTAAGATCGGGTGGTTCCGCCCCGTGACGAAAAAGCACCGCCAGGCGGCGCTGGCGGCGCTGGAGCGCGTCGGCATGGCCGACTTCGCCAAACGGCAGATCAGCCAGCTCTCCGGCGGGCAGCAGCAGCGCGTCTTCCTCGCCCGCGCGCTGGTGCAGGACGCGCAGATCTACTTCATGGACGAGCCCTTCGCCGGCGTCGACGCCTCGACGGAAAAAGCGATCGTCCGCATCCTTCACGACCTCCGCAGCGCCGGGCGCACCTGCCTGGTGGTGCACCACGACCTCCAGACCGTGCCGGAGTATTTCGACCACGTGATCCTGCTGAACATGCGCATCGTCGCCAGCGGCCCGACCGAGGACGTGTTCACCAAGGAGAACCTCCAGAAGACCTACGGCGGGCGCCTGACGCTGCTGGACGAAGCGGCGCAAGCAATGGCGCGACGGTGATGACGATGTGCTGTCGAACCCACATCTTCGCCTTCGCGCTGCTCCTGCTGACCGCCTGCGGGTCAACGGGCGCCGCCGTCGCACCGGCGCCGGACACGATCACCGACACGTCGGTCCGCGTCCCCACGCGCAACGAGGTGCTTCGCGTGGTCTTCCTGCTGGACTACAACACGCGCGTCGTCGTGATCGGCACCACGCTGCTCGGCTTCGCCGCCGGGACGATCGGGGCGTTCATGCTGCTGCGCAAGCGGGCGCTGCTCGGCGACGCGCTCAGCCACGCGACGCTGCCCGGCATCGGCCTGGCGTTCATCATCGCCACAGCCGCCGGCGGCTCGGGAAAATCGCTGCCGATCCTGCTTGCCGGCGCGGTCGTCACGGGCGTGCTGGGCGTGCTGGCGGCGCTGGCGATCCGCAGCTTCAGCCGCCTGAAGGAGGACGCCGCCCTGGGCATCGTCCTCAGCGTCTTCTTCGGCGCGGGTGTCGCGGTGCTCGGGGTGATCCAGAAGATGGGGACCGGCAGCGCCGCCGGGCTGGAAGGGTTCATCTACGGCAAGACCGCCTCGATGCTCTCCAGCGATGCCAAGCTGATCGCCTTCGCCGCCGCCGGCGTCGCCGTCGTCTGCGGGCTGCTGTTCAAGGAGTTCGCCCTGCTCTGCTTCGACGCCGGCTACGCCCGCAGCGAGGGGTGGCCGGTCTTCCTGCTCGACCTGGCGATGATGGCCTTGGTCGTCGCCGTCACCGTCATCGGCCTGCAGGCGGTCGGGCTCATCCTGATCATCGCGCTGCTGATCATCCCGGCGGCGGCGGCGCGCTTCTGGACCAACCGGCTGCACATGATGGTGATCGACTCCGCCAGCCTCGGGGCGATCAGTTGCTTCCTCGGCGCGTCGCTGAGCGCGCTGCTGCCGCGACTGCCGGCGGGCGCCGTGATCGTGGTCGTCGCCTCATCGCTGTTCCTCTTCAGCATGTTCTTCGGCCCCGCGCGCGGCGTGATGTCGCGCTGGCGGCGGCAGGTGCAACTGACGCGGACGGTGAACCGCCAGAACCTGCTGCGCGAGCTCTACGAGTGGGCCGAGAGCACCGGCAGCGACCCCCTGACCACCGGCATCTCCCGCGCGCACCTGCTCCGCGAGCGCGCGTGGTCGGCGCCGCGGCTGGGGCGCGTGCTGGACCGCGCGGAGCGCGACGGGTTGATCTACGCCTGCGCCGACGGGACCTACCGCGCGACCGACATCGGCTGGATGGAGGCCGCCCGCACCGTCCGCAACCACCGCCTGTGGGAGGCGTACCTGATCAACTTCGCCGACATCGCCCCCAGCCACGTCGACCGCGACGCGGACCAGATCGAGCACGTGCTGGGGGCCGAAATGGTCGCCAAGCTCGAGGCGCTGGTCGCCCGCGAGCATGCCGGCCCGCCCGTCGCGCCCGTGCCGCCCAGCCCGCACGCGATCGCGCCGCGCGAGATCGCCGCGCCCACCTCTGCCGCCGCGCGCAGCCGTGCGGGGGCGAAGGGAGGGGCCGGTGCTTAGCCTCGTTCGCGCCGCGGCCGCCGCGCCCGTGCTCGCCTTCTCCTGGCACTGGTCGCTCGACGGCTGGATCGTCGCCGCCGGGGCGCTGTGCGCGATGTCGTGCGCGCTGATCGGCTGCTTCCTGGTGCTGCGCAAGATGAGCATGATGGGCGACGCCATCAGCCACGCGGTGCTGCCGGGGCTGGCGGTCGCCTTCCTCGTCACCGGCAGCCGCGACAGCCTGCCGATGTTCATCGGCGCCGCCGTCGTCGGCGTGCTGACGGCGCTGTTCACGCAGTGGATCAACCGCTTCGGCAAGGTCGAGGAGAGCGCGTCGATGGGCGTGGTCTTCACCGCGCTGTTCGCGATCGGCCTGATCCTGATCGTCCGCGCCGCGCGCCACGTGGACCTCGACCCCGGCTGCGTCCTCTACGGCGCGATCGAGCTGGTGCCGCTCGACGTCCGCCCGGTCGCCGGCTTCATGGTCCCCCGCGCGGTCGTCACCCTCGCGTGCGTTTTCCTGCTCGACCTGCTCTTCGTGATCGCCTTCTACAAGGAGCTGAAGATCAGCTCCTTCGACCCGGAGCTGGCGACCACCCTCGGCATCAACGCCACGCTGATGCACTACCTGCTGATGACCCTGACGGCCGTCACCACCGTCGCGGCGTTCGAGAGCGTCGGGAGCATCCTCGTGGTGGCGATGCTGATCGTGCCGGCGGCGGCGGCGTACCTGCTGACCGACCGGCTGTCGCTGATGATCGCCCTGAGCCTCCTGCTGGCCGCGGCATCGGCGGCGCTGGGGCACGTGGCGGCGATCACCGTCCCCACCTGGTTCGGCTTCCCCGACACCAGCACCGCCGGGATGATGGCCGTCGTCGCCGGCGCCATCTTCACGCTGGCGCTGCTGCTTGCGCCGCGGCACGGCGCGATCAGCAAGATCGCCCACCGCGCGATGCTCTCGCTGCGGATCGTCCGCGAGGACATGCTGGGGCTGATGTACCGGCTGGAGGAACTCGGCAGCGGCGCGGCGCGGGGTGCCCCTGCCGGCGCGGGCGCGGGCGCTTCTGGCGCGGGCCCTTCTGGCGCGGGCCCTTCTGTCGCGGGCGCTTCTGGCGCGGGCGCGGGCGGCTCGGTTGCTTCTGGCGGGGGCGAGCCGTACACGGCCGCCGCCGGGCTGCTGCGCGAGGGGAAGGGGATCGGGCGGGTGACGGCCACGGTGGCGATCCGCGACCTGCTCCGCCGCGGGCAGGTGCAGCGCTCCGCGGGCGGCTACCGCCTGACGCCCGCCGGGCGCGACGCCGCCCGCCGGCTGGTCCGCTCGCACCGCCTGTGGGAGGGGTTCCTCCAGAAGCACCTGAACCTCCCCGCCGACCACGTCCACGCCCCCGCCGGCCGGCTCGAGCACGTCACCAGCGCGGCCATGGTCGAGGAACTGGACCAGCGGATGGACCGCCCGCAGCTCGACCCGCAGGGCAAGCCGATCCCGCCCGCGCGATAGCCCCGCCGGCCGCGATCGCCCCACCCGCGCGGCAGCTCCGCCGGCACGATAGCCCCGCCGGCACGGCAGATCCGCCCGCACGGCAGCTCCGCCCGCGCGGTAGCCCCGCCCGCGCGGTAGCCCCGCCGTGCGCGGTAGCCCCGCCGTGCGCGGTAGCCCCGCCGTGCGCGGTAGCCCCGCCGTGCGCGGTAGCCCCGTCGTGCGCGGGCACCCACGCTTCACGAGATTTCGCGCTCGGGGACGCGGGCCGGTAGACTATCCGGTCGTTCCAACGAGGGAGGCGCCGTTGCGCGGCAGAGCGGTCCGATCAACCGGGGTGGTAACGGTGCTGGTGGCGACCGCGGCGCCGCTCCTCCTGGCGATTGGCGGCTGCGAGCGGTCGAGCCCCGACCCGCAGGCGGCGCCGGCATCTCGACCGGCCGCGGGGGCGCCGGCGCGCGCGCCCGCGGCGACGGAGCCTAGCCTCGCGGAGAAGCTGGCGGCGCTCTCCCCGTACGCCATGCCGGCCACGGCCGCCGCCGCCGCCGCATCGTCCACGGCGCCGGCGACGACCGCCACCACCACCCCCACCACCGCCCCCGCCGCCCCCGCCGCACGCACGCGCGAGTTCGCCACGCCGGACGCGGCGATGGCGTTCATGCTCGCCAGCGCCAAGGACGCGCAGTGGCGCGAGCTGCGGCAGGTCTCACTGGAGCCGCTGGACAGCGACGAGCTGGAACAACGCATGGCGAGGATCGCGGCGTGGACCCGCCGGGGGAGCGTGAACCCGGTCGAGGTGCGCACCAACAAGAGCATCGCGGTTGCCGTCCTCGTGGCCGAGGCGAGCGCCACGGCGAAGAAGACGTACGTCCCGCTGGTGTTGGCCGAGCGCTACGGGAGCTGGAAGATCGGCATCACCGAGAAGATCAACCCGCGCCACTTCACCGAGCAGGAACGGCGGGATCTGCCGCCGCTGGCGCAGTGGGGAACGGCGCGGGGGAAGGACCTGAACGGCGCCTCGCCCGCCACCACGGCGTCCCCCCCCGGCGCAACGGGTCGGTGAATGATCCGCCGGGGCACTCCCCCGCACGCGGGCGCGGCGAGGCCGCCAACGCGAGCGGGCGCGCGGGCGGGCGCGCGGGCGCCCCAGGCGCGTGGGCAACAAGGCGCGCCCCCGAGCGAGCCGCGCGACGACGGGCGGCAGGTGAGCCCGCGCACCGCCGAGCGAGGCACACCCCCGAGCGAAGCGCGACGACGGGCGGCAGGTGAGCCCGCGCGCGGCCCATGCGATCGTCGGCTGAAGCCCCTCCGCCGGCGGGCGCGGCCGCGGTCAGTCGCCCGCTTCGCCGTCGAACATGGTTGGGCCGTTGGTGGCGGGGGCGGGGGCGGGGGCGGGGGCGGGGGCGGGGGCGGGGGCGGGGGCGGGCGGGCGCCACTTGAGCTTGAGGTGTTCGTAGGCCCCCTTGGTCGCGCGGCGGCCCTGGCGGGTGCGGGTGACCATCGGGGGGCGGGTCTGGAGCAGGTAGGGCTCGATCACGTCCTCCAGCGTGTCGCGCTCCTCCCCCATCGTCGCGGCGATCGCCTCGATGCCGACCGGGCCGCCGTCGTAGACCTCGATCAGCGTGCGGAGGAACTGGCGGTCCTGCTCGTCCAGCCCGCGCTGGTCGATCCCCTCCAGCTCCAGCGCCGCGCGGACCATCGCCAGCGTCAGCTTGCCGTTGCCCTCCACCGCCGCGAAGTCGCGGGCGCGGCGCAGCAGCCGGTTGGCGATGCGGGGGGTGCCGCGGCTGCGCCCGGCCAGCTCCGCCAGCGCCGGACCGTCCGCCTCCAGCGCCAGCAGCTTCACGTTGGCCTTGAGGATCGTCCCCAGCGCCTCGGGGGTGTAGAACTCCAGGTGCTGGTTGATGCCGAAGCGGCTGCGCATCGGCGCGGTCAGCAGCCCCAGGCGGGTGGTGGCGCCGATCAGCGTGAACGGCGGGATGGGGATCGTCACCGTCCGCGCGTGCGCCCCCTGGTCGAGCGTGATGTCGACCTTGAAGTCCTCCATCGCCGGGTAGAGGTACTCCTCGATCACCGCGCTGAGGCGGTGGACCTCATCGATGAAGAGGATGTCGCCGCGGTTCAGCCGCGAGAGGATGCCGACCAGGTCCGCCCCCTTGGTCAGGGCCGGCCCGTTGGTCACGTGCACCTGCGCCCCCACCTCGTTGGCGATCACGTGCGCCAGCGTGGTCTTGCCGAGCCCGGGCGGGCCGTGCAGCAGGGTGTGCTCGACCGGCTCCTTGCGCTGGCGGGCGGCGTCGACGGCGATCTTCAGCTTGCGGATGAGCGTTTCCTGCCCCACGTACTGCTCGAAGCGCTGCGGCCGCAGCGCGTAGTTGAGCTGGCTCTCCTCCTCGCTCTGGTTCTGCGCCGAGACGATCCGCTCGCGGGGCATGACGACCGTTTTAGCGATGGACCTGATCATCACAAGCAACCGGACGCCAACCCGCGCGCTCGGACCCCGAAGCCGCCGACCGAACTGATACCGAACCGATACCGAACGGATTGTAGGCCCGGGCCACTCAGCCCTCAACTGCCGCGGGCCGTTGGGAGGGGAAGGCAAGACAATTGCACCGCGAACCTCACGAATGGACACGAGGGGAGGCTGCGGAGGCGGTTTCCGCATGCTCGGCCGGAATGGTCATCGCGGTTGACAGGAACAACGATTGTTGTG
>DASQDR010000191.1:0-21348 GCA_035634055.1 Tepidisphaeraceae bacterium | reverse complement strand
CTGGGACTACGACGGCGACGTCGACGGCGTGGACGTCGGCTTCTGGGCCGGCAACTTCACCGGTGCCGGCGGCGGCGTGCTGGACCTGCCGGGGGCGCAGCCGGAAGCGGCGGCGATGCTGGAGTCGATGGGCTACACCGTCGTCCCGGAGCCGGGCTCGCTCGGCCTGCTCGCCGCGGCCGCCATCGGGCTGCTCGGCCGCCGGCGTCGCCGCGGGAACTAATGGTCTGACGTAAAGTCTTTTGCACAAGCCACGCCTGGCGGCTCATCCGCCAGGCGTGGCTTTTTTCTGCGCGGGAAGGGTCGTGGCCTGATCGGCGCATTAGCCCGCAGCCGCGCCGGCACGCGCCGTCGTGGGGTGTTCAGCGACGTGTTTGCCGCTTCACCTTCGGCTGTGACTTCGCTTTCGGCTTCGAATCTGGCTTCCCCTTGGTCGGGGCCCGCCCCGCCTTCAGCGCGGCCGCCTTGGCGATGATCTCGGTCAGCATCTTCCCGGCCGCCCCGCCCTCGGCGGGCTTGTGGCTTTCCCAGACGTCGGGATTTTCCTGCGCCAAGATATCCTGGAACTCCCCGTCGCTCTTGACGCTGCGCGCGGCGAAGGTGGCGATGTCGACCTCGCCGGCCCATTCATCGCGGTGCTTGATGAGCAGCCACGAGCGGCTCTGCCCGTTCTCGTCCAGGGCCGGCTTGCCCCACCGTCCGCCGCCGGTGCGGACGATGACCCATGATCCCTTGAGCTTCACGCCGTCGAGCGCGAGTTTCAGCTCGCCCTTCTCCAGCGCGCGGTCGATGTCCTCGAAGCCCGGCTCCGGGCGCCAGGTGCCGCGGTCCCAGAGCATGACGATGCCCGCCCCGTACCCTTCGGGGATGACGCCCTCGAACTCGCGGTAGTCCCACGGGTGATCTTCGACGCGCATCGCCAGCCGCTTGTCCGCCGGGTTGAGCGATGGCCCCTTGGGCACCGCCCAGGACAGCAGGACCCCCTTGTGCTCCAGGCGGAAGTCGTAGTGCAGGTGGGAGGCGAGGTGCTTCTGCACGCAGAAGAAGAGTTCCTTCTTCTTCGCCGCCCGCTTGGCGTCGGCGTTGGCGTCGCCCCTCGGCTCGGGCGTGGAGGTGAAGTTGCGCTTGCGGTGATACTCGCTCAACGACCGCCCGCCGCCGCCGGCGTCGGCGGACGCGCGGGACGCGCCGGGCGAGCGGGACGCGCGCGAGGGCGAGGAACTGCCAACCGGGGAACGGGGCTTTCTGGAGGCGGCCATCGCACGATGGTAGCTCACGACCACCGGGCGCGCGAGCGCCGGCGCCGGACCGCCGACCGTCGGCGGCTCCGGGTGGCGTGGCTTCGCCCTTAGGCTTTGGTCAGGCGGATGATCACCCGCGAGCGCGCCGGCGAGCGAACAAGGCGGCGCCGGCGACCGCCAGCAGGGTCAGGCCCACCGGCTCGGGAACCGTGACGAAATCGAGCTGGTACGTCGCCGGCGCGCCGGTCTGCTGCATCCAGAAGGTGTAATCGCTGCCAGCCAGCGGAGGGGTGAATCCGATGGCGCCGGGCCCCGTGGCCATGTCGTCCAGCACGTTGGTGCCGAGGTCGTCCTCAAGGAAGTGGTAGTAGCCGAGCAGCGTTGCGGCGCTGGGGGCGGCCGGGTCGACCGTCATGGTCGAGCCGCTCTGCACGCCGATGAACGCCTTGGAATCGGTCCCGGCGTAGGAGGCGACGTTGATGGCCGAGAGCTGGAGCCCCGCCGGGAGCGTCACGTGGAGGTACTCGCGGTCGACAGTCGGGCTGCCGCCGGAGGTGGCGGTGACGGAGTTGGTGCCGAGGGACAAGGTGAGGCTCGTGGGGCTCAGGCGGTCACCCGATAAGTCACCGTTGGTTCCCTCATTCCACGTCGCCGCGCTGACGACCGAGGGCAGGAGGAGCGAAATCAGTGACAGGGAAAGGACCCGCTTCGATACCCGTGCGTGCCGCATCTCATAACCCTCGGTAAAACCCGGTGCATCTGATACCGGCCACAAGGTGGCGACCCACGGATGCAACCGAGCTGATCCAACGAACTTTAGCACCAGCATGCTGCCCTAACAAGGTAGCCAACTGCCAAGTCCGGCAGTTCATTCCACGCCGGTTGAACCGATGGCGCTGGGGCGTCGCGCAGGCGCGAGTTGCTGAAATGGAACGACCGCCGCCGCCGCCGCCGCCGCGCCGGCGGCGCCTAAGGCAGATCCTGTGTCGCCCGGAGGATTCGGTCACGAACGGCCAGCCATTGGGGCTCGTCCGGCGGCAGCTCGATCAGGATGGTCTTCACGTTCGCCCGGTCCAGCCGGCGGAGGACCGCGTAGAGCGTGCGCGCGCAGTCGGCCGGGTCGGAGCGGATCTCGGCGATGCCGTTGAGCGGGATGATGTGCATCTGCGCGGGCGCGTTTCCGATGAAGATCATCGCCGGGGGGTCGCCGCCCTGGTGGACGATGAACTCCAGCACTGCCGCGATGCGCTGGCGGTCGAAGCGGTAGGCGGCGGCGCGCGGCGCGTAGTGCTTGGGCTGCCGGCCGGGGCTGGTGGCGGGCAGCGCGGGGTCGTGGTGCGACTCGTCCACCGCGACCGGCCCGATCTCCGCCTCGATCTGCTCCCGCGCCACGCTCCCCGGCCGAAGGATGGTCGGGCGGTCGCCGGTCAGGTCCAGCACCGTCGACTCGATCCCCACCGTGCACGCCCCGCCGTCGAGGATCATGTCCACAGCGCCGTTAAGATCCTCGCGCACGTGGTCCGCGGTTGTCGGGCTGACGTGATTGGATCGGTTGGCGCTCGGCCCGGCCAGCGGGCGGTCGAACACGCGCAATAACTGGAGAGTGAGCGGGTGGTCCGGCGCCCGCAGCCCGACGGTCGCCAGCCCCGCCGTCGCTTCGCCGGCAATGTCGTCCGTGCGCGGCAGCACGAGCGTGAGCGGGCCGGGCCAGAACTTCTGCGCCAGCTTGGTGGCGACGTCGGGCCAGGTGGCCGCGTAGCGCCGCGCCATCGCCTCGTCGGCGACGTGGCAGATCAGCGGGTTGGTGCCGGGCCGGCCCTTGGCGGCGAAGATCTTCGCCACGGCGTCCGGGTTGGTCGCGTCGGCGCCGAGGCCGTAGACCGTCTCCGTCGGGAACGCGACCAGCCCGCCCCCGCGGAGGATCGCCGATGCCTGGATGACCTCGCGCATGCTCATTCGACCGCAATTCCTTCACTTACCAGCCACGCCCGCGCCTGAGTCTCATCGGAGCAGATGAGGAAGACCTCCTGCACCGTGCCGGTCCCGGTGTACAGGCACTTGAGCCCCGACTCCGTCGCGTACTGCACCTTGAAGTTTGGCGGCGTCTTGCCGCGGCGGACCTTGATCCGCCCGGGGACGATCCGGCTGACGTGCGGGCAGTCGGCGATGATGCGGTTGAGGATCGCGTCCAACCCGCCGACCCGACCGTGCTGTCGCTTGATCCGCCCGAACTTCATTCCCGGCAGTATAGTGCAACCCGCGCCGCCGGACGCGCTTGGCCCCGCCCACGGCTCGGCGCAACGACGGTATACGATTTGCCTTTACTCGCGATCGCACCTCAACGTGAAGGAGCACCCACGATGGCAGACAACGCACCCTTGAAAGTCGGCGACGCCGCCCCGGACTTTACATTGCTCAACCAGGATAAAAACCCGGTCCGCCTGGCCGATTACCGCGGGAAGAAGAAGGTGATGCTGCTGTTTTACCCGATGGATTTCTCGCCCACGTGCACGCAAGAACACTGCACGTTCGGCCCGGCGTTCGACCGGCTGAACGGGCCGGACGCCGACACCGTGGTCTTTGGCGTCAGCACCGACAGCCCGTTCTCCCACGCGGCGTTCCGCAAGCAGTACAACATCCCCTACGACCTGCTGGCCGACACCAGCCGCAAGGTGGTCAAGGCGTACGGCATGTTCGCGGGCGAGGAGCCGTACAACGCGGGCAAGCGCGGGACGGTCGTGGTGGACAAGAACGGCCGGGTTGCCTTCTACCAGGAACAGCCGACGAAGGAGCCGCGATCGGTCGAGCAACTCGAGCAGGCGGCGATGATCGACGACCTCTGGGCGCAGCGCGACAACGAGGGCGGCGAGCGGACGGGCGCGTCTCGGTGAAAGCTCAGGCGTCGCTGGCGAGGGCCTTGGCAACCAGCGCCTGCTCGCGCGGGCCGAGCGGGAGGGTCAGGGCGGCGGCGTGGCCGCGGGGCGACATTTTCTTCCAGGTCTTGCGCAGGATGCGGACGAGCTTTTCCTCGTCGTGCTCGTTGGAAAACGCCCCGAGATAGCTCTCCAGGAAGACCAGGCAGATGACGTCCTCCAGCGTCTGCGCGTCCGGGTCGATCTTGAGGTCCTGCTTGCGGATCAGCGCGCGCACGCGGTCGCTCGTCGCCGGGTCGTAGCCCACCTCGCGCAGCACCTCGGCGGCTTGGTCGGCGTGGAAGTCGTAGAGCGTCGTCCGCCAGCGGAGGTAGCCCGCGCGATCCATGGGGAACGTATCGCGCGGGATCCGCCAGCGCATCAGGTGCTGCGCGCGCGCGGCCAGGCGAAGGGGCTCGGACGCCTGCGGCTCCAGCGCGTCGAGCCAGCGCGTCATCCGCCTCGCGTAGACGAGTTCCTTCGGCTGCGGCGCGCCGTCGACGACCTCGACGTTCGGATCCTCAGCATTGAGCGCGTCCAGCCGCACGATCGCCTGCGCGAGACGGTTCGCCGCGAAGTCCGGCGTCGACGGCTGCGGTCCCGGTGCTGGCGGCGGCGGCGGCGGCGGCGGGGTCATGTTCGATCGTAGTCTACACCCTCGCGCCCCCCGCCCCTATAATCGCCGCTTACCTCGGGTGCGTTCGCCCGAGAGCCCCGGAAGGAGTCGGTTGCGTGGCTAAAAAGTCGCCGCTTGCGGAAAAGCTGGACCAGGTCAGGGAGCGGATCAACGCCGCGTGCGCGCGGGCGAAGCGCGACCCGGCCGAGGTGACGCTGATCGCCGTCACCAAGACCGCCGCCCCCGAGCAGATCCGCGAGATCCTGGCGCTGGGCGTGACCGACCTTGGCGAGAGCCGCGTGCAGGTGCTTCAACAGCGGGCGGCGCAGGTCAACGAGCAATTCTCCCGCCGGCAGCCGCTGGGCGAGCCCGGCGGCGGCGGCGGCGCCGCCGCGGCGCCGAAGATCCGCTGGCACATGATCGGGCACCTCCAGCGCAACAAGGTCAAGCCGATCCTCCCGATCGTGAGCCTGGTGCAGACGATCGACAGCCTGCGGCTGGCCGAGGAGATCGACGCGCAGGCGGCCAAGACCGGCAAGCGCATCCCGGTGCTCATGCAGGTCAACGCCAGCGAGGAGGCGCAGAAGCACGGGGTCGCCGTGGGGGCGGCGGTCCACCTCGCCGAGCAGATCGACACCATGCCCAACCTGCAACTGCTCGGCCTGATGACCTTGGCCGCGCTGGAGGGCTCGCCGGACGACGCCAGGCGCGTCTTCACCCGCACGCGCGAGATCTTCGAGGAGATGAAGTGGCACAAGATCGGCGGCACCAGCCTGCGCCACCTCAGCATGGGCATGAGCAACGATTTCGAGCAGGCGATCGAGGAAGGCGCCACTATGGTCCGCGTCGGCACGCTGCTGTTCGGCGGCAAAGTGGCCGATGAAGAGATGGGCGAGGAATGAGAAGACGAAGGGGCCGAGCAATGAAGCGACGGAGCGACGAAGGGAAATGTGGTTGAGCGCGCCGTGGGCCGCTGGCGTTTCCCTTTCTCGCCTCGTCGCTCGATCGCTCCGCCGCTCGCATGTTACGGGACGTCGACTTCTTCATCCTCTGGCGTTACCTGCTCGGGTGGGTCGTCACGATCTACGCGACGGTCCTGACGCTCCAGTCGCTGTGGGGGTGGTACGTCTGGCTGATCGGCGGCGACCGGTACATCTCGCTGGTGCGGCAGTACCTGATCGTGCACGGGCTGCGGCTGCGGTTCAAGACATTCTGGGGAGACGTGCTGATCTGCGCGTTGCTGTGCGTGGCGTTTTTGATCATGTGGCACGCGCATGGGGTGATCGATGACCTCGGGCGCCGGATGAACGATGTCCGCCGGATCTCCACCCAATCCCGGTGAAGTGAGGATGCTGCCCGGCGGCCCCGGGAGCGGCGCGCCCGCGTCGCCGCCCGCCGGCCCGCCCGCCCCTACGTCCGCCGCGCCGTCCGCCGCGGCGGTGCCGCAGCGTCCCGCCGGCGCCGCCGCCACCGTCGCGCCGGGGCAGGGCGGGATCATCCCTGCCAACCAGCCGGCGCGGCAGTTGTCGGAGCTGCCCAAGGACGAGCTGGAAAACCTCGCCGAGGAGCTGGGGCTCGACTCCTCGCACTTCAAGACGCGCCAGCAGCTCGTCACCGCCATCCACGAGCGCCGCCAGGGAATCGCCGCCCTCGACCGTGACGCGATGCTCGACGTCATCAAGTGGGGCCGCCGGCCGGTCACCTACAACGCGAGCAAGGAGCAGATCGCGCAGGAGATCGTGCGCATCCGCTCGATGAAGTTCGCCGGGCTGTCGCACCGCGGGCTGATCGTCCTGGCGCGGATGCGCGGACTCCCGGCCAGCCCCGAAGACACGGTGCCGAACCTCATTCGCCGGCTGAAGAAGCAGGAGGGGCTGTTCTCGAAGCTCAACCGCAAGCGGCGGTCGATGCTCGGGTCGATGGTGTCGAAGATGCTGGGGGAAGACCCCGCCGCCACCGATTACCAGTTCCTCCCGCAGCAGAGCCCGGGCGCGCCGACGGCGTCCGGGCCGGTCGTCGCCCCGCCGTCCACCGCCGGCACCATCAAGGACGAGATCGAGGAGTCGGGCCTGTTCGGCGGCATCGCCGGGCGGATCAAGAAGTCCGCCGACGCTTACGTCAACCAGAAGTTAGATGAGATCGAGTCGCGCATTGACCGCAAGCTCGACGAGATCGACCGCCGCCTGGCCGAGTGGCGCGACAAGGAGATCGCCAACCGCATCCGCATCCTCAAGATCACGCTGTGGGCGAGCATCGTCGTCGGCGCGATCTCGCTCATCTACTCCTACCTCAAGCTGTACATCTGGCCGTCCTGATCGCCCGGAAGCGTTGTCGCGCAGTTACTCGTCGAAGTACCCCGGCAAGACGTAGGACGGGCGAGCCGCTATAAATTCGCCGTGTCGTCGGCCGACGAGCTTCAGCGCGCGCTCGCGGACCTCCCGAAGGTCGGGCGGCTGGTCAAGTCGCGCCCGTACCGGCAGGTGTGGCGGTTCGAGTTCGGCGGGCGCGCGTACTTCCTCAAGTTCTACCCGCGCGACGGCGCGGCGCTGAAGCGGCTGGTGCGCGGCAGCCCGGCGCTGCGCGAGTTCACCAACCTCCAGGCGATGCAGCGCGCCAAGGTGCCGTCGCCGCGCGCGGTCGCGCACCTGTCCGGCTTCTCGATCGAGGGCCGCAAGGGCGACGCCGTGCTGATCGAGGCGATCGAGCCGGCGGAGCAGCTCGACCACTTCCTCAACAATCGCCTGCTTCGCGGCGAGGCGGTCCCCGAGCACCGCGACCTCGCTCGCCAGGTCGTCGACATCGTCCGCCAGCTCGGGCAGGCGAAGCTCGGGCACGTCGACCTGCACCTCGGGAACTTCCTGCTCAGCAACGGCAAGCTCCACCTGCTCGACGGCTACGCGGTCCGCCCGGGCGGGATGCGCACGCGCGACATCCTGCTGCTCGGGCACAGCGTGGCGCGGTTCGCGACCAAGGCGGACATCCTCCGCGCGTGGCGCGCGTTCAGCGATGCGCCGCTGCCGCGCAAGAACCCGGTCCGCCGGCGGCAGTGGCGCAAGCTGCTGGAATCCGCCGCCGGCGACAACGCCTACTTCGCGCGCCTGCGCATCGCGGCCGACGCCGGCGCCGCCTGGTCGGGTCACGCCTTCAAGCACCACAAGTTCCCGCGCCGCTGGGCTCCGGCGTCGCGGCTGGACGTGACGAAGCAGGATTGGGAGCGCGAGCTGCCGCACCTGCTGGCGCGCGTCATCAATGACCAGCTCGAGATCCTCAAGCGCAGCGCCAGCGGCGACGTGCTGGCGGGCGAGGTGGTGCTGGGCGGGCGGCCGGTCAGCGTGGTCGTGAAGCGCACGCGCCGGCGGAAGATGATCCGGTACGTCAGCGAGATCGGCCGCGGCGGGCGCGCGCTCCGGGCATGGCGCAAGGCGTGGTCGCTGGTCGCCCGCGACATCCCCACCGCCTGGCCGCTGGCGGTGCTGGAGCGGCGGACGCTCGGCTACCCGATCGACAGCTTGATCGTCCTCGAGCGCGTGCCGGGACGGCAGCTCGCGGACCTGGACCTTTCCGCCCTCTCCCCCGCCGCGCGACAAGACCTTTTCCGCCGGCTCGGCCGGACGCTCCGCCGGCTGGAAGAGCAGGGCCTGCGGCAGTACGACTCGAAGTTCACGAATTGGATCGTCAACGACGATCCCAAGCGCGGCCCCGTGCCGGTGGTGATCGACGTGGACGGCATCCGCAGGATCACCCCGCCGATGTGGCCCATCGACCGCCTGCTGCGCAGCCTGCGCGACCACCCGCAGTACGCGCCGGAGGATTCGCGGCAGCTCTGCCTGGGCTACGCCCCGTTCGCCCGGCTCGCGCAGGAGCCGGCGGGCACAGACCAGGTTGACGACGACGAGGACGAAGCGGGCGCGGCGGGTGAGCACGGGGCGCCGAGGGGGGACCCGGCGTGATCGAGTTTCCCTCCCCGCCGCGGCGGATCCTGATCGTCAAGCCGTCGGCGATCGGCGACGTCGTTCACACGCTGCCGATCCTCAACCTGCTGCGGGGGCGCTGGCCGGATGCGCATATCTCCTGGTTGGTCACCCCGGCGTGCGCGGGGCTGCTCGAGGGGCATCCGCAGCTCGACGAGGTGATTCGGTTCGACCGCCGCCGCTTCGGCCGCGGGTGGCGCAGCCCCGGCTCGGCGATGGGGCTGCTCCGGTTTACGCTCGACCTGCGCCGCCGGCAATTTGACCTCGTGCTCGACCTCCAGGGGCTGTTCCGCAGCGGCTGGTTTGCCTGGCAGACGCGCGCGCCGGTCCGCGTCGGCTTCGCGAATGCGCGCGAGCTGGCCCACCTGTTCTACACGCACCACGTGCGCGTCGGCTCGCCGGACCAGCACGCGATCGACCGCTACCTGACCATCGCGCGCGAACTAGGGTGCGATACGAGTTGCGTGAAATTTCGCTTCCACGTGATGGACGACGACCGCCGATACGTGGAGACGCTCGTCCCGTCCGGCACGCGCTACGCGGTCCTCATTCCCGGCACGAACTGGGAAACCAAGCGCTGGCCGGCCGAGCGGTACGCCGCCCTGGTCAAGCCGCTGCGCGACCGCTTCGGCCTGGCGAGCGTCGTCGCCGGCTCGCCGGACGAGCGCGACTTGGCCGAGCGCGTGACCGGCGGGATCAACGTCGCCGGGCGCACGAATTTGCGCCAGCTCGTAGCGCTGCTTGAGCGGGCCGACCTGGTGATCGCCAACGACAGTGGGCCAATGCACATCGCGTCGGGCTTGAACCGCCCGCTGGTCACGTTGTTCGGTCCGACGAATCCCGTGCGCACCGGCCCGTTCCGCCGCCATGACACGGTCCTCCGCCTCGACATCCCGTGCAGCCCGTGTTACTCGCGACGGTGCTCGCACCAGAGCTGCTTGCAGTGGATGGGGATCGAGCCCGTCCTGGCGGCGGCGGAGGCGCAGATCGCGCGACAGATGTTGGCCAAGCCGTTGACGTGAGCTTCGACGGATCGCGCCGGAAGCGGTTCATCGGTTCCTCGCGCACCCTGCCCTCTCACAACCCGTCGATGAATACGGGCGAGAGGCAGTCAGTGGCGTGGCCGGGATGCTCCGGCGGTGATTTCATCCGCCGTTGGTCGGGGGCGTGGTCGGGTGGGTGGGCGGCTGGTCCTTAGTGCCGATCTCGTAGTGGCCTTCCAGCACCGCGCCGGCGCCGACGGCCAGGGACGGTGCGGTGACGTTCCCCTTCACCTCCGCCTCCGGCCCGATCAGGACGGGGCCGCGCGATTCCACCGGTCCCTTCACCTTGCCGCGGACGATCAGCCCGCCGCACTTGAGCGCGTCCTGGACGACGGCGCTCCCCTTTTTCTCGATGGTGATGACGCCGCAGGTGGCGATGGTTCGGCGGGACTCGTAGGTCTTGATGGCGATGTCTTCGAGCTTGAGCGGCTTGTTGCAGAACTTGCAGGTGACACTCATCGCCCGCCGCGCGACCTCCTGCGGCTTGCCGCAGTAGAGGCACACGATGGTCTGCTTGTCGTCCGATGACGACCCGCGGGATGGGGGCGGGGAAGCGGCCATGGTCCAAGTGGTCGCAAGTGTGCGGCGATCAACCGGCCGGTGTCAGCGCTGGAATAAGTGGTCAGTGGTCAGTGGCCAGTGGCCAGTGGCTAGTGGTCAGGGCGGACAGCGGCGGGTTTGCTACTGACCACTGACCACTAGCCACTTCTTCTCCCGGCTACTTCACCGGCTGCGCCTGCTGCTGCGGCATGACGGTGACGCTGACGCTGGGGCGGGCCTGTTGCGGCGGGCGGTTCTTGACCGCGTCGGGGCCGACGGTGACGTGGCCGCTGAAGACCGCGCCCTCATCGACCGTCAGCTTGGTGGCGCGGAGGTCGCCCTCCAGGCGAGCGGTCTGCTTCAGCTCAACGCGCTCGTTAGCGGTGAGGTTCCCCTTGACCTCTCCCTCGACGGTGATCGAGCCGCTCTCCACGTCCGCCGCCATCCGCGCCTCGCGCGCGATGTGCAGCTTGCCCGGAGTGTTGATCCGCCCCTCGAACTTGCCCATCAGGCGCAGGCCCTTCTCGAAGCTCAGCTCACCTTTGAAAGTGGCGTCGGGACCGATGACCGTGGGGAACTCCTGCTGGTTGCCGCCGTCTGCCATGTGTTTCGCTCCTCCTGGGCGCGGGTTGCGGACTCCGTTCTCGGCGAACGTGATTCGGCCCGCGTGCCCGCGCGGGTCGGTGTGTTGGGGCGGGATGATACGAGATGCCCCCCCGCGCGACAATTGCGCAGGGGCGACGAAATCAAAGAAATTCACTTGGTGTTGCGCGCGCCGCCGCCGCCGCCGCCGCCACGCATCACGCCCCTACCGGTCCCCGCCACCCGCCGCGCCGCTCGTGGCGGCATGGTCGTTGACGAAGGCGGTGATCGCGTCGAGCAGTTCGGCGCCGCCGACGTCGAAGACGTCGTTGTGATCAGCGCCCTGCACGTCGTGCTTCGCCACCTCCCCCCCCGCGGCGGCGGCGAGCTGCTTCGACATGGCGAAGGGGATGATGCCGTCGCGCGTGCCGTGCGCCAGGAAGACCGGAACGCGGACGGCGCGGAGCTTCGTCTCGTTCTCGAACCGGTGCCGCACGATCAGCCCCGTCGGCAGGAGCGGGAACAGCTTCTTGCCCATGTCCGCGATGCTGGTGAACGCGCTCACGCAGACGACGGCTGGCACCTCGGCGCGGGTCGAGGCGAGGTGGATGGCGGCGGCGGCGCCGAGTGACCAGCCCATCGGCACGATCCGCCGCGGGTCGACGTCCGCCCGCGCCCGCAGGTGATCGAAGCAGGCGTCGGCGGTAGCGTAGACGCCATCCTCGCCCGGCTTGCCGCCGCTCATGCCGTAGCCGATATAATCTGGCACCATCACGTTGAACCCGCGCCGGCGAAAGCGCTGCACATCCTCGGTGCAGTCGGCCATGCACATGCCGTTGCCGTAGAAGTAGACCAGCGTCGGGCGGCCCTTGGCGTCGGGGTGCGGCAAGCCTTGAGGCGTCGTCGCGGGGCCGAAGAGCGCGACGACGCTGTCTCCGGTCCTCGCCTTCAGCGTGACCACTTGGACGCCGTCGCTCGGGTGAACGATCGCGTCGGCTCGACCCTGCGTGGCAGCACCGGGGAAAATGAGCGAAGTCTGAAACGCGGCCAGCACGACGATCAACCCGATAAAGACGCCGGCGATAATCCGGATCGCCACCACGACGATCCGCCGCGCCGGCGACCGCGGCCGCTTCGCTGCCGTGGCCGCCGCGGGATCAGATGATCCATCCGCCTGCGTCACCACCCCATCGTATGCTGCGCAGCGGTCACGGAACTACGGCGTATCGCAAGCAGAAGAGGAGGACACGAATGTCCACGAATCTACACGAATGGACACGAATGAATCAGGGGAAGAAGCTCTTGCCGGTGCTTTCCCCGAGAGACAGCCGGGATCGATTGCAGTGCGACGCTGAGCCTATCGTGGCCGCCGGTACTTTTCGCCGGTTGCCAGATCGAACGCGCCGTGCGCGGGGTTGACCGGTCGGCCGCGGAACTCGGCGCGGCACTTGTAGCAGACGGTGATCTTCGGGACGAGCCAGTAGAGGATTGCGTCGACGAGCACCGCGGCGAGCAGCACGAGGACCCCGAGGTAAAAGCGCCGGCGGGAAGAGGCGAGCACCAGGAACGCCGCGCCGGCGACGATCACCACCGACAGGCCCAGCGCCTGCGGGAAGTCCTTGCGGACGAACAGATCCTTGCAGCCACACTCGGGGCACGCGGCCAGGTATTCTGTTGTTGGCACGTCGCTCATAGTGTCCGGCCGGTTGCGGCCGTCGCGCGAGGTTCGCCGTCGAAGCGCCCCTGCTACCCGCGGGCAGGGGGCGCGGCGCGCTCTCTCAGAACGGCAGTCCGGTCGCGCGGGCAAGATACACCGCGATGACCTCACCGATGAAGATCAGCACTCCCGCAACATAGAGGATGCCGGTGGCCGATTGCGTCGAACGGCGCTTGATGCAGTCGTGCGCCATGTAGACGAAGACCGCCGGCACCGCCAGGCCGACCAGCCAGCGCGTGAGGATCAGCAGCCCGTACGCGCCCCAGAGCAGGTAGACCGGCTCAAGGCGGTGGAGCAGCAGCGCGCCGCCGACGGCGATCCCCGCGCGGCCGACGAGGGCGGCGGCGAGCAGCAGGTTGAGCCGGCGGAACGGCGCGATCGTCATCTTGGCCGCCGTCAGGTAAGCGTGGCCGAGCAGCATGTCCATGAGCGCCAGACCGGACACCGTGGCGACGCCGAGCGCGGACGCGAGCGAGGCCCCGGAAACCGCGCCGCCGGCACGAAGTATCCGCGCGCCGGCGACGACGGCCGCGGCAAAGCTGGCCATCGCGAGCGCGCGCTGCGTGCGGCGGTGGTCAACCTGCGCGAAGGCAAGTTGCCCCAGGATGAACGCCGCGGTGGCGACGGTCGCCACGACGGCCGGCGCGTCCGCCCCGCCTTCTCGGCGCGAGAGGAAGAAGCCGGCCAGTCCCGCCATCACCAGCGCGAGGATGCCGCACAACCGCAGCCATTGGAGCGTGACCTGGTTTGGGTCGGAGACGGCGGCCGCGAGCAGGATGCCGCCGGCGAGGAGGATCAGGAACGTTTCAGCCATGGCGCTGCGCCGCAGCGTACGCCGGCGCCCGCCGCCGCGCCAAAAGCGCGCCGCCGCAGCGTCCGATAATGGCGGCGACCCCGTCCACGCCTGCCGGGAACGCCGTGCAAACAGTTGATGCGCAACAGCGGGGTGAAGCGATTTGACAGATCGTCCGACAATATGAGTGGCGGCCGCGCCTGTGCCGCCAGTGTTGTGGGGAGTGCGCACTTATTTTCGCGCGCGCGTGGCGAGGTCAGGCGCATCGGCCAACGCGCGGGCAACGGATTGGACCTCAATGCCGCGTGACATCCCCGTCGGGAACGGACGCCTGCTCGTCACGTTCGACCACCAGTACCAGATCCGCGACGCCTACTTCCCGCACGTCGGGCAGGAGAACCACGCCGGCGCCGGGCCGTGCCGGTTCGGCGTCTTCAGCGACGTGCCCGGCACGCACCGCTCGCGGCTCTACTGGACCAGCGACGAGGGTTGGACCATCCGCCAGCGCTACCTGCGCGACACCCTCACCACCTCGGTCAGCCTCGACCACCCGGACCTTCGCCTGGCGATGTACTGCAACGACGTGGTGGACTTCCATCGGCCGATCCTGGTGCGCAAGATCAAGGTGAAAAACCTCGCCCCGCACGACCGCGTGGTGAAGCTGATGCACCACCAGGACTTCAACATGCTGGGGACGAAGGTGGGCGACACCGCCTACTACGACCCGGAGCTGAAGTCGCTGGTGCACTACCGCGCCAAGCGTTACCTGATGGTGACGTTCTTCACCGGCAACCACGAGTCCGGCTGGGAGCAGCGGATCGACGAGTTCGCCTGCGGCACCAGCGGGTTCCACGGCGCCGAGGGGACGTGGCGCGACGCGGAGGACGGGCACCTCCAGGGCAACGCCATCGCGCAGGGCGCGGTCGACTCCACCGTCTCGCACCACGTCAGCGTGGAGGCGGAGGGGGAAAAGGTCGTCTACATGGCCTTGATCGCCGGCGAGAGCCGCGATGAGCTGCTCGAGCTGCACAAGTGGCTGCTGAAGATGGGCCCGCAGGGCGTGCTCGACCGGACCAGCTCCTATTGGCGGCTATGGGTGGGCGGGACGAACATCAACTTCGGCAACCTTCCGCCCAAGGTCGTCGAGCTGTTCAAGCGCAGCCTGCTGGTCGTGCGCACGCAGATCGACAACAACGGCGCCATCTGCGCCGCCAACGACAGCGACATCATGCAGTTCAGCCGCGACACGTATTCCTACGTGTGGCCGCGGGACGGCGCCCTGGTTGCCGATTCGCTCGACCTCGCCGGCTTTCCCGACGTCGCGCGGTCGTTCTACAGCTTCTGCCAGCGCACGATCACGCACGACGGCTACTTCTATCACAAGTACAACCCCGACGGCTCGCCCGCATCGAGCTGGCACCCGTGGGTGATCAAGGGGAAGGACTCGCTGCCGATCCAGGAGGACGAGACCGCCCTGGTCGTCTGGGCGCTGTGGCGGCATTACTACCGCTACCGAGACATCGAGTTCGTCCGCCCGATGTGGGTCGACATCGTGCAGAAGGCCGCCGACTTCATGTGCCGCTACCGCGACGAGCGGACCGGCCTGCCGCTGCCCAGCTACGACCTGTGGGAAGAGCGCTGGGGCGTGCATGCCTTCACCGTCGCCACCGTGTACGGCGGGCTGAAGGCGGCGGCGAACTTCGCCGTCTGCTTCGGCGACCGCGAGCGCGCCCAGCGCTACAAGAAGGCGGCCGAGGAAGTGAAGGCGGGCGCCGAGAAGTACCTCTACAGCGAGAAGCTCGGCCGCTTCGTCCGCCGGCTGGTCCCCAAGGAGGACGCCGAGTACTGCAAGATGCCCTCCAAGAACGGCCAGACCTCCACCGGCGACGCGCACCACGAGGACTTCTACGAGGTCGATGAGGTTATCGACGCCGCCCTCTACTCCATCTTCAAGTTCCACCTGTTCGAGCCCGACGACCCGCGCGTGGTCGCGACCATGAAGGCGGTGGAGGAGAAGCTGTGGGTGAAGACGCGCGTGGGTGGCGTGGCGCGGTACGAGAACGACTACTACCACCGCGTCAGCAACGACATCGCCGCCGTCCCGGGCAATCCGTGGTTCATTTGCACCCTTTGGCTCGCCGACTACTTCATCACCCGTGCGACGACGACCGCGGAGCTGAAGGACGCCCTACCGATCTTCGAGTGGACCGCCGGCCACGCGCTGGAGAGCGGCATCCTGGCCGAGCAGGTCCACCCTTACACGAATGATCCGATGAGCGTCAGCCCGCTCACCTGGAGCCACGCCACGGTCGTCAGCACCGCCATCAAGTACCTGGAGAAGCTCGAGCAGCTCCAGACCTGCACCGGCTGCAACCAGCCGGTCTACCGCCTGCGCCGCAGCGGCCCGGTGGAGGTGAAGAGCCAGGCGACGTTCGATCGGTTCGACGCCGACTTCGAGGTGGACGATTCGCGCGAGATGGCCTCGCCGGTCGGCAACTTCACCAAGCAGGACCCGCGCAGCCGCCAGCCGCTGAAGGTGACGCTGGCGATCGACACCCGCGACTGCATCGGGTGCGACGTCTGCGTCGCCCACTGCGAGCGCGGCGTGCTGCGCATGATCGACGGCAAGGCGATGGTCGACCTGCGGCACCTGAACAAGTGCGACCTGGACGGCGAGTGCGTCGAGGTCTGCCCGACCGACGTGGTCAGCCTGTTCATCGAGCCGGTGGACAAGACCGCCGACAAGCCGGGCGAGATTGCCGTCATCACCGCCGCC
This sequence comes from Tepidisphaeraceae bacterium, assembly GCA_035634055.1. Lineage (GTDB taxonomy): Bacteria > Planctomycetota > Phycisphaerae > Tepidisphaerales > Tepidisphaeraceae > JAICTV01. The sequence goes on along the minus strand of DASQDR010000191.1, from coordinate 5,157 downwards.
GGCACCGTTACGGATAAGGGTGCGGCGTAATCACCCTCACGCGCTGGATCGCGAGCGCTTGCTCCGGTTGCGTTCGCCGTCCCTTGTGGTAAGCATCTCAACTGTTCCGAACCGTCCCGCGCGAAAGCTCGCGCGGGACGGTCCGCTTTTAGCCAAAACCCCCGGCCATCGCCGCCGCGGGAATGGGTTCGAGCCAGCGCCACGAGGGAGCGTTCGATGCAAACCGTCGTCCACGTCACGCACGAAGCGATCCAGAAGGTCGGGGGCATCGGCGCCGTCCTGCACGGGCTGCTCACCAGTCGCGTCTACCTTTCCAAGGCGACGCGCAACATCCTTGTCGGCCCGTTCTGGCCCAGCGATGAAGAGCGCGGCGAGAAGCGCCTCGGCCCGCAGGGCGAGGTCCTCTACTCCAGCCTCGACCACCTCTACCGCTCTCCGCTCGCCGCCCGCTTCCGCGAGATCGAGCAGGCGTTCGGCGTCGGCATCGTTTACGGCCGGCGCAAGTACCACGACAAGGGGACCGGGGTCACCAGCGTCCCGGAGGTGCTGCTGATCGACGTCAGCCGCTACGACAAGGACAAGATCGGCACCTTCAAGTACGACCTCTGGAAGACCTTCGGCATCGATTCAGGGAAGTACGAGCACGTCTGGGACTACGAGCTGTACGTGCGGCTGGCGCAGCCGGCGATCGCCGCCCTGCACGCGCTGGGCGCCACCAGCACCGTCGAGCCGTGCGTCATCCTCAGCCACGAATATATGGGGATGCCGACCGTGCTGGCGGCCATCCTCGAGGGCGAGCGCTCCAACTTCCGCAGCGTCTTTTACGCCCACGAGTGCGCCACCATGCGCCGCATCGTCGAGGGCCACCCCGGCCACGACACCATGTTCTACAACGTCATGCGCTCGGCGATGGCGCAGGGACAGTACGTCGAGGACGTGTTCGGCGACCAAGGCGACTACTACAAGCACGCGCTGATCAAGGCGACCCGCTACTGCGATAACATCTTCGCCGTCGGCGATTACACGCTGAAGGAGATGCGCTTCCTCGGCGCGGACTTCGCCTCGGTCGAGGCGCAGCTCGCCTACAACGGCGTCCCCTGCTGGAAGATCACCGTCGATGAGAAGATGCGCAGCCGCAACAAGCTGCGCCAGTACTGCAAGGCGCTGCTGAACTACGAGCCTGACTACGTCTTCACGCACGTGACGCGGCTGGTCCCCAGCAAGGGGCTGTGGCGCGACCTGCGCGTGCTCGAGCACGTCGAGGAGATGCTCCGCACGCGCGACGAGACCGCCGTGCTGCTGACGCTGTCGACCGAGGTGCCCGGGCGGCGCGGCGACGACGTCCGCCGCATGGAGCACCAGTACCACTGGCCGGTCGTCCACCGTGAGGGAGCCCCGGACCTCTCCGGCGGCGAGGCGGTCTACTACCAGGGCGTCCAGGAGTTCAACGCGCAGAGCCGCAACGTCAAGGTCGTCTTCATCAACCAGTTCGGCTTCGACCGCGCCACGTGCGGAAACCGCGTTCCGCTGGACATGGAATTCATGGACATCCGCAAGGGCTCCGACGCCGAGTTCGGCCAGAGCATCTACGAGCCGTTCGGCATCGCGCAAGTGGAGCCGATCAGCTTCGGCGGGATCTGCGTCTTCAGCGAGTGCTGCGGCTGCGCCGGCTTCGTCTCCCACGCCGCCGACGGCCAGCCCACGCCCAACGTGATCGTCGCCGACTACACCGAGCTGGGTCAGAAGGGACTGAAGCCAGAGCAACTGCTGGCGCTCGGGCAGGCGAAGCGCGACGGGATCGAGGACACGGTCGCAGCGCAGGTGGCGGCCGAGCTAATCGATCGCCTGCCGCGCACGCCGCAGGAGTTCGAGCAGTTCATCGAGCGCGGCTACGCGCTGGCCCAGAAGATGAGCTGGGACGTCGTCGCCCGCGATTACGTCCTGCCGGGCATCGACCGCGCCGCCAAGGCGCACCGGCTGAAGCAGATCGCGTAGCCGCGGGCGCGACGGCGGACCGGACACCAGCGCGAGCCGCGTGCATCCGCCGCTCCACGCCGGCGGCAACCTTTGCTCGCCGGCGCGGTAGTAGAGGCGCAGTCGGACGAAGCTGCGCTGGAGGAGGTTGTGCCGTGCCCGTGACGCTGCCGCCGATTTCTCGTCGCCGCTTCCTGGGCCGCGGCGTCGCGACCGCCGCCGCCGCCGCGCTGGCGGCCTGCCCGCGCGATCTGCTGGCGGGTCCGGCGACCACCGCGGCCGCGCCGCCCCTGGCGGTCGACGCCAACCGGATCGCGCTGTTCTCCGACACGCACCTCAATGCCGACAAGCTTGCCTTGCACAAGACCGGCGTAAGCATGTGGGACCACTTCGCGCGCGCGGCCGACGAGGTGCTGGCGCTGCCGGTCCGGCCCGCGGCGGTGCTGGTGAATGGCGACGTCGCGCACCTGTCGGGTCGGCCGGCGGATTACGTCACCGTGATCGAGGGCCTGCGCCCGCTCCGCGCCGCCGGGCTACCGGTCCACCTGGGGCTGGGCAACCACGACCACCGCGCCAACCTGCTGGCGGCGGTGCCGTCCGACGAGCGGCACCGCGTCGCCGCCCTGCCGCAACGATCGGTCTCCGTCGTGCGCACGCCCACCGCCGACTGGTACGTGCTCGACTCGCTGGCCCAGACGAACCTGACGCCCGGCGAACTCGGGGCGGAGCAGCTCGCGTGGCTCGGCCAGCGCCTCGACGCCGACCCGACCCGCCCCGCGGTCATCCTGATGCACCACCAACCCGACCGCGAGCCCCCCATCACCGGCCTGACCGACACGGCGCCCTTCCTCGACCTGGTCCTGCCGCGGCAGCAGGTAAAGGCGGTCCTCTTCGGCCACACCCACGTCTGGCGCAACTACGAACGCGAGGGGCTGCACTTCATCAACCTCCCCGCCACGGCGTACGTCTTCAACCCCAAGCAACCCTCCGGCTGGGTGGACGCGACCACGACTACCAACACGATGAAGCTCGAACTCCGCGCGCTGACGCCGGACCATCCGCTGGACAAGCAGGTGCTCGACCTGAAATGGCGATGACGCGCGCGCGCGTGCTCCCGCGCCCGCGCAGGTGGGCGACTAGCCTCTCGCGGCGATGGCGGTAAGCTGCCACGCCTCGGATGAACCCGCGCCTCCGCCAACTCCTCGCGCTGCTGCTGCTCCTCGCGGGCGTACTGCTCTGGTGGCGGTTCGGGCGCGGGCAGCCCGGGGCGTTGCCGCAGCCGTGGAAGATGTTGGCGGTGGTGGCGATCTGCTCTCTGCCGCCGGTCTACCGGCGCATCAGCGCGGCCGTCGATCGCCTCCGTCAGCCGTCGCCGCGGGCGCTGCGCTTTGCCACATTGGCCGTCTTCGTGCTCGCGACGGTTTTCCTCGTCGCCGCTGGCTTCTACCAGGAGCGCGAGCTGATCCCGAAGATCCACGACGAGTACATGCACCTGCTCCAGGTGCAGACGCTGTCGCGCGGGCGGCTGTGGATGCCGCCGCACCCGGCGGCGGATTCGTTCGAGTCGTTCCACATCTTCGTTCGACCGGTTTACGCGTCGATCTACTTCCCCGGCACGGCGCTGATGTACCTGCCGGCGGCGTGGCTCGGGCTGCCCTACTGGGCGCTGCCCGCGCTGGTGGCGGGCGCGGGGGCGGCGATGCTCTTTCGCGTGACGGCCGAAATGATCGACGCCGTCTACGCCGCGCTGGCCGCGCTGCTGCTGCTGTCGCTCACGCAGTTTCGCTACCTGTCGCTCATCGTGCTGTCGCACAGCGTGATGCTGCTGCTGGGGCTGACGCTGATCTGGGCGTGGCTGCGCTGGCGGCGGGACCGCGCGCTCGCGTGGGCGGCGGCGGTCGGGGCGCTGGGCGGATGGGCGGCAATCACCCGGCCAGTCGACGCGCTCTGTTACTCCATCCCCGTCGGCGTCGCGATGCTGTGGGAGATGCGCCGCATGCCGCCGAAGCGCATCGCCGCAACCGTGGGCGTGATCCTCGCCGCCGCGTCGCCGCTGCTGGCGTTGCAGCTCGCGCTCAACGTCGGCGTGACGGGGAAGCTGGTTGAAACGCCCTACCGCCGCTACTGCGACCTCTACACGCCGCAGATGACGTTCGGCTTCCACCGCTTCGATCCGACCGTCGGCCCGCAGACGGAGCTGCCGCAGCGCGTGCGGTATTATGAGAAGTTCACCGTCCCCGCCGCCGCCGAGCACCGGCGCGACCGCATCTGGCAGACCTGGCGCGACAAGCGCATCCCGCTGATCGTGCGCAACGCGCTGCCGACCGGAGCGCTGCTGGTGCTGCTGCCGGCCGCCCTGCTGGCGCTGCGCGGGCCGCGGTGGGTATTCGTGGGCTTGGGCGTGCTGTTCATCGGGTTCTACGCGTGCTTCGCTTACCTGCTGCGGCACTACATCGTGCTGCTGGCGCCGGCGGTGCTGGTCGGCGCGCTGCTCGGGGCACGCGCCATCGTGGAGACCTTCCCGCGCGCGCGGGCGTGGACGGAAACGCTCGCCTGCGCCTTCATCGTCATTTTCGCGCTGCGCGCGATGCCGCGCGCCGGGCGGGCGCCGAAGGATGACCCGTACGACTTCCCGGCGCTCATCTTCGACCACCGCCGACTACCGTCGCTCGTGCAGACGCCGGCGCTGGTGCTCTACCGGTTTGACCCGAACGAGGTCGTGCGCTACCAGGGGAGCGTGACCGACCCGGTGCACGAGGAGCCGGTCTACAACGTCGGCGTGGCCTGGCCGGACGACGCCGCCATCGTGCGGGCGCACGAGCGGTCGGCGGAGCAAAACGCCGCCTTGTTCCGCTACTACGCCGACAGGCAGCCCGCGCGGCGCGTGTACCTGGTGGATCGCCTCCGGGCGGGGGAGGCGGGGTATCGGCCGCAGTTTCTTGGAACCGTGACTGAGCTCGCCACCGGTGCGCAATGACGGGAACTGATGACCGGACAGCTTCGCAGCCGACGGCCGCGCCGACGCCGGCGCCGGCGCCGGGGCTCGCCGCCGCCTCCTCGCCGTGGCAGCGCGCGGGCGTGGCACTCGTGGCGACGATCGTCCCGTTGATGCTGCTCGCGCTGGCGTTGCCGCCGAACCACGGGCGGTGGTGGAACCAGAAAAAGAACGTGATCTTCCCCGCC
>DASQDR010000190.1:0-18885 GCA_035634055.1 Tepidisphaeraceae bacterium | reverse complement strand
AGGCGCCGGCGGCTGCGCCAGCGGTGGCTGCTGCGGCGCGGGCGCGGCAAACCCACTGTCCGAAGGCGGCGACGACGGCGGTGCCGCCGACTGCCGCTGCACCGGCATCGACTGCTGCTGCGGCGGCATCGCCTGCGACTCCCCGCTGGCGCCGCTGGCGGCGGGGCCGGGCATCGTGCTCCAGGCGCCGGTCATGTCGTCCATTAGCTTGCGGGCGACGAAGCGCGTGTAGCGGTTGATCTGCGTCTTCTCCAGCGGCGGCGGGACGTCGACGACGGCGCGGGCGACGGACTGCCCGCCGCGGGCGTTGACCGCCTCGGAGACGATCCGCGCCGCCGGCTGGTTCGCCTGGCGAGTCGGCTCGACGCGCACCTGAACGAAGACGTCGGCGTTGAGGTCCTGCGCCACCTGCTGGGCGGCGGGGCTGGTCGTGCTGCCGGAAGTCTGAAGGTCGCGCACCTGCTCGGGGCTAAGGCGTTGGCGGGCGGCGGTGGGAGAGATCAGCGTGACCTGCCCGTTGGCGCCGATCCAGTCGGCCAGGATCGTCTCCATGGCGGCGTAGTCGATGGCGCGGGCCTGAAGCTCGTCCTGCGACCCGCCCGCCAGCACCGGGTTGACCAGCACCGCCATGCGCGGCCGGCCGACGCGGTTGTAGGCTTCGACGAACGCGCGCTGCTCGGGCGGGCGCTGGGTGACCAGCGGCGGGTCGTCGAACTGCGCCCCCGCCAGCTCGTCGTCGGCGGCGCGCCCGCCGGGCGCGGGCATGGGCTTGACCGGGTCGTGGCGGTAGGTGATCTCCGGGCTGCCGTCGGCATGGCTCGGGACCGCCACGCGCGGCGGGGGCGACGCCGAGCGGCACCCGCCGACGGTCCCGACGACGACCACGCCACCGACCACCGCCCAGCCGGCGGCGGCGATGATCCCGATGGTTACAGCCGGCACGCTCGCACCACGACGCACGTCAGCCTCCTTCGATAGCCGATAAACCCCAGGTCCCGACCGCTCGGTCGCCGCATCCCTCTGGACACGCGAGGGCGGTAAAGGATGGGATCGCGCCGGCCGATCCGACCCGTGGGGGCAGGCGACCCGCCCCGCCGGCCCGGTTTATCCGGACCCGCCGACGCGCCGGACCGTACGGACGCGCGCACTCGCGTCGGCGGCCGGTCGCGTGTCTCAACCTAAGGCGGGCTCGTGGGGTGTCAAGATTGCCCGCCCGCGGGACGACCCGTATCGTTCGCGGCCGGACCCCGGGGCAGCGCCCCCCGCGACCGCGCGACCAACAGGAGCTCGAAAGATGACCAGGAACATGATCTTGTCGGCGGCGGTGCTCGCCGCGGTATTGGGCGGGTGCCGCAAGGACTACGGCACGCGCCGCCCGGACGTCGCCCAGCTCGACCCGCGCGACCGCGGGCTTCAGAGCAAGGACGTGGTGCAGGCGTCGGACCAGATGGCGATGGACCTGCTGTCCGACCCGAACCTCAACGCCAGCCAGACGCGCTGGACGATGGTGGTCGACCGCGTGGAGAATCGCACGGTCAACAGCCGCTTTGACCTGGACGTCTTCCTCCAGCGGCTCAAGAGCAAGCTGGCGCAGAACGGCAAGGGGCGCGTGCAGCTCATCGAGAACCGCGCCAAGCTCCAGGAGCTCCAGAGCCGCGAGCTGGAGCGCGAGCGCGACGACTACGGGCAGGGTTCGTCCCCATCGCGCCCGGGGCCGAAGGGGATCAACCCGGACTACGCCCTGTGGGCCCGCATCGACGAGCTGCCCAACCGCGGGACCAGCTACTACCAGATCACCTTCCAGCTCTCCGACCTGCGCACGCGCGAGATCGCCTGGACGAATATGTACGAGGTGCGCGTCGAGCGCTAGGAATTTGGCCACCGATGGGGCACCGATGCACACCGATGCAGAAGGAGGGAGATTCACGCAGGAGGAACCGACGGGCGCCCGCGGTGGCGCTTCATCCTTGTGCCTTCCTCCTTCATCCTTCTCTCTCCATCGGTGCTCATCGGTGTTCATCGGTGGCTTACTCCTGCTCGCCGTCGGCTGCGCGTCGGCGGTGAAGGGTGGGCAGAGCACGGCGTTGTCGGGCATCGACCTGGTGCAGATGACCGACGACATGGCGATGCGGATCGCCTCCGACGCCGAGGTGCAGCGGGCGGTCGGGGAGCGCGGGGCGCTGCGGGTGGTGGTGCAGCCGGTGGAGAACCGGATGCGCGCCGAGGTGCTGCCGCGCGGGGCGGCGGAGGCGTTCGTCGGTCGCGTCCGCACGCTGCTGAGCCGGCACGCGCCGCAGCAGTTCACCTGGATCATGAACCGCGACGGCTACCATGCCCTGCGGCAGCGCGAGCTGAGCGACGTCGAGCTGGGCCCGCCGCCCGGCGCGATCAACCCGGATTACGCCCTCACGGCCGTCTTCAGCTCGCTGGCTGAGGAGGATTCGAAGCGCCGCTCGAGCTACTACGTCTGCCGGTACGAGCTGGTGGACCTTCGCGACCGATCCGTCCTATGGACGGCGGCGTACGACGTAAAGAAGGTAGCCGTCAAAGGATTTGGCGATTGATTGCGAAGCCGCAGCACATCTCGTGGCCCGGCCGACGGTTGGGCGGCGCGCGCGCCGCGGTGGGTTCGTTTTGCATTTTCGCCGTGCGCGCGGGATTGGGTTCGTTTTCGCGTTTTACTGCGCGGGGCGGATTGGGTTCGTTTTCGCCTTTCATACCTCCTGACAAATTGGGTTCGTTTTCGCAAATCACTCTGGGCGACGCCCGCCGGGCCGGGCCGCACGGGCCGCACGCATTGCAAGCATCTTCGGTTGTCAAAGAGCGCAATTTCCCCCTCGCCACCGCGCACCATAGCAACGGCCGGCGGCCGCGTCGGCGGAAAAATGGGCGGGCGGCAGGGGCGGGCGGGGCGGCCTGGGCGGGGGCGCTGGCGCTGCTGCTGCTGATCCTCTGCACCGGCTGCGCCAACCAGCAGCGGCAGGAGAAGATCGCCGGCGCGGTGATGAGCTTCCACGCCGGCGACTACCCGCGCGCCATCGACACCCTCAAGCCGATGGCGGAGAAGCCCGACGAGGACTTCGTCCTGAACAACCTCCGCCTCGGCTCGACCGCGCTGGCGGCCCAGGACTTTGACGAGGCGGAGAACGCGTTCCTCCGCGCGGTCGAGGTGATCAACGCCACCGGCGTCAACGACGGTGGGCGCACCCTCGGGGCCGTGCTGGTCGATGAGAAGATCAAGATCTGGAAGGGCGAGCCGTTCGAGCGCGCCATGGCCAGCTTCTACCTCGGCGTCGTCTACTACGCCCGCCAGGACTACCAGAACGCGCGGGCGTCGTTCGAGAACGCGCTGTTCAAGCTGCGCGACGCCGACCCGGACAAGCCCGACAGCAACGCCCGCGAGGTGGACAGCAACTTCGCGCTCGCCTCGCTCATGCTCGCCAAGAGCTACCAGCGGCTGGGGCGCGATGATCTGGCGAAGGCGAACTTCGAGTTCGTCGCCCGGCGGTTCCCGCAGCTCGCGCCGTTGGCCAGCGAGGCGCTGAACGCGTCGTCGAACTTGCTGCTGGTGGTGGACTACGGCTACGGGCCGCGCAAGGTGACGGACTTTGACGGCGCGATGGTCGGCTTCGGACCGACGCCGATGGAGGAGGGCCCGCTCCCCCGTCCGATCGTCCGCGTGGACGGGCGCGAGGTGCCGGTCTGGCAGTTCGCCCAGCCGCCGGTCGACCTCCTGGCGCTGGCGCAGGACCGCAAGTGGCAGAGCATCGACACGATCCGCACGGTGAAGTCGGCGATCGGCACCGGGCTGCTCGTCGGCGGGGCGGTCGAGGGGCTGCGCGGCGTGCACGGGCACGGCGCCCGGCAGCGCACGGACCTGATGGTCGCCGGCGCTTTGATCGGTACCGGCCTGCTGCTCAAGGCGACCAGCCAGGCGGACGTGCGGCAGTGGGAAATGCTGCCGCGGACCACGTACGTCCTGCCGCTGCGCGTCGAGCCGGGGACGCGCGACGTGACCGTCGAGTTCCCCCGCAACACCCGCCAGGTCTGGCAGAACCTCGTCGTCCCCGCGACCGGCGAAGCGACCTACTACATGAAAATGCAGCGGTGGAACCAGGGACCGTTCGTTTGGCCGCCGCGCGAGGAAATATCGAATCCGCAAAGCGCGAAATCCGAAACAATGCGGCAATGAAGTAAACAGGAAATGACCGAAACGGCGGTCGGCCGCTTCGGTCATTTGCTCTTGCTGTCCTGCGGATTGTTTCGGATTTCGTGCTTTCTCTTATTCGACATTCCCCGGCACGGGGTGGTCTTCTTCCACCTGCAACTGCTCCGCCATCACCAGCGCGCGGGTGTCGCTGTCGATTCCGGGCTCGCGGAACTCGACCTCATAGCAGGTGAGCGGGGAACACCAGGTGCTGCGGACCACACCCACTTGCCCGCGGTGCAGCGAGAGGTGGGGAATGTCTCGGGTGAGACGGACGAAATCATCGACGTGCGGCGTGCGCATGTAGAGTCCTCCGTGCGAACGGGGCCCACTTGATTCCATTCTTCCCGACTACAATGTGCCCGATGGAAAGCTCAAGAATAACCTCCGGCAGCGCGCCTTCAACCCCCAAAAACTGAAAAACTAACGCCTGAACATTTCCCTGATGCGAGGACGCCAAACGACCTTCGGACAAAGCCTGCTGAAGTGGTACGACCACCACCGGCGAGACCTTCCGTGGCGGGTGGCGATGGGGGCGGCGGGGCGGCCGGAGCCGTACCTCGTGCTGGTCTCGGAGGCGATGCTCCAGCAGACCCAGGTGGCGACGGTCGTCCCTTATTTCCACCGCTTCATCCAACGGTTCCCCACGCTGGCCGCGCTGGCGGGGGCGGACGAGCAGGACGTGCTGCGGCTTTGGCAGGGGCTGGGCTACTACTCGCGGGCGCGCAACCTGCACGCGGCGGCGAGGACGGTGATGGCCGAGCACGGCGGGCGCCTCCCGCGCACGCGGGACGCGCTGCTGACGCTCCCCGGCGTCGGGATGTATACCGCTGGCGCGGTGGCGTCGATCGCCTTCGACGGCCGGGCGCCGATCCTCGACGGCAACGTCGTCCGCGTCCTCTGCCGCATCGACCGCATCGAATCCGACCCGCGCGACAAGGCAATGCAGGCAACGCTGTGGCAGCGGGCGGAACAAATCCTGCCGGCCGAGCGGTGCGGCGACTTTAATTCTGCACTGATGGAACTGGGCGCGACCGTCTGCACGCCTCGGAACCCGAAGTGCCTGCTCTGCCCCGTCCGCCTGCACTGCGAAGCGCAGTCGGCGGGGGTGCAGGAGCAGATTCCGCCGCCGCGCAAGGCGAAGCAGACGCCGTTGCTCAGCCGGGCGATCCTCTGCGTGCGCTGGGGCAATCGTTACCTGATCGAGCAGCGCCCGCCCAAGGGCCGTTGGGCGGGCATGTGGCAGTTCGTGACGATGGACGCGGCCGAGCCGATCACCGCCGCGGCGCTGGCGAAACACGTCGGCATCAACGCCGCCACGCCGCGCCGCATCGGGAGCGTCAACCACGGCCTGACGCATCGGCGCTACGCGTTCGAGATCTACGCGATTGACCTGACCCGCCCGCCGCCCGCCGACCTTTCGCCGCGCCGCTGGGTGACGCTAAAGGAGCTCGACATCTACCCACTGCCCCGCCCGCACGTAAAGGTGGCGGCGATGCTGGAACAGGCCGGCGCTGCGGCGTGAGGCGACTCCGCGGCCGCGAGGAGGCGGAACCCGTGTCGCGCCGGGCGGCGAGCGAACGCCCTCCATAGTTCGATCCGTTGCTTCTCCGACGCCCGCGCCGATTTTCGGTGATTCGCTCATCCCGACGCCGGCCGCGCGGCGGACGGTGCTTCCTATTCGCTCACCAGCGCGCCTTGCCGAGCAGGTGGATGCTCCCCGTCGGTTGCGCTGACCCGCCGGACGGCTCGTCCGTCACGGCCGCCGCCACGATGGGGGCGATGTCTTGCGGGAGCGGAACCTTGAGCGATCCCTTGCCGCCGGCGTCGACGCTGAACGTGCCGGCGGGGATGCGGCTGGACTCGGACGTGACGAACCACAACTGGTACGTCCGGCCAGCCGGCGGGGGCTTCATGTCGAAGGCGTAAACGTGCCATTGGTGCCGCACGGTGTCCCAGAAGATTCGCCCGCGCGCCAGCGGCTGCGTGTCGCCGCCCTGGAGCGCCACGTACTGCACCTCCGCCGCCATCGGCAGCCGCGCCCGCTCGTGCAGGGCAAACCAGACCGCCAGGCCGCTGAGCAAGGCTGCAACGCAGGCGGCGGCCAGCGCGGTGGCGACCCGCCCGAGCGCCCACGCCTTCCTGGGGCGCTGCAACCCCGGTCGCGCGTAGTCCGCGATCGCAAGTGGCGGCGAGGTCGTCGCGGCGGTGGTCGTGACGCTGCGCTCCAGGCGCGACGTCAGCCGATCCCGGGCCCCGGGCGGGGCGGCCAGCGGCTCGGCCGTCAGCGCCATCGCCGCCATCACTGCCCGCGCCTCCGCCAGCGCCCCCGCGCACCGTGCGCAGCCGGCGGCGACGTGCGCAGCGACGGCTTCCCGCTCGCCGGCGTCCAAGGCGTCGGCGGCGTACAGCAGGATCAGGTCTTGTCGCTCGTCACACGTCACGTCTGCACGTCGCTCCTCTTCAAGCATTACGGAGTGATCGGCGCAAATGGATGAGGCCCTGCCGAATCCACGTCTTCACCGTCCCCAGCGGCTTGTCCAGGCGCTCGGCGATTTCACTGTGACTGAACCCGTCGAAGTACGCCAGTTCCACCGCGCGGCGCTGCTCTGGCGTCAACGCGTTGACCGCGCGAAGCACCTGCTGCCGACGCTCCGCGAGGACGGCTTGTTCGAACGGACGATCCCGCGCACGTTCGAGCGCGCCTTCACTCTCGGCCGCGGCCACTTCCGAAGCGCCCGCCCTGCGAGCCGCAGCGGGGCCCTGCTTCGACCGGCGGTAGTCAAGGGCACGGCTGCGCGCGATTAGCGTCAGGTAAGTAATGGCGCTGCCCCGGCCGGGGTCGTAGCGGTCGCACTTGTCCCACAGTTCCCAGAAGACATCGACCAACACGTCCTCCGCGGACGGGCCATCGCGCAGGATCCGGTGGCACAGCGAGTAGACGGCGCCGGAGTAGCGGTCGTAGAGGATCTCAAGGGCGTGCGCGTCGCGTCGCGCGATCCGCTGCATCAGGACGTCGTCCGCGTCGGGAGCGGGCGCAGCGGCCGGAGGATCGCCGCTCGCGACGTTCACGTTGGTACTGAGCTCGTCCATGCGTGCATCGAGCAGCGGCGTCGCCGACACGATTGTACACCCGCCGATGCGACGCGGCGGCATGAGAAACGGCGGCAGCGCCGGCGATCGCCGCCGCCGCGGCTCCCGTGGCCGTTGCCGACGACCAGTCGCCGCCGCCGCTGCCGCCGCTGCCGCCGCCGCCGCTGCCGTAGCCGTTGCCGACGACCAGTCGCCGCCGCCGCCGCTGCGGGTCCATTAGCCGCCGCCGCTGCCGCCGCCGTGATACAGACGGTTGCTGCCGGCGATCGCGCAACGTCTCACGTCATCCGACCATCCCCAGGCCGGCGAAGTTGTCGGGCGAGTTGCGCGTCACGCTTGCGTCTTCAAGCTCGGTGGTTGCGCCGGCGTCGGTGAAGATGCCGCCGCCGCTGGCGCCGGCCTGGTTCTTGTGGACGCGGGTGTCCTCCAGGACCAGCGCTGCGTCGTTGAAGATGCCGCCGCCGTTGCCGCGGGCGAAGTTGCGCTCGATGCTGGAGTCCTCGATGCGCACCTTCCCGCCGGGCGCGAGGTGCAGCCCGCCGCCCGCGCCGTTGTCGCCGGTGGCGGCGTTCTTCTCGATTTTGCTCCAGGAGACGTTGAGGACGCCGCCGTTGTTGAAGATGCCGCCGCCGCCGTCGTCGGCGGCGTTACCCGCGGCGTAGTTGCGCGCGATATAGCTGCCGACCACGTTCATGGTGCTGCCGGCCTGGTTCCATAGTCCGCCGCCCTCGCGCGCGGCAGAGTTGTCTTCGACCGCGCTCTTGAGGACGTTGACGACCGCGCTGTTGCCGGAGACGTGAAGCCCGCCGCCGTTGCCCGGGTTGGCCGAGCCGGCGGGGCCGGTGACGTTGTCGTCCAGTTCGACGCGCTCGAGGGTGAAGTTGCCGTTGATGATCTCGACGCCGCCGCCCGCGCGGTTGGCGACGTTGCCGTCGATCTCCGAGCGGTGGACGTGGACGTCGCCGGCGGTGGAGAAGATGCCGCCGCCGCTGCCGGCCGCGCCGTTGGCGAGGTTGTCGGCAACGAGGGAGTAGGAGACGTTGAGGGTGCCGCCATTGTTGAAGATGCCGCCGCCGCCGTCGTCCGCGGCCGGGCCGGACGCGGTGTTGCTCCAGATGCTGGATCCGCAGACGTCCATCGTGCTGGCGGCGGCGTTCCAAAGCCCGCCGCCCTCGCGCGCGGCGACGTTGTGGCGCACGGTGCTGCCGTGGACGTAAACCGTCGCGCCCGGGCCGGTCACGTGGAGCGCGCCGCCGTTGCCGGGCGATGCGCTGCCGGCCGGGCCGGCGACGTTCTTCTCCAGCTTAGAGTGCTTGAGCGCGACGGTGCCGGCGATCAACTCCACGCCGCCGCCGGCGCGGTTGGCGACGTTGCCGGTCAGGCGGGTATGGCGGACGACGACCTCGCCGGCGGTGGAGAAGATTCCGCCGCCGCTGCCGGCGGTCCCGCTGGCAACGTTGCCCTTGATCACCGAATGCGAGACGTAGAGCTTCCCGCCGTTGTTGAAGATTCCGCCACCGCCGTCGTCCGCCGCGGCGCCCGCGGCGTCGTTATCGGCGATCGTGGAGTGCGTGACGATCATCGTGCTGTTGGCGGCGTTCCACAGGCCGCCGCCTTCTTTGGCGGCGAAGTTGTTGGTCACGTCGCTGTGCTCGATGACAACCCTGGCGGCGCCGGTGACGTGCAGCCCGCCGCCGTTGCCGGGGCTGGCGCTGCCGGACGGGCCGGCGACGTTGCCGTCGGCGCCGTTGGGGCCGCCGAGCGAGACGTCGTTCAGCAGCAGGTCGCCGTCGATGATCTCGATGCCGCCGCCGGCGCGGTTGGCGACGTTGCCGGCGATGAAGCTGTCGTAGATCTTGACGTCGCCGGACTTGGTGAACATCCCGCCGCCGCTGCCGGCGGCGCCGGTGGCCGCGTTGTCGAGCAGATCCACCTGCTTCAGCGTCAGGTCGTGGTCATCGTTGTAGATGCCGCCGCCGCCCTGGGTGGCGGCCGCGCCGCGGGCGACGCTGGTCTGGATCGTCACGCGCTCGAGGTGCGTCTGCCCGCCGCCGGTCAGCAGCAGCGCGCCGCCGTTGTCGGCGGCGTCGCCGTTGCTCAGCGTCAGGTCGAACAGGGCGACCTTCTGACCCGTGTTCACATGGAAGATCCGGCTGTCGTCGCCGCCGTCGAGAAAGACGTCGCCCGCGGGGCCGTCGATGGTCAGGTCGTCGGTGATGGAGAACTGGCCGTTGGTCAGGGTGACCGCCTTCTCCTTCAGCGCGTCGGCGAAGCGGATGACGTCACCATCGGAGCTGCCGGCCTTGGCGTCGCCGAACGCGGCGTTGGTGTTGGCGGCGACGATGGCCTCGCGCAGGCTGACCTTGCCGTCCTTGGTGCCGGCGGCGTCGGCGGCGCTGTCGCTGGTGGTGTCGACGAGGTAGGACGAGAGCAACACGCGGCGCTCGAGCGGCTGCATCACGCGTTGCGAACGGTTGAAACGCTGAGACATGATTTTCTCCGTTTGACGTGAAGTGCGGGGACGAAACCGCGGCGGGTTGACGCCCGCCCACCGCGTGCGAGCGACGGGCGGAGCCGCCCCGGCCGCGGGCGTCCCGCGCGCGCGTCGGCCCTCCTGGAACAACGCAGAGACTAGAAGAACGCCGGAACGTTGACGTTGTAGAACTCGGCCTCGAGGTACTCCAGCGCCAGCGCGTAGTTCAGGATGTCGATGTCGTTCGCCGGCGAAGGGGTGTTGGAATAATCGACGGGCGGGCCGCCGTTGAGGTTCGCGATGAACGGGCCGGCGAGGTCGCGGACTTCCTGCGCCGTCAACGGCTCCTCAAAGCTCGGGTCGGCCTCTCGGTCGCCGACCGGCGCGGTGATGGGATCGCCGCGGAAGACGTTCAGGAATCCGGCGTGCCGCGCCTCGATCAGGGCGATGGAGCCGGCGGCGGCGAGGAAGCCGCGGTCGAGGATCACCGGCGCGGCCCCGAGGTAGGCCCCGACCCCCGTGTTCTCCAGCGCCTGCGCGATGGCGACGAAGTCCTGGAAGTTCTTCTGCTTCAGGTTCTGGAACGTCGGCTTCGGGCGGGCGGCGGCGCCGAGCGCGCCGACGAGGAAGTCGACGTGGTCGTTCTCGTGCCGGCGAATCGACTCGAACTCGCGCTTGTTCCCGCCGGCGCCGTGCCCCCGGCCGCGGCCGCGGGCCTTGTCGTCGGCGCGCGCTTCGCCCGGCCAGCCGGTCACCGCCAGCACCGCCGGCGCGGCCACCGCCGTCGCCAGCAGCGAGCTGCGCAGGAACGAGCGGCGCGAAGCGGGACCCTCACCGTCAGATTGGGGAACGCGCGGAAGCAGTGGGCGGGCCATAAATGCGACTCCTTCGTGGGCGCCCCCAAGCCTGCCACACGACACGTGCGGTCACGACCGGCGGCGATCAGGGTGCTGGTTGAGAGCACCACAGCCAAATACGCGGCCGCTGGCGCGACTGGATTCGGAAAAGTGATGTGCTTCTCACATTGAGGCATGTCCACGAAGGAGAGTGACAGAGCGACGAAGCCGCGGAGCGACGGAGGGGAAGAATGCTGCTCGAACGGCGCGCGCCGCCGGGAAGCCGGCGCCGTACCGACGTGAATCGTGCTGCCCGGGGATGACGCGGCGCGTGCGCGCGAGCTAGAACAGGCTGAAGAGCAGGTAGGCGAAGGGGGCGGCGAGCAGGGGGCTGTCGATGATGTCGAGGATGCCGCCGAAGCCCGGGACGAGCGCGCCGGAATCCTTCACCTCGGCGTCGCGCTTCATGAGGCTTTCGAGCAGGTCGCCGAGCTGCCCGATGCCGCCGATGATGACGCCGAAGATGAACCCCTTCCACCACGGGAAGCGCGGGATCCAGTAGGCGCAGGCGGCGCCGACGGCGCCGGCGGTGAGCAGTCCGAAGAACAGGCCCTCCCAGGTCTTGCCCGGGCTGAGCCAGAGGATGAGCTTGTGCCGCCCGAGCGCGCGCCCGCCGAAGTAGGCGCCGATGTCGGTCGACTTGACCATCAGCAGGATGGTCAGGATGGTCCAGGTGGTGCCGTGGAAATCCTGCGCGCCCTGCGAGTGCTTGACGCGGATGGCCATCAGGAACCACCCGAGCCCGCCGAGGTAAAGCGTGGCCAGGACGGTGCCGGCCATTTTCCAGATCGCCTCGTGCGTCTCCTTCGCCCACGCCCGCCGCAGCGCCGCCAGCAGCATGATGAAGACGATGATGAACGCCAGCGACGAAGCGGCGATCTTCTGGAACGGCGGGAACTGCGTGAGAAACGCGTGAACGATCAGCAGCGAAGATCCGAGGGCCGCGAAGAAGCGGTAGGGCCTGACGTGCACCGCCGTGAAGAGCACCGTGATCTCGTGCACGGCGATGGGCAGGATGACCGCCAGCAGCACGAGCAGCCCGACGCCGCCGACGCCCTGCTGCATGCCGTAGCGCTCGCGCATCCACCCCTTGGTCCACATCTCGATGGCGTCGTCCAGCCACAGCAGCAGGAAGAGGCCGACCAGCATGATCGGGCCGAACGTCAGGCGGTTGCGGAGGGCGCGTTCCATGCGAGGGGGGTGCTCGTTGGTGGTTTCGAGTTATCGGTGGCTCGTGCGGGGAATGCTAACTTCCGTTCCCCGCGTCGCAAGCGCGCCGCCACGTTCCGGTTGATGTAACGGATGACAAGGAACCAGCAGCCACGAACGGCTCTACCGCCGGAGCGTGTTGGTGTGATCGAGCGCGCCGAACCTCCGGTTGCGGGCGGCGAAGGCGGCGATGGCGGCGTGCAGGTCCGCGATGCCGAAGTCCGGCCAGAGCACGTCGCTCACCACCAGCTCGGCGTAGCTGATCTGCCAGAGGAGGTAGTTGCTGACGCGCATCTCGCCGGCGGTTCGGACCAGCAAATCGGGGTCGGGCCAGCCGGCGGTGTAGAGGTGATCGGAGATCGCCTGCTCGTCGATCTCGTCGGGGCGAAGCTCGCCGTCGCGCGCCTTGCGCGCGATCTCCCGCACGGCGTCGGTGATCTCCGCCCGGCTGCCGTAGTTCAGGGCCAGCACCAGGTTCAAGCCGTCGTTGTTCCGCGTCTCTTCCAGCGTGCGGTTGACCTCATCGAGCACCGGGTCGGGCAGCTTGTCGAGCCGGCCGATCTGCCGGAAGCGGATGTTGTTCTCCATCATCGTCGCCCGCTCCTTCTGGAGGTACTCGATGTACATCGCCATCAGGAACGACACCTCGTCGATCGGCCGCTTCCAGTTCTCGATCGAGAAGGAGTAGAGGGTGAGAAAATCCGGCCCGCCGTGCTCCCGGCGCAGGCGGGCGCACTCGGTGACGATGTTGCGCACGGTGACCGCCCCCTGCTGGTGCCCGCGCACGCGCTCGAGCCCGCGCTTGACCGCCCACCGGCCGTTGCCGTCCATGATGATCGCGACGTGGCGGGGGAACTTCTCGGGGGGGATGGCTCTCAGCGGTTCCATAAGGAGGAGCTACCAGACGGTGGGAACGATGGCGGCCGACGTCAGCACGCGATCTTTAGTCGCGAGCGTCTTCAGTTGAGAACGGCCGTGCCTCGTCCCTGAACATGCCGCGGTAGAGGCCGCGACGTTTTCCCGGGGAGGCGGATTGTGACTGGATCGTGACCACCACCTCGCTGCCGTCCGAGACGGGCGGCTTCTCCGCCAGTTCGATCCGCCCGTCGCGGTACACGCCTTTTATTGTGATGGTCATGTCGCCTCCGCTCGCAGCCACTATATCAAACCGCTGTCGCCGATTCCTCCGCCTGTAGCAGGTGGTACTCGTACGCGTCCACCAGCGCCTGCCACGACGCGTCGATGATGTTGGTGTTCACGCCGGTGGTGCCAAACAGGTCGCGGGTGCCGTCGGGCTTGTCGCGCTTGCACTCGATGATCACGCGCACGCTGGCGGCGGTCTCCTCCTTGGAGTTGATCACGCGCACCTTGTAGTCGGTCAGGTGCACCTGCGCGATGGCCGGGTAGTAGGGCTTGAGCGCGCGGCGCAGGGCGGCATCGAGGGCGTTGACGGGGCCGTCGCCCTCGGCGACGCGGTGCTCGCACGCCTCGCCGACGTGAACCTTCACGGTCGCCTCGGCGATCGCGGGCTTTTCCTCGCCGAGCTTGAGGGTGATCACGCGGTAGTGGTCGAGGGTGAAGAACTTCCTGTAGCGCCCGATCTCCTTGCGCACGAGCAGCTCGAAGGACGCCTCGGCGGCCTCGAACTGGTACCCCTCGTTCTCCAGCGTCTTGACGCGCTCGAGCACGCGCTTGAGGGTCTCCTTGTCGTTCTCCAGCTCGAACTTCTTGCCCGCCTTGCCGGCGATGTTGGAGACGCCCGACAGCTCGCTGACGAGGATGCGACGCGTGTTGCCGACGGCCTCGGGGTCAACGTGCTCGTAGGTGGTGGCGTCCTTCTGCACCGCCTGCACGTGCATGCCACCCTTGTGGGCGAAGGCGGAGCTGCCGACGTACGGCTGCCCGCTGATCAGGTTCATGTTGGCCGTCTCGTAGACGTAGCGGCTGACGTCAGTCAGGTGGCGCAGCGATCCGTCGACGAGGCAATCGAGGTGGTACTTGAGGCGCAGGTTGGCGATGAGCGGGATGAGGTCCATGTTGCCGCAGCGCTCGCCGACGCCGTTGATCGTCCCCTGCGCGTGGTCCGCGCCGGCGCGCACGGCGGCCAGGGCGTTGGCGACCGCCATCGAGGCGTCGTTGTGCGTGTGGATGCCGACCATCGCCGACGTCTCCTTCCGCACGGCGGCGACGGCCTCGGCGACCTGCTCGGGCATGGTGCCGCCGTTGGTGTCGCACAGGCAGAGCACCGACGCGCCCGCCTCCTGCGCCGCCAGCAGGGTCCTGAGCGCGTATTCGGGGTTGCTGCGGAAGGTGTCGAAGAAGTGCTCGGCGTCGTAAACCACCTGCCGGCCGGCGGAGCGGAAGAGCCTGACCGAGTCGGCGATCATCGACAAGTTCTCTTCCGGCGTCACGTTCATCACCGCCCGCACCTGGTAGTCGCTGGTCTTGCCAACCAGCGTGACCACCGGCGTCTGCGCGTCGAGCAGGGCGCGCATGTTGGGGTCTTCTTCCGCCTTCATCCCGCGCCGGCGGGTCATGCCGAAGGCGCTGACCCTGGCGTGCCTGAGCTTGAGCCCGCGCACCTCCTGGAAGAACGCGCGATCCTTCTCGTTGGAGCCGGGGAACCCGCCCTCGACGTAGTCCACCCCCAGCTCGTCGAGCTTCTGCGCGATCAGCAGCTTGTCCTGGAGCGAGAGGTTGAACCCCTCGCCCTGCGTGCCGTCGCGAAGGGTGGTGTCGTAGATCTCGATGCGGCGTGCGGTGCTCATAATTTCTCTTTGCCCAAACCGATCCGATCCAAACGAAAAAACCCTGCCGGCGGGCAGGGCTGCTGTGCTTCTTCAACTGCGAACGATCAGCCCTTACCCGCGTTGTCGCAGGCTAATGATGATCGCGGCGATGGCGGTCGCTTGCTGCATGGTCGCGGCGGATTCTACGAAGATCCGGCAAAAGGTCAAATGCGACGCGGAGGGGCGGGGTGGCGCGGCGGGGGGACGGGCCTGCTATTTGACAATGATGACCGCCTTCATCCGCGGGTGGTACCGGCAGTGGTACTCGTACCGCCCCGGCTTTTTGAACGTGTGCTCGAACTTCTCGCCGCGGCCGAGGTTCTCGCTCTTGAACGAGCCGTCGTTGGCGGTCACGGTGTGGTCGTTGTCGTCCTTGTTCACCCAGACGACCTTCTCGCCCGCCTTGATCGTCACCTCGGCCGGGTCGTACTTCAGCTTACCGATGTTGACAATCTTGGCCTCGTCCTTCGCCTTGGCGTCGTCCTTGGGCTTGGCGTCATCCTTCGCCTTGGCGGCGACCGCTACCGCCAGCATCAGCAGGAGGATCACGGGGGCATAGAGGGGACGTCTGACGCTGCACATCATGCTTCACCTGGCGAACTAGACACCCGCCGGCCCGGATCGCTAGGGAGGCCAGGAGTGGCCTGGGCCGCGGCGGCTTCGTACTATACATCGGCCACCCGAGCCCGCATGTCCGAAAAGATCATCCGCGACCCGGTTCACGACGTGATCGCCTTCCGGCTCGACCGGGACCTCGACGCGTTGCTGTTTCGCCTCTTGGCCGCCCCCGAAATCCAGCGCCTCCGCCGCATTCGCCAGCTCGGCATGGCGTCGCTTGCGTACCCCGGCGCCGACCACTCGCGCTACAGCCACAGCCTGGGCGTGATGGAAACCGCGCGCAAGGCGCTCGACCAGCTCGCCCATTCTTTCACGATCGACCAGGAAGGGCGGGCGGTCTGCACCGTGGCGGCGCTGCTGCACGACCTGGGGCACGGGCCGTTCAGCCACGTGTTCGAGCGCGTCAGCGGCATCCACCACGAGGAGATCACCCGCCGGGTGATCCTCGACCCCGACAGCGGCGTTCACCAGGTGCTGCTCGATCACGACCGCGCCCTGCCGGCCAAGATCGTCGCGTTCCTCCGGTGCGAGCCGCGCCGGACGTTCTTCTGCGACATCATCTCCTCGCAGCTCGACGCCGACCGCTTCGATTACCTGCTGCGCGACAACCTGATGACCGGCAGCCGCTACGGCGGGTTCGACCTCGAGTGGGTGCTGCACGCGCTGACGATCGACCAGTCCTGCGACCGCCTGGCGGTGCACGCCAAGGGGATCAGCGCGGTCGAGACGTACCTGCAGGCGCGGTTCAACATGTACCGCAACGTCTACTTCCACAAGGTGGTCCGCAGCGCCGAGGGGATGGTCAAGCTCGCGCTCCAGCGCGCCAAGCGGCTGGCGGTGCAGCGCCGCCTTGAGTGGCCGCGCCCGGGCGACGGGGTCTACAAGGCGCTGCTCGGGCAGCAGATGTCGATGGCGGAGTTCGGCGACACCGACGACGTCTCGGTGATGCACAGCTTCAAGCTCTGGTCGCACGGCGCCGACCCGGTGCTGGCGGCGCTGTGCAAGGGGCTGCTCTTCCGCCGGGTCTACAAGAGCATCGACTTGTCGCGCTTCCAGGACCCGAAGGACGCGCGCGCCGCGCGCACGGCCGTCGAGCGCATGATCGCCGACGCCGGCGGCGAGCCGGGCTACGAGATGTTCTACGACCAGCCCGCCGGCAGCGGCTACGAAACCTTCGCCGGCGGCGAAGACGACGACGGCTGCGGCGGCGGCGTCAACGAGATCCTGGTGAAGCAGACCGACGGGAAGCTGACGCCGTTCGCGTCCATCTCGCCGCTGAGCCAGGCCCTCAACCGCCAGCTCCAGTTCCGCCGCCTGCACGTCGCCCCGGCGTGGCGCGACCGGGCGGAGCAGATCGTCCGCGCGACGAGCGGTGGGTAATTCGTTCCAGCCCCTGTGCCCGAGGCCGCAACGCGACGCGTGACGGATTGCCCGTCGACACGGGCGCGCGCCGCGCCTTACTGTTCCACTTGAGGTGAAGGAGCACTAACCGGCACGGAGGCCGCGTCATGGCTGACGCACCCGCACCCACCGATCCGCCCGCGCCCGCGCCCGCGCAGGCGCAGGCGCCCGCTTCACCGTCACCGCCACCGCCACCGCAAGCGAACCTGGGCGCCAAGGCGTTGCGCGTCCACGAGAAGCTGTGCGCCACGTATCAGTGCCCGATCGCCTACTTCCACAACCTGGACCCGCTGAGCGAGCTGGTATCGT
Source organism: Tepidisphaeraceae bacterium (assembly GCA_035634055.1). Lineage (GTDB taxonomy): Bacteria > Planctomycetota > Phycisphaerae > Tepidisphaerales > Tepidisphaeraceae > JAICTV01. The sequence goes on along the minus strand of DASQDR010000190.1, from coordinate 1,890 downwards.
CGCTGCTGTCGCACCGCACGAAGAACGCCGATTCCGGCCGGGCGTTCAAGGCGCTGCGCGAGAAATTTCGCACCTGGTCGGCCGCGCGGGATGCGCCGCTGCGCGACGTGCAGGAAGCGATCGGCGCCGTCACCTGGCCGGAGCAGAAGGCGCCGCGGATCCAGCAGGTGCTCCGGCAGATCACCATCGTCCGCCAGGGCGTGCTGTCGCTCGACTTCCTCCGCGACATGACCGTGCCCGACGCGCGGGCGTGGCTCGAGCAATTGCCCGGCGTCGGCCCCAAGACGAGCGCGGCGGTGCTGGCGTTCTCCACACTGCGCAAGGCGGCCCTGCCGGTCGACAGCCATCACCACCGCGTCGCCACGCGGTTAGGCCTGCTCGAGCCGGCGGTCAGCGTGGAGAAGTCGCACCAGGTGCTGGCGGCGCTGCTGCCCGAGGAGTGGACGCCGCAGCAGGTTTACGACCACCACGAGGTGATGATGCTGCACGGCCAGCGCTGCTGTTACTTCCGCGCCCCGGCCTGCCCGCGCTGCGCGGTGCTGGACCTTTGTCCGGTCGGGCGGGTGCGCGTCAACCTGCCGCCGCACGACGCACCGCCCGCGGCGCGCCAGCCCGGGCGCGAGGAACCGCACCGCGAACCGAATTCGCGCCCCGCGCGCGCGCGCCCCGACCGCCGCCATCGCGCGCAGCCGCGGCAGGAGCAGGGCTTCCTCTTTCCCGAGTTGGACGAATAACCGCGCGGGGCTATCCCGGAAACCGCCGGACCAGCTCCACGAACATGCGCATCCCGACGGCCAGCGCCGCGTCGGTGAAGTCGTAGCGATCGCTGTGCAGCGACGGGTAGCCGGCCGTGCAGTCGGCCGGCTCGACGCCGATGAGGAAGAAGCAGCCGGGGACCTGCTCGAGGTAATATGAAAAATCCTCGCCGCCCATGCTCGGCCGGCCGACGGGCACGAAGCGCTCCGGCCCGAGCATGGCGCGGGCGGTGGCGGCGACGTACTCGGCCATCCGCGGGTCGTTCACGGTCGGCGGATAGCCTTCGTTCCAGCGGAAGGTCAGCTCGCAGTCGTTGGCCAGGGCGATCCCGCGCATGCGGCGCTCCAGCGCGTGCTGCGCGTGCTGGCGCTGGTGCGCCGAAAGCGTGCGCACGGTCGCCTCGATGGTGGCGGAATCGGGGATCACGTTGACGGCGGTGCCGGCGCTAATGCGCCCGATGGTCACGACGCAACTGTCGGTCGGGTCGGTCTCGCGGCTGACGAACTTTTGCAAACTGGTGACCGCCTCGCACGCGGTGGCGATGGGGTCGGTGCCCAGGTGCGGGTAGCCGCCGTGGCACCCGCGGCCGACGAAGGTCGCGCGGAAGTTGTCCGTCGCCGCCAGCAGCGCGCCCGGCTTGGTGGCGACGGTGCCGACCTTCAGCCCCGGCCAGCCGTGCAGGCCGAAGATCGCCTCGACCTTCGGGCCGAGGCGTCCGTCGAGTGCCCCCGCCGCCACGAGCTTGCCCGCGCCGGCGCCGCCCTCCTCGGCCGGCTGCCAGAGGAGCGTCACGCACACCGGCAGCTCGCGCTCCATCGACTTCAGCACCGCCGCCACGCCGAGCAGCGTCGCCGTGTGCCCGTCGTGCCCGCAGGCGTGCATCCGGCCGGGGTGCGTGCTGGCGTAGGGCAGCTTCGTCTGCTCGGTGATCGGCAGCGCGTCGATGTCCGCCCGCAGCGCGACGCACGGCCTGGACGTGTCGCCCAGCCACGCGATCGTAGCGGTGGGCGCGTCCGGTACCCCGTCCACGTGGGAAAGCCCCAGCGCGTCCAGCTCCGCGCGGATCGCCGCCGCCGTCTTGAACTCCTGGTAGCCCAGCTCCGGGATCCGGTGCAGCCGGTGGCGGAGGTCGGC
>DASQDR010000189.1:0-38674 GCA_035634055.1 Tepidisphaeraceae bacterium | reverse complement strand
ACGTGCACCGGCCGGCCGGCGATGTTCTCCAGCCGGACGTACCCCTCGTTCATCAATTGGTCGCGCTCGCGCCGCAGGGTGGCCGCGGTGGCATTGTCGGGGGAGGAATCCAGGATGATCTCCGCCAGCGTCGCCGAGCTGGCCCGGTTCAGCAGCACGGTGCTGGTCAGCCCGGCGCCGAACTTCAGCGTGTCGAGCAGGTTGGTGTCGCCGCGGCTGGAGATGCGGGCGTCGTAGTTGGTCTTCGCGTCAATGACGATGAAGACCGCTCCCTTCTCGTACGCACGCCCGTCGCTGGCGGCGATCTGGGCGCGGTAGGTCTCGACCAGCGTGCGGACGCCAAGGTTGTCGACCACGCCGCCGTCCACCAGGTGGCGGTACTGCTCGAAGATTGTGCTGAAATCGCGCAGCGTCACCTGGTGGAGCAGCACGGGGACGGCCGAGCTGGCAGCGACGGCGTGCGCCAGCGGGTAGCGCGCCAGGTCGGCGTTGAGCTGGTCGAACATCTCGTTGCAGAAGATGAACGACTTGCCGGATTGCAGGTCGGTCGCGTTGATCAGCAGCCGCGGGCGGTCCGCGCGCAGGTCGGCGAAGGTCAGCGCCTTGCCGCCGCGCGAGAAGAGCACCTTCTGGAAGCTCGCCGCCAGCGCGTCGCTGCGGTCCCAGTCGCTCAGCGCCATCCAGATGAAGTTCCACGGGATGATCGTGGTGAGCATCACGTCGCCGGCGAAAGAGTGGGTGAGCTTGCGCTGCACGCCAGCGGGGTTCCACTCGGCGTCGGTGGTCGCGCAGTAGTACGCGGCGGCGAGCGAGCCGCCGCTGACCGCCGATATGTAATCCGCGCGCTCGAGCAGCCCGAGGCGCTGGAGGTGGAACATGCACGCGGCGGCGAAGTTGGCGGAGCGCGACCCGCCGCCGCTGACGGCGACGCCGACGAAGAAGCCGTCGTCGCGCGGATCGCCGCCGGGGACGGCGGCGGCGATCGCGGGGGCACCCGCGGCGGGGCGGCTGGCGGGGCGAACGTCCAGGTCCCGCACCTTGTCAGACGTGCTTACCAGCGGCCCGACCTGCGCCGCCAGCGCCGCGCGCGTCGCGTTGGGCCGCCAGCGCTCCACCGGCACGTCGGGCGCGTTGAGCCGCTGCGAGACCGTCGTGCAGCCGGCGGCGAGGGTGAAGCAGGTCAGCAGCCAGATCGTTCGCCTTCCCATGCGGCGGCATGGTAGCGACCGCTGCCCGGAATGCGCGCGGCCCCCGGAAAATCCGCCGGGACAACCACCAGAAAATTTGCCCTCGCGAAATAAAAGGATACAATTGTCCTGAGATCGGTGGCGGCGGGTTGAGGTGATGGCTTCAGTCGTCTGCCGCTCGAACGGAAGGAATGGCCGCATGATTTTCTCCAACGCCACCGAGTACGCCATCCGCGGGCTCAGCGAGTTGGCCGGGCGCGGGGTCAGCGGGCCGGTGATGTTGGACGAACTGGTCGTCGGCACCGACCTCCCGCGCGACTTCCTGGCCAAGATCTTCCAGAAGCTGGTGCGCGCCGGAATCCTCAAGAGCGCCAAGGGGCGCGGCGGCGGGTTCCAGCTCGCGCGGCCGCAGCACGAGGTGCGGCTGATCGACATCGTCGAGGCGATCGAAGGGCCGCAACTGCTGGACGCCTGCGTCGTCGGGCTGGAGAAGTGCAATGACAACATGCCCTGCGCGCAGCACGACCTGTACAAGCCGATCCGCCAGCGGCTGAAGGATTACCTGCGGACGACGACGCTGGCGGACCTGGCGGCGTCGCTGCGGTCAAAGCAATCGTGGCGCGAGCTGCGCCAGATGACCGAGAACCCGTCCGCCGCCGTCGCCGCGGCGTTGACGATCAAGAAATAGCCGCCCGCCGCCCCCAATCTTCGGGCGGCACGTGAACGGCATCAGGAAGGAACTGCCATGACCACCACGGACCTGGAACGCCCCTCCGCTCGCACCCCTGTCAGCGCCGAGAGCGCGGGCCTGGGGACGGCCAACACCAGCAACGCGCACGTGCTCCGCTTCATCCAGGAGGCGGTGGACCTTTGCAAGCCGGACGGCGTCGTCTGGTGCGACGGGTCGAAGGGGGAGAAGGATCGCCTGCTCGCGCAGGGCGTCGACGAGGGCGTCTTCATCAAGCTGAATCAGCAGCGCCTGCCCGGCTGCTACTATCACCGCTCGAACGCTAATGACGTGGCGCGCAGCGAGCACCTGACGTTCATCTGCGCCCCCAGCCAGGACACCGCCGGCCCGACGAATAACTGGATGGAGAGCCGCGCCGCTTACGCGAAGATGCGCGGGCTGTTCGACGGGTGCATGCGCGGGCGGACGATGTACGTCATCCCGTTCGTCATGGGGCCGATCGGCTCGCCGCTGGCCAAGGTCGGCGTGCAGGTGACGGACTCGGTCTACGTCGTGGTGAACATGGGCATCATGACCCGCATGGGCGAGGTCGCGTGGAAGCAGCTCGGCGACGACGACGAGTTTACCCGCTGCATGCACAGCATCGGCGACGTCAACCCCGACCGCCGCTACATCTGCCACTTCCCGTTCGACAACGCCATCTGGAGCTTCGGCTCCGGCTACGGCGGAAACGCGTTGCTCGGAAAGAAGTGTTTGGCGCTGCGCATCGCCAGTTTCCTCGGGCGGCAGCAGGAGTGGATGGCCGAGCACATGCTGCTGATGGGCGCGGAGAGCCCCGACGGCGAGAAGAGCTACGTCGCCGCCGCCTTCCCCAGCGCCTGCGGCAAGACCAACTTCGCCATGCTCATCCCGCCGCCAAAGTACGACCGGTGGAAGATCACCACCGTCGGCGACGACATCGCCTGGATGTGGGTCGACGAGAAGGGCAAGCTGCGCGCGATCAACCCGGAAAGCGGCTACTTCGGCGTCGTCCCCGGCACCAATTCCAGGAGCAACCCCAACGCGCTGCGCTGCATGGAGAAGGAGACGATCTATACCAACGTCGCGCTCGTGCCATTGGAGGACGGCACGTACGACGTCTGGTGGGAAGGCAAGGACGGCGAGCCGCCCGCCAAGGCGATCGACTGGCAGGGCAACGAGTGGTCCCCCAACTGCAAGAGCGTCGCGGCGCATCCCAACAGCCGCTTCACCGCGCCGGCGACGAACAACCCGGTGCTGGACCCGGCGTGGAACGACCCGGCGGGCGTGCCGGTGACGGCGATCATCTTCGGCGGCCGCCGCAGCCGAAGCATCCCGCTGGTCTTCCAGGCGTTCAACTGGCTGCACGGCGTGTACGTCGGCGCGACCATCGGATCGGAGACCACCGCCGCCGCCAGCGGGCAGACCGGCGTCGTCCGCCGAGACCCGATGGCCATGCTCCCGTTCATTGGCTACAACATCCGCGACTACCTCGTCCACTGGTTCCGCATGCGCAAGAAGATGAGCGACTGCCCGCGCATCTTCATGGTCAACTGGTTCCGCAAGAACGACCAGGGCAAGTTCGTCTGGCCCGGGTTCGGCGAGAACATGCGCGTCCTGAAGTGGATCATCGACCGCGCCCACGGCCGCGCGTACGCCAAGGAAACCCTGCTCGGCTGGATGCCGCGCCCGGAGGACATCGACCTCGAGGGGCTCAACATCAGCGTGAGCGACTTCGAGAAGATCCAGTCCGCCGACCCCGAGGAGTTCAAGAGCGAGATCCTCAGCCAGGAGGAACTGTTCCTCAAGCTGGCCGGCGACCTGCCGAAGGAAATGGTCTTCCAGCGCGAGATGCTGATCGCGCGACTGTGAAGCGGGGCGCGCCGTGATCCATTAGCAACGCGCGCGGCGCGTTGCCCCGAGTTCCTGGAGCACCCGGCATCCCCTCGGACGCCGAGGTCTGAGCGACGCGAAGATCCGGATGACTCTCGCGTCCAAGCAGAGATCTCGTTTTCAAGGAGGAGCGGCGCCTCAGTCCCAAAGCAAGTTGCTCTCCAGCGCGTTCCAGATGAGGGTGCGCCACCGCACCCGCAGGGGCGCCTGCGCGTAATCGAGGTCGCTCCGGTCGTCTGTCATGGCGACCGATTCGGCACCGGCCGGGCGGGCGGTGGAGAGGAGCTGCGCCAGGGACGTCATCCGATAGCTCGCGTCCGGCAGGACCATCTGCGCCTCGAGCCGCTCGCCGGCGACGAGCGTGGCGTTGATGAGTTGCTCCGGATCGCTCTCGATTGCTTCGGCTCCGATCGGCTCGGGGTAGACCAGTGCCTCGGGGAAGACCGCGCGCAGCGTGGCCTCGACGCGCTCCAGCCCCGGCTTCTTCGGGTCGGCGTAGGCGACCGTGTTGATCACCAGCCGCCCGCCGGGGTTGAGCCGCTGCTTCATCTCCGCGAAGGCCTCGGTCGTCAGCAGGTACCACGCGGTGCTCTCGCTGGCGAAGGTATCGAGGAAGATCAGGTCGTACTTCGTGCCGTCGCGGCGGAGGAAGCTGCGGCCGTCGGCGATGCGCACGTCGATCTCGCCCGGCAGGTCGAAGTGCGCGCGGGCGAGGGCGAGCATCTGCGGCTCGATCTCGACCGCCGTCACCTTCACGCCGCGCAGGGCGAGTTCCTTGGGCAGCAGCCCGGCACCCAGCCCCAGTTGCAGCGCGGTCGCCGCCCGCGGGTGGTGGCTGTGGCTGACCAGGTGAAGGTTGTGGATGTAATCCAGGCGCGAGTCGCTGCGCACCGACCGCCCGGTCGCGCGGTCCATCTCGCTCTGCACGACGCCGTTGATCAGCATCTGCCGCGAGTAGGGGTAATCCAGCACTTGCAGCAGCCCGATCCCGCTCTGCGCGCTGTGGCGGAGTTCGAAGGACGTGCCGTGGCGGTCGACGAACGCTCGGGAAGGCTGGTGGAGGATGAAGACCGCCGCGGCGATCGCCAGCATCGCGCCAATCGCGGAAACGGCGCGGCTGCGAGTGAGCAGGACCCACAGCAGCGCGAGCAGGAGGAGCCCCAGGCCGCACGACATGAGCGACCATCGCAGCGACGAGTGGGGGATGAGCACGAACGCCGTCACCCACCCGCCAACCAGCCCGCCCATGGTGTTGGTGAAGAACAACCTCCCGGCCGCCGATCCGGCGCCCGGTCGTCGGCGGTCGATGTAGGCGATCAGCACCGGCGAGACCGCGCCCAGCATCAGCAGCGGCACGCCGAACAGCAGGGCGGCGCTGAGCAGGCTTCCCATCGCGACGCCAAGGCGAGACGAGGCGAAGTCGAGCAGCGGCGTGCGCATGAGCGGGTAGAAGACCAGCCAGAGCCCCGCGACGCCGAACAGCGCCGCCAGCGTCCAGGGCCGGATGCGCCGCGCCAGCAGCCCGCCCAGGCCGTAGCCCAGCGCGAGGAACAGCAGCGTGACGGTGATCTGCGCGGTCCAGACCTGGAGCGAGGTTCCGAAGAACGGCGCCAGCGCGCGGGCGCCGGCAATTTCGACGACGATCACGGCCGCCCCTTCGAGGAAGGCGGTCGGATAAACGACCGCCGGTGCGACGGCGCCACCGATGTCGCCGATCGGCACTTCGGCCGCTGCCGGTGAGCGCTGCGCGGGGCGCGAGTCAGGCCGGGTCTGTGAGACTTCGCTCATGGTGGCAAGAGGATACAACGGCGCGCCCGGTCCGTCGAAGCGGTAACTCCCTATGCGGCCGGCGCTTTGGTGCGCATAATCCGGCGGCAATAAACGTGGCGTGGGAGCGTTGGACCTGATGACGGCCGGTATGACCGAGATGCCCGTACCCGATGCACCCGGCAGCCCCGCCGCGCCCCCGTCACCCAGCGACGAGGAGCTGGTCGAACTGCTGCGCAGCGGTTCCCCCGCCGCCGGCGAAGTGCTGGTCAAGCGATACTGCCAGCCGCTCATGCGCTACCTCCAGCGCATCGCCGGCTCGGATCATCTGGCCGAGGAACTGCACCAGCAGACCTGGCTCAGCGTGCTGGACCACCTGGACAAGTTCGAGCGGGCGACGAGCGGCGGGGGGTTCAAGGCGTGGCTGTTCCGCATCGCGACGAACAAGGCAAACGACCATTGGCGCTCGGCCGGCCGGGACAAGGTCGCCAAGGAGAACCTCAATCGCGCCACGGCCGACGCGATGCCCGCCGCCGGTTACCGGCTGGAGGGGACCGAGCAGGAGCTCAAGCTCCGGGCGGCGATCGACAAATTGCCCGAGGCGCAGCGGCAGGTACTGATGTTGCGGTACTACAGCAATCTGAAGTTCGTCGAGATCGCCCAACTGATGGGCTGCCCGCTGAACACCGCCCTGGGCCGGATGCACAAGGCGGTGTTGAAGCTGCGGCAGGTGATGGAGTGAGCGACGTTTCGGTAGCACAGTGACCGATAAGGAGTAACGACTCGCCGCGACGGCCGCACAGCACAGGAAAGTTCCTCACTGATGGCTTCCCAGATCGACCAACTCGACCGCGACGCGCTGGTGATGCTTTACCTCGTCGACGAGCTGTCGCCCGAGGAGCGCGCTGAGGTGGACCGGCGGCTGGCAGGTGACGCCGAGCTGGCGGCGGCGCTGGCGCAGGCGCGCGAGGCGCTGGTCCGGACCACGGAGCTACTGACCGGGCTGGACGAGCGCCAGCGGATGCCGGTGAACGAGGGCGTCGCCATGCGGCGGGTCTCGCGCTCGATCCACCAGTGGCTGCTCCGCCGCACCGTCAAGCCAACGGCGCCGGCGAAGCGCGGGCTGCCGTTGCCGTGGTGGATTTACCCGACGGCGGCGGCGGCGTCGGTGATCGTGGCGTTCCTGGTCTGGTCGCAGCGGCAGCCCGTTGGCCCGCTCCCCGCCGACCCGGAGGCCACGCGCAACATGCAACTGGCCGAGGCGGACGGCGAGGCGGAAGCGCTGGCGGACTGGCTGGAAGCCGGCTTCGAACCGCGCGCCGATGCGGCGGATCACGCCGACGACGAGGCGGCATCGCCCGCCTCCCCCGGCCCGCAAGCGCCCGATGACGCCGGAGCGTTCTTCATTCCCCCGCGGGAGCTATGGCAATGAGATCGTCGCCTCGCCTCACCCTCGCGACAGCAGCGGTGGCCGTGACCGTCCTCCTGGGATCCTCGCCGCTCGTCGCGCAGTCGTCGTCGACGACGCAGCCGGCGGATCGGGTGCCCGACCGCATCGAGCGCATGGGCGGGATCATCGACCGCCGCAGCGGGAACGAGCCGGGGCAGGGGGCGCGCGAAGGCGGTTGGCGACGCGGCGACGCGCCCCGCGCCGCAGCCGCCGCCGCCAGTGCCGCCGCGGCGCCCCCGCTGACCGAGGAAGAGCGGCGCGAGATCGAGCAGTTTATCCGCACGCACTCGCCCCGGCGGTGGCAGAAGTTGTCGGACGTGGCCGACGAGCGCAAGCAGAGGTTCGTCGAGGTCGCCCGCCCGCGCTATCGCATGTTGCAGCGCCTGAGGCAGGACGACCCGGAGCTGTACGACATCCGCATGAAGCGGCTCCCGATCGAGGATTCCATGTTCGCCCTCGGGTGGGAACTGAAGCGGGGCGATCCGAAGAACGAGGCGAGCGTTCGCCAGCAGTTGAGCCAGCAGATCCGCCTGTTCGTCGACAGCCAGTTTGAGGAGCGCAAGCTGCGGCTGGACCGCGTGCGGCAGCGCCTGCGGCAACAACAGGAAGCGCTCGACCAGGACCAGGCGCTGCTGGACCGGGACGTGCGCGACGTCGCGGCCCTGGTGGACAAGGGCATCGCAGCCATCGAAAACGAGCGTGGGGCCGAGCTGCGCGACCTCGGTGCCGCGCCGCCGCGCGGCGGTGCAGGGCGCCAGCCACCCGCCCCCAGTGCCACCGCCGCGAGCCCCGACGAATCGGGCGGCGCGCCGGCGTCGGCCCCCGCGCCCAGCGCGGCCGGTGCAACTGAAGGTCAGTAGTCGCGCCACCTGCGCATAGCCGCCGCTCCCACCGACCAACCGCCCGCGCCGCGCGTGACGAGCGTGGAGCCCGAAAGCGAGCGACCGCGGTCCGGAAGGAACCGCGGTCGCTGCACTTTTGCAATCGCCGCGCCGCCGCATTGCCGTGGCGGTGGGGCGGGGCGCGCGGTCTAGTACACCACGGCCATTGCGTCCTCGATCGACTCGATCACCTGGCGCACGTGGAACGGCTTGCGCAGGAACCCGTCGAAGCCGTTCTGGTGCAGCGCCTTGGCCTCGTCGTCGCTGAGCTTGGAGCTCATCGCGATGACCTTGGTCAGTTGCAGGTCCTGCGAGTTCTTCACCTGCTTGCAGACCTCCTTGGCGTCGATGTTCCCGAGGTGCATGTCGAGCAGGATGACGTGCGGGCGGAACTTCTCCGCGCTGACGCCGGCCTCGAAGCCGCCCTTGCAGACCTCGACCTCGTACTTGGCCTCGTCCTCCAGGATCTTCTCCAGGACCTCGACGACGTCCTGCTCGTTGTCGACGATCAGCACGCGGGTCGCGCCGGTCATCAGGCCGTTCAGCGGCATCCCGTGCTGCTTCATGAACCGGATGAGCTGGTTCAGCGGGATCCGGCGATCCTTGGAGCCCGGGATCCGGTACCCGTGCAGCGCGCCGCTATCGAACCACTTGCTGACGGTGCGCGGGGCGACCGAGCAGATCTTGGCGACCTCGCCGGTCGTCAGCACGTCCTTCACCTTGGTGCTCATGGCATTCTCTCCCGTGGTCCTACTGCTTTGTTGGCACTTCCCTCGGCGCCGCCGCCGGTACTCCCGGCCTCGGCGCGCCACCGGCGGTTTGTCGCGGCCATGCCCTCCGTACCAGCGGGCCGCTCTGTGCCGGTAACACCCTCTATATCGACTCCACAGGAGTTCACTTGAGGCGCATGCGCAGAAGTTGCGGCGCCCGCCGCCCTGCGCTGCCGCGGGCGTTCCTATCGGACCCGCGGCCCGGCTCCACTAATTGACAACCGCGCCGCAACAGTCGAAAACGTTGCCCACCATGCACGTCCTGTACGTCCACCAGAACTTCCCCGCCCAGTTCGGCCACATCGCGCGGCACCTGGTGGACAAGCTGGGGTGGACGTGTTCCTTCGTCAGCCAGACGCCCGGCGGCGTCGTCGCCGGCATCAATAAGATCGAGTACAAGACCACCGGCGGCGCCACCAAGCAGAACCACTTCTGCTCGCGCACGTTCGAGAACACCGTGTGGCACTGCGACGGCGTCTACCGCGCCCTGAAGTCGCGCCCGGAGATCAAGCCCGACCTGATCGTCGGCCACAGCGGCTTCGGCAGCACGCTGTTCCTCCGCGAGCTTTACCCCACCACCCCGATCATCAATTTCTTCGAGTACTACTACATCCCCCACGACCGCGACAGCGACATGGACTTCCGCAAGGACCTGGGCTGGCCGACGTCGGAGCTGAAGTACCTGCGCAGCCGCTGCCGCAACGCGATGATCCTGCTGGACCTCCAGAACTGCCAGGCGGCGTACACCCCGACGGAGTTCCAAAAGTCGCGTTTTCCGGCGGAATATCAGCAGAAGCTGGAGACGATCTTCGACGGCGTGGACCGCGCGATTTACCACGGTTACGACGAGCAACTGCGCCCGCCGGTCGAGCAGCGCGGGCCGCGCACGCTCGCGGGCGTCTCGGTGCCGCCGGACGTGCGCGTCGTCACCTACGTCAGTCGCGGCTTCGAGTCGATGCGCGGCTTCGACATGTTCATGCGCACGGCCAAGCGCATCTACGAGCAGTACCCCAACGTCCTGTTCCTGGTCGTCGGGACCGATAAGATCGCCTATGGCGGCGACGAGGAATTCATCGCGCCGCACAAGACCTTTAAGGAGTGGGCGCTGGCGCGCGAGAGCTACGACTTGTCGAAGTTTCGCTTCGTCGGGCGGCTCACCCCGACGGACCTCGGCCAGTTGATGGCCGCGACCGACCTGCACATCTACTTCACCGTGCCGTTCGTGCTGAGCTGGAGCATGATGGACGCGCTGAGCTGCGGCGCCGTGGTGCTGGGGAGCGCGACCTCCCCGGTGAAGGAGATGATCCGCGACGGCGAAAACGGGCTGACGGCGGATTTCTTCGACGCCGACGCCCTGGCCGCCAAGGGTGTGGCCGCGTTACGGGACGTCGCCGGCCACCGCGCCCTCGGCCGCGCCGCAGAGCAGATGATCACCGAGCGCTACAGCCTGGAGGCGGTCCTGCCGCGCATGCTCGAGCTCTACGAGCGCGCGGCTGCGATGAAGCTCCAGGGGTGGGAGCCGCCCGCCTACATGACGGCGCCGACCCCGCCGCCCCCGCCGCGAATCGTCCAACCGGTGAGCCCCCCGCGCCCGCAGCCCGTCCGCCGCACCCCGTTCGCCGGCTGAGGCGCCCTCGTCGCGCCTGCCCACCGACCGGCCGCATTATCGGCCGCGCCGCCGGTCGATAACTTTTCGCCCGCGCGGCTGGCAAAAATCCCGTCATCGTTACTTTCGTTGCCCCCGTTGCGCGCCGATCAAATTTCGGGCGGAGATGCGGCGTCGCGCGGGCGCAGCGGGCAGGATTGCTCGGCATACTTGAGCATCACCGCAGGGAAGACGGAGATGTTGCCGTGACGTTGCTGGGTGCAAGCCGTTGGGTCGGTCGGGTGGTCCTCGTGGCGCTGCTTCTCGGCGGCGCGGGCGGCTGCTTCACGGAAAAGTCGTTCCCCATGCGCCAGCGCGAGCTCAAGCAGCTCACGCCAGCGCAGACCCGCCAGAACGGGCTGCCGACGATGACCCGGCAGTGGGTCGAGGCCGTCCACCCCAAGCTCGAGCCCGAGCTGCCCTCGGGGGCGCGCCAAGCGCTTACCACCGTCGAACTCGTCGACGACCGCACCGGCGGGGCGAAGGATGTCTACCGCACGTTTGGCCTGAACCGGTCGTCGCTCGACTCGATCATCGGCAACTACTTCGGCCTGCTCCGCAGCGCGCAGGTCTCGCCCGGCGGCAGCTCGTACAACAAGACCGACTGGCCCGGATACGCGCCGGTCGAGATCCCCATGCCGGACGGCGTGAAGCTGTGCGGCCGCATCGGCGCGCCCACCGCCAACGACCTTGGCGACAGCTACGTGGTAATCGCCCACGGGCTGTTCGGGCGGCAGGCGGGCGACGCCATGCATAACCTGGCCGAGGCCATGCGCGCCTTCGGGCACCACGTGGTCGCCATCGAGATGCGCGGGCACGGCGAGACCGCGCGGCGCTACCCGCAGTACCCGTTCACCTTCGGGCTCGAGGAGCCGCGCGACCTGCTGCTCGTGTCGCGCTGGATCCGCGCCAACCGCCCGGTGAGCCGCGTCGGCTTGATCGGCTATTCCGTCGGCGCCCACCACGCGCTGATGGCCGGCTGGATGGACGCAAATCCCGCGCTGGCCGGTAACCCGACGTCGCCGCTCGTGCGCACGCTGGTGCGCCCGGAGCAGCGCCCGCAGTTCGACGGCGGCATCTTCGTCATCTCGCCGGTGCTGAACATGATCGATTACGCCAACAGCCTCAACTCGCGGCGGACGATCCTCGACTCACCCGTGCGCTCCATCTTCCAGGGCAAGTGTGCCGAGCGCACGAAGGAAGTTTCCGGCAAGGGCAGCCACAAGATGTGGGACCTGATGGAAATCGAGCTCCGCCGCTCGCGATGGATGAAACTGTACCCCGATTACCCGACCCTGATGAACGAACATTTGCGCGTGATCGACTTCTGCCAGCTCCAGGGCCCGGCGGTGGGGGCGCGGCGGATGGAATCCGTGCGCGTGCCGATGCTCGTCCTCCAGGCGGGCGACGACCCCCTCAGCGGAAGCGCGCAAGCCGTGGCCGACGTCTTCGCCGGCGTGCAGAACCCCAACTGCGGCGTCATCCTGCTGAGGGAAGGCGGGCACGGCGGGTTCCCCTCGCTCTCCTCGTCGTACTTCTACAGTCTGATGCGCGCCTTCTTCGACCCCAAGGCGGGACCGAAGTCGGTGGAGAACTACCCCGACCTCGTCCGCCGCGACGGCCCGACCCGCCAGCCGATCCCGCCGCGCGGCGAGCCGCTGCGAATGGGCCAGTAGTCTCGACTCGCGGAGGAGCTTGGGATGGCGAGCGAGTCACCAGCCCGAGATCCCTCGCGAGTCTGCTTCGGGATGACAGGCGCGGATTAGGCTTTGGGATGACACGCGGGAGTACGCTGCCGGCTGGCACGCGCGAGTACGCTTCGGGATGACACCACTCCTGCTGTCCGCGCTACACCCAGGGGCGCGGCGCTCTAAAACAGGATGACGTAGAGCGCGCCGACGGCGCCGCCGAAGGTGAGGGCGGTGAGCAGGAAGACGATCCGCCACATCCGACCGCTGATGTCTGGCTCGCGCTCGAGCGTGGCCTGCACCGCCACGTCGAGCACCTCGTTCGGCTCGAGCTGCGCGGTGAACAGTCCGCCGCTGCTGGCGTCGCTGCGGACGACGGTGAAGACCGCGGCGAGGGGCCGGCGGTTGGGGCGGGGGATCTCAAGCAGGTACTTCCCGCCGGGCTCCAGCGGCACGTCGTGCAGGATGCCGACGCCGGTGGTCGACAGGTCCTGGATCACCACGCCGAACGACCGCCCGGCGCGGTTGCCGAACCATTCGGAGATCTCGGCGCGAACTTCTTGGCGGATGCGCTGGGAGTTGCGGCGGTCGGAAGGCGGCGCTTCCTCCGCCACGGCCGGCGGCGGCACGATGGTGGAGCCGGAGGGTGCCAGGGTCGGATCGAAGGCGTCGCTGAGCTCCGCCGTGGTGTGCTGGTGCCTGACCGACATGATTGGCTGGCGCCTCCTCTGGGATATTGTCGGACGATCCCGCCGGAAACATGAGCCGCGCGCGGAAACCGCAGGGCGGCGGGTGACGCGTGCGTCCGATAAGCGTGGTGGCCGATGTGTCGGTGCGGCGGGAGCGATGGGGACGGTGGGGGCGGCGGGAGCGGTGGGAGGCGACGCGGGCCGGCGATGGGGTTAATCGCGACGCCGCTTACAGCGGTGCGCAATTCGGTGTAGCGGCGACCCGGGGCGCGCGTGTCATCCTGAGCGAACCCGCCAAGGATCTCGCGAAGGGGCGCCGTCTCCGATCTCGAGATCCCTCGCGAGTACGCTTCGGGATGACATGCGCGAGTACGGTTCGGGATGACAGGCGCCAGCACGCTTCAGGTGGACCGCAACCGCAACGATGGAGGCGGTCGCCGCTACACCGGCTCGCCGCGGGCCCCGCCCCTACAGCACTCCATCCTGCCGACCAATGGTCGAGTCGATGAGGAAGTAGTCGTCGCCGTCGATCCTGCCGTTGTAATCAAAGTCGGCGTTGTACCACCCGAAGACGCTGCCAGACTGGGCGACGCGCGAGTCGATGACGAAGTAGTCGTCGCCGTTGATCTTCCCGTTCATGTCGGCGTCGCCCGCGTAGGTGTACATGATCAGCGTGTCGCCGCCGGTCACGGTCTGGCCGGCCCAGGTGCCGGTTTGGGCCGGGGCGATGTGCAGGACGTCAGCCGCGCTGGCGACGGCGAGCGCCGCGCGTCCGCTGCCGGGCGCTGAGGGCATCGACGTCCCGACGCCGGGCCCGTTCCACGCTCCGCCGTTGCGGGCGGAGGCGACCAGCTCGTTCACGCCCGCGTAAGCGCCGCCGCTCCAACTGCCGGTGGCCGTGCCGCGCACGATCGCCTTGTTGTCGCGCAAATCGAGCCGCCCGGCGGCGCCGGTGACCGAGAGCGCGCCGGTGCTGAGCACGCGCGACGCGCCCGCCGGCAGCGACAGCGTCCCATTATCGATTGAGACGGCGGCGAGGGTCTGGCTTGCACCGAGCGTGACGGTCGCGCCGTTGACCACGTGCAGCGCGACGCTGCCCGCGCTGCTCGCAAGGTTCGAGGCGAAGGTGAACGCGCCGCCGTCGACGGTGAGATCCTGGCTGCCGCTGCTGTCAGCGAAGTTGACGGCGCCGGCGGGGGCGGAGGTGAAGCTCTTCAGGACCAGCGCGTCATCGTCGCCGCCGCCGGTAAAGGCAACGCCGCCCGCGGGGACGGCATCGGCGCCGTCGATGGTCAGCCAATCGTCCCCGTCCAGGCCGTCGAAAGTCAGCGACGGGAAGGAGGCGAACGGGCCCGAATGCGTCGGCGCGCCGCTGCCGTCGCCCGCGCCGCCGACCCAGATCTGCAACGTGCCGCCATCGCGGCGAACGTAGAAGCGATCGTTGCCCGCCGTGCCGGTGAAGGCGGTCGGCGTGCCAATGACATTGATCGTCACGCTGCCGGTCGTCGTCAGCCCCCCGGCGTCGGTGGCAGTCACCTGAAACGTGTAGTTGCCAGCGGTCGAGAACGTGGCGACGGTGCTCTTGGCGGCGTTGGTGCCGTTGGCGCCGAAGGTCGGATTGCTCGCGCCGGCGGGCTTTGCAACCACCGACCACGCGTATGTGAGCCCGGCCTCACCCGTGTCGTCCACCGCCGGCACCGAGAGTTGCACGGTGCTGGAAGACGACTGCGACGCGACGACGCCGACGCTATTCTGCACCAGCGGCGACTGGTTGGTGACGGTGACAACGGTGGACCCGTTAATCGCGCCGCTGGCGGCGCGCACGGTCGCGCTGCCGCTGGTCTGCGGCGCGCTGTACAGCCCCGAGGCGCTGATCGACCCGACGCCCGACGCGAGCGACCAGGTGAACGACGCCGGCTGCGTCGCCAGGGCTCGCCCGAACTGATCGAGCGCGACGGCGGCGAACTGCCGCGTGCTGCCGGGGGCGACGGCGGGCGAAGCGGGCGTCACCACCACGGCGCTGAGCGCCTGGTTCACGACGACGGTAACGAAGCTGGTGACGGCGATCCCACCGGTGTCCGTGACCGTCGCGCGGAACGTGTAGGTGCCCGCCCGGGTGAACGTGGCGACCGTGCTCTTGGCGGCATTGGTGCCATTGGCGCTGAAGGTGACGTCGGCCGGTGGGAAGTTCACCACGTCCCACGCGTACGTGAGGTTGGACTCCGGCGCGTCGGAATCGGCGCCGAGGACGGTGAGAGTTGTCGTTGTGCCGGTGATGGGGTTGGCCGACGCCGCCGCCGGCGTGGTAATGCCGGGGCCGACGTTGGGCGTGCCGGTGACGGAGATGTTGTCGTAGTTGGCAACGGTGGCGTTGCCCAAGGAGGCGTTGGCGAGACCGACGTAGGCGGTGGTCCCCATCGTGACGGTGCGGGCAATGCCGATCTGCACCCAAGTCACGCCGTCAACCGAGCGGAAGGCAGAGAGGGAATTGCCGGCGCGCGTGACGCGCAGCCAGTACGGCACGCCCGATGCGCCCGCGTTCAACTCGCTGGTGTTTCCACCCGCGGTGGTCCGCCACGCGTAGCGCGCGTTGCCGCTGGGGTTGAGCAGCGCCGACATGTGCTGCCCGCCGGCGGCGAGCGAGCCGCGGATCATCACGCCGACCTTCGCGGCTGTCGAGCCGCTGATCGAGGTGACGCGGGCGGTGATGCTGGAGTCGCCGGTGATCGGGACGTAAGTGAACTGGTACGAATCGGCCGTGCCCCAGATGTCGCCGCCGGTGCTGGTGAGGCTCGCGGTGGTGCCGCTGGCGCTGGACGAGCCGGTGGAGGTGCCGATGGCGGCGGTGAACGGCAGCGGCGTGGCGGGCTGCGTGATGGTGACGTTGTCGAACGTCACCGTGTTGAGCTGGCCCGTGTTGTGAGAGCAGACGACGAGCCCGACGTAGACGGTGGAGCCGGCGGTCATGCCGCTGATGGCGGAGAGCGTGAGCGCGTGGGTGGTGAAGTTGACGCCGTCGGTGGAGTAGGCGGCGGAGATCGTGCTGCCGGCGCGGGTGAGGCGGATGTAAGTCGGCGGCGCGCCGCTGGCGAGCCCCGTGCTGCCGCCGGCAGCACTGCCGCCGGCGGTGTTGCGATACTCGAAGCGCGTGCCGCTATTGGGGCTCACGTAGTTGAGCGCGTAGGGGCTGTTGGCGTCGAGGCTCGTGCGGAACATGACGCCCGCCTTGGCGAACGTGTTGGTGTTCTGCATCGAGGCGACGCGGGCGGTGATCGTCGCGTCGCCGGTCAGGGGGATGTAGACGAAGCGGAACTGGTCCGACGTGCCCCAGATGTCGTTGCCGCCCGCGCTGACGGTGTACGTGCCGCTGCTGTGCGAGGCGGAGCCGGCCAGCGCGGGGGAGCCGACGGTGGTCGTGTTGCTGAAGATACCGACGGGCGCCTGGATGGTGACGGCGGCGGTGCCGCTGAGGGCGCCGGCGGTGGCGCGCACGGTCGTGGCGCCGCTGCCGGACGCGGGCGCGGTGTAGAGGCCGGTGGCGTCGACGCTCCCGGCGCCGCCCGCGTCGATCGACCACGTGATCGCCGGCGGGCTTTCCAGCGGCTGACCGAACTGGTCGCGCACGGCCGCGAAGAGCAGCGACGACGCCCCCTGCGCGAGCACCGCGGTGGCGGGAGTCACGACAATGCTCGTCGGCGTCGCTGCGACGGTCACGATGACGTCGCTGCTGGTCGCCGCGCCGCTGGCGTCGGCGATCAGCACGCGGAAGGTATAGGCGCCCTCGGTGGCAAACGTGGCGACGGTGTTCTTCGCACCGTTGGTCTTGTTGGTGCTGAAGCTGACCGGAGCGGGCGGGTCGCCCAGGACCGACCAGGTGTAGGTCAGGCCGGCCTCGCCGGTGTTGTCTGCGCCCAGCGCACTGAGGTTGACGGTCGTGCCGGTAACGGTGCTGGCCGACGCGGCGGCGGGCGCGGCGACGGTGGGGGCCACGCCCGGCGTCACCGACACGTTGGCAAACGTTGCCGTCGCCGTGGCGGCGGTGTTGTGCGAGCTCACCGCCAGCCCGAACAGCGCGGGCGACGGCAGCGCGATCGTCTGCGTCGCGCCGATCTGCGTCCAGGTGGTGTTGTCGGTGCTGTAGTAGGCGGCGACGCCGTTGCCGCTGCGCGTGAGCTTCACCCACACCTGCGCCAGCGGCGTCGGCACCGTGACCCACGCGCTGGTCGCGCCGGCGGCGGGGCGGTACTCGAAGCGCAGCCCGTTGCCCGGCGAGCGCAGCACGGCGGCGAACGCGCTGCCGGGCGTGTTGTCGGCGCGGATCATGACGCCCGCCTCGGCGGCGGACGATCCCGTCTGCGACATCACCTGCGCGACCAGCGTGGCGTCGCCGGAGACGGTGGTGGCAACCAGGCGGAACGCGTCGGCCGCGCCGCCGATGTCGGCGCCGGCGCCGCTGATGGTGTGAATTCCATTGGCGTAGCCGTTCGCGCCGGCCGTGCCGACGGCGCCGATGTCAGCCCCGCTGTTGCCGACCGGCGATACCACGTTGGAGGCCGCCAGCCAGAAAATCGCGTACTGCCCCGCGGCGACGTTCACGTTCGCGCCGAGGTTGTGCAGCATGCCGGTCGCGAGGTCCTTCGCCTGCCCGATCCCCGCCGGCAGCTTCGCGGCGTACGCGGTCGAGCCGTCGTTCAGGACGATCAGGTAGTCGCCGTAGCGCAATACCTTGGCGGTCTTGAGCGGCAGCCCGGTGAGGTTTCCGTCCGCCTGCACGTTGGCGGCGTCCTTGGGCATGATGATTTGCCCGGCGCGCTCGATCGTCCCCGTCGTGTAGTGGACGCGGGCGACGTTGCTGTGCGGCATGTTGGTGAAGCCGTTGTTGAACTCGTAGTTCCGCCAGTTCAGGTTCGCGTAGAACCGCTCGCCGTTGTTCAAGAACGCGACCGCGCCCGCCTGCACGTCCGCCCATTCAAAATCGGGTTGCCCCGGCTCGGCAGGGAGCGGGGTGAGGGTGGCGGGGTCGACGTTGATCAGGCTGCGGATGGTCGACTCGTAGGCCTGGAGGTCGCGCAGGTAGTTCAGCGATCGCCCGTCGCCGCCCGCGCTGTTGCGGGCGGTGAGGCCGTGCTGCGTGCTGAGATAAGCCGACCGCAGCGCGTAAGCGTTGGCGAGCACGCCGCTGGGGTCGGAGGCGAGGTACTGGTCGTTGAACTCCAGCACATTCGCATAGCTGTTGACGTTCTTGGTGTCGCGATAGGTGATGTACGGTTCGGCTCCCCACCCGCGCGTCACGGAGGTGACGACCCCGCTGCTGTTGACGGTCGCGCGCTCCAGCGGGGAGAGGAACTGGTCGTAGCTGTCGACCGTGATGCTCGCCATGTCGCGCATGGCGTTGACGGTGGCGGCGTCGGCGTTGGGATCCCAGGCGGCGATCTGCGCGAACCTCACCGCCAGCCACGGGATGATCGATCCGTACCCGCCGCCGTCGTAGCCGGTGGAGATGGCGCCGTGGGCTTCGCCGAACCCCTTGAGGGTCATCCCGAAATTTTCGACCGACCCGGCATAGACGCCCCGCATCCCGCTGGAGGTCGGCCGCAGCCCCATGATCTCCTTGGCGATGTTGAACGTCGTCTCGTGCGGGATCGCGTACGCCGCGTTGGGGAACAGCGCCTGGATCTTGGTCAGCGCGACGGAGGCGGCGTACATCGCCAGCTCCTGGAACATGTTCTGGCTGTGCGTGCCGCCGGTCGCGCCGAGGCAGTAGTTGACGTGCTCGAACAGCATGCGCTCGTAGGCAGTGGCGCGGAGCATCGACCCGCCGTTGAGGTTCGCGTCGTACGATTGCCCGAGGTACGACTGGAGGATCGGCGCGGCCGTCGGATCGTTGAGCAACTGGATCAGCGTCCAGCCCAGCGCGTAGGTATCGACGCCCTGCAGCGAGCCGCCGCCGTGGACGGTGGGCAGGCGGCCGGGTTGGCCGGCGTAGTCGCCGGAGACGCGGGGGGAGCTGATCAAGCCGATCCAGTCGCCGCCCTGCGTGGGGAAGCCGCCGTTGCTGCCCTGCGACCACGACGCGCCGTCGATCGCGCTGACGATCCGCGTGATGAGGGACGGGTCGTGGTAGCGATCGAGGCCGGGGACGACGTTGCCGCTGGCGTCGGTGAACGGCTGGAGGAGGTACGAGGCCGTGAGCACGCCGAGCAGTTCGTCCGGAAAGGCGGTGTAGCCGGGGCCCGCCTTCTGCGTCGCGATGCGGTTTCGCCAATCGTCCGGGGTGGCCGACGGGTTGGCCGCGCGCCACGCATTC
The DNA here is from genome assembly GCA_035634055.1 of Tepidisphaeraceae bacterium. GTDB lineage: Bacteria > Planctomycetota > Phycisphaerae > Tepidisphaerales > Tepidisphaeraceae > JAICTV01. The sequence goes on along the minus strand of DASQDR010000189.1, from coordinate 19,691 downwards.
ACGTCCGTGAACAGGTCCAGGCCGATGGTCTCCGTTGGTGCCCCCGGCGTGCCGGGCATCACCTGTCGCGCCAGCATCTGGTCGAAGTATCCGCCGGCGTTGTAGATCGACTGCCGCTTTGCCTGGAGGATCGAGATGGCCTCGTTGAGTGTGAGGGCGTCGAGCGTCGGCTCTCCGGTGACCGCCGGCTTGGTGCCCGCGGGATCAGCCGAATCCGGCACCAGCATGGTCGCCGTGTGCGTGTAGGCGCTGTACACCGGACGCCCGGCGTCGAGCGTGAGCTGGATCGACGTCTTGCCGATGGTCTGGGCGATTGGGATGGCAGCGGTGTAGTAGATGAAGCGGTTGGGGAACTGCACGTTCCCGCCGTTCTCCTCCAGCACCTCCACGGTGGTCCCGACCGTCATGTCCATCGGGTCGTTGGGCACGTCGTTGCCCCACACGCGGACCGAGAGGTAGTTCTGCCGCACCGGATCGACCGCGACGTTAAAGGTAAGGTCGGGGTTGCCGGACGGGTTGCGGTAGGTGAGCCCAGACGACACGCCAACCGAGCCGACGCCGCGCGGCGAGAGCAACGCCGGCGGCGTCCCGTGCTCGAATGCGTGCGCCGTCTCGGCGGCGAGGTTGCCAAAGTCGATGCGGTCGATCGCGTTCGACCCGCTCATCAGCACGCGGCGCTCGAGCGCGTCGAACAGCACGCGCGCCGCGAGGCGGGTGCGATGGGAGGGGCGTCGGGTGGGGTTGCTTCGCAGGTCTGGCGTCTTCATGGTGTTGATCGCTCAAATTGAAGCCCCCGGACGAGGCGAGCGTCGTGCCGCTTTGACGGCTGCGCGGCGGGTTGTCGGGAAGAGACGTGGCGCGACGTGTAACCGCTATTCGGGTACCCGTCGCCGCCGCTGCTCCCGAACGTGGGGCCGTTGAACGCGGGCGCCCCCGTGCCGGTGCCGCTGAAGATGATTCCGTTGACCACGGCGGGCGACGCCGAGCCGAGGTTGTACGCGTTCAAAAGGGTGCGGGACGTGCTGACGTCGGAGTCTTGCGCCACGGTCGTGGCGGCCTCGAAGGTGATGATCGCCGCCACGCTCGGATTGCCGATGGCGGCGAGACCGAGCACCACGGTGACGAGGAAGCACTTGAAAGAGAACGGGTTCCGAAACACGTGCCTCCGACGCGACGAGGTCGCCGCTCGCGCGGACTGATTCTCTCCGTTGACCCCTGTCCTCGATGCTACCGTTGGACGGCGCGCGGGCCGCGATCGCGCGGGGCAGCTTACGGCAGAATCGCGGCGCCGTCGGCCTTGCGCGCCGCCGCCGCCGCTGCCGCCGCCGCCGGGCCGATGGTGACCTTGCCCGCCCTTCGCCGCAGCGGGCGGTGGGACGAGACGGCGGTCATCTCCGGCGTCACCGCCCAGCGCAGCGGCTGGCCGCCCAGGAACCGCTCGAGTTCCTCGACCATGTAGCGACCCATGCGCCTGCACTCGTTCCCGACCGAGCCGGCGATGTGCGGCGTCAGCACCACGTTGGGCAGCTCGTACAGCGGCGACGCCTGCTCCGGCGGCTCGACCGCCGCGACGTCCAGCACCGCGCACAGGTCCGCCCGGCGGCTCAGCACCTCGGTCATTTCCCGCTCGCGCACCAGTTGGCCCCGGGCGGTGTTCACGAACGTCGCGCCGCGCTTCATCGACGCGAGGTGCTCGCCGGTGATCATGCCGACGGTCTCCTCCAGCAGCGGCGTGTGGCACGAAACGACGTCGCTGCGGGCGAACAGCTCGTCCAGCGAGACGATGTCCACGCCCAGCGCCTCGGCCTCGCTCTGGCCGACGTACGGGTCGTAGGCGATCACCTTCAGATCGAACGGCCGCAGCAGCCGCAACAGCGTGCGGGCGGTGACGCCGAGCGACACCAGCCCCACGGTGCTGCCGTAGCAGCCGGGCGCGCCGTTGCGGTCGGGGAACACCCGCTGCTGGCGCGTCTGGCACACCAGCGACCAGCCGTGCTTGAGCGAGAAGAGGATCACGCTCAGGGCGTACTCGGCGACCGGCACGGCGTTGGCGGCGTACGCGCTGCTCACCACGACGCCCCGCTGCCAGACGGCATCGGTGATCCACCCGGCGACGGAGCCGGCGCCGTAAAAGATCGCCCGCAGCCTGGGCGCCGCCTCCAGGAACGCCTCGTCCGCCACCGGCGCGCCCCAGCCGGAGAACAGTACCTCGACGTCGCGCAGCCGCTCCGGGTGTTCGGCGATCGACTTGGCGGTCTGCGGCACGGCGACCTGCCGCACGCGGCGGTCGATGTCGCGCCGCTCGTCGGGGCCGTAGATCAGGGGCAGGGCGTCCGCGTCCAGGATGTACAAACCGCCGACTCGATCCATGGCAACACGACCCCACGATGAAGGACAGCCGGCGACAACCGAATGACTGCCGGCCCGCGCGGGCGGGCGGCGTTGCGGCGGCGGCAGCGGCGGGTAAAGCGCCGTACGAGCCGCGGCCGCCGACGATGGCTCCGGCTTCATCAACATAAGCCACGCCGGTGAAACGCATAGCTCGTTTTGCGTTAGGCTTTAATCGTTTTGCGACGGGTGGAAGCGCCGTCGCCTGCACCGCCGACGACCGCGGGCAAGGCCGGCCGCGAAGCAAGCTGGGACCAGCAGTTGCGCGCGTTCGGCGCGACGCATTGGTCCTCCGCATGACGCGACCGAACGCGGTCGAAGCGGGATCGGGCGTTCAACCGTTGGAGCAAACGCCCGGACGTTCGAGGCGGAGGTGGGCAACCCCGCGAGACGACTTGGCTGACGTTGGGGGGCGCGTGCCGCCTTGCTCGGCTAGATCGCCTGGAAATCCCGGTGCCGCGGGTCGGCGATCGCGATCACCATCGCGCTGATCCCGGCCGGCTCCGCCGCCCTCAGGACGTTGGCAACCGCTTTCAGCGTCGCGCCGGTCGTCATGACGTCGTCGACGATCACGACGTGCTTCCCCCTCACGCGCCGAGCCGACCGGCGGAGCGCGAACGCGCCACGCATGTTGGCCAGGCGCTTCTCGTGCGACAGGTGCGTCTGCGTCTCTGTGTCGCGGACCCGGCGGACCGCGTGGACGACCGGGATGCCGGAGTTTCGCTTGTGCCCCGCGCGGCAGGCAATCACGTCCGCCTGGTTGTAGCCGCGCCGCACGTGCCGACGGAAGTGCAGCGGGACCGGGACCAGCACCTGCGTCTCCGTCAACAGCCCCTTCGCCCGCTCCGTGGCGCACAGCCGGTCGGCCAGGTGCTCGCCCAGCGGCCAGCGGCCGTGGTACTTGAAGTGATGGACGACCTGCTTGATCGGATCGGCGAAGACGCCCAGGCGGACGATGCGCTCGAACGGCGCCACGCCCTTGCCGAGGCAGTAGGGGCACGGTGCGCCGTCGCTGGCCAACGGCATGGCGCAGCGCTCGCAGGCGGCGGCATCGCGCAGGTCGCACAGCAACCCGTCGCACGTTGCGCAGAGAAAGCCGCCACCCTCGCCGCCGGCGGCGCAGGCGGCGCAGTGATGCGGATAGCAGAAGTCCAACACGTCCCCGAGCCACTGCCGCAGCGGGAGCATCGCATGAGTATACAACGCCGGGCCGGCGGTCGCCGCGGCGTCTGCATCGAGATTATCGTGCGGCAGCGCGCGTCCGAAGAGGTGGTCGATCACCTGCCGGGCGGCGGCCAGCAGGTCAGTGCGTGGCGCCGGCGCGCGGGGCTTGCCCGGGCATGGCGGCAGGGTGGCGGTCGGCGGGGTCGCCGAGGGGATCGGCGCCGCGCAGGGCATTGCGGCGGTAGGCGGCGGGCGTCGTGCCGACCTCCTGCGAGAACAGCCGCGCGAAGTTCTGCACCGCCGAGAAGCCGCACCGCTGGGCGATCTCCGGCAGGCTCAGGTCCGGCTGGAGGAGCAGCCGCTGCCCCGCCTCCACGCGCACGCGCGTGATCTCGTCGTGCGGCGTGCGCCCCAGGTGCGCGACGAACTGCCGCTCCAGCCACCGCCGGCCGACCGGCACGTGCCGGAGCACGTCGTGCACCGTGCAGGGGTCGCACGCGTGTTCGCGGATGAAGCGGATGGCGTCGGCGAGGTTGGCGTCGGCGACGGCCAGCACGTTGCTGCTCATCCGCTGCACCACCCCCAGCGGCGCCAGCCGCACGTGGCGCTCTTCGGTCGCGATCGCCTCACCGCTCATCATGCGGTCGAGGAGCTTGGCGGCGTGGTAGCCGACGCGGCTGAAGTCCGCCTCGATGCTCGACAGCGGCGGCCAGGCGCCCTCGCAGAGCAGGTCGTCGTTGTTGACGCCGACGATGGCGACGCGATCCGGAACGCTGACCCCCGCCTCGAGGCACGCGCCCGCCAGGTCGTGCCCGGCGGCATCGTCAACGGCCATGATGCCGATCGGCTTGGGGAGCGAGCGGAGCCACTCGACCAGCCTGGGGCGGTGGGCGTGCGTCAGCCAGTCGTTGCCGCTGGGCCAGAGCACCGGCGACTCCAGGCACGAGAACCCGCGCGCCGCGAGCGCGTCGCGGAACCCGACGAGCCGCTTGGCGGCGACGGTGCTCTCGCCGGCGCCCGCGTTGCCGTAAAAGGCGAACCGCTCCAGGCGGCAGTCCATCAGGTGGTGCGCGCTCATGACGCCGGCGGCGTTGTCGTCGAGGGAGACGACGGGGCAGATCGCCGGGTCGGCCGCGCCCGAGCAGTAGATCACGTGCCGGCAGCGCTGCCGGATGAAATCGAAGGTGCCGCCCCCCGCGCCGGCGATGATGGCGCCGTCGCACTCCGGAAAGTGCCGGAGCGACTCCGTCGCCCGCCACAGGTCCTCGTGGAGGAGCCAGCGGCGCTGGAGGTTGGCGTAGCGCATGACGCCGCGGAGCACGCCGCGCCCGTACGAGCTGACGCCGTCGATGACGACGCCCACCAGCGGCCCGCCCCCCAGCGCGCCGCCGGCGCCGCCGCCGCCGCGGGTGTTGCCGTTGTTGTGATTGTTCCGCGCGCGTCGCAAGGAGGCGTCATTGTAACCACCGGGCCGGCGCCGTGCGCGGGCGGGCGCACGCGCGCCCGAGCGCGGGCACCGGCAACATCTTGGCTCGCGCCCGCTGCCGCGCGGCGCTCTGCCGTCACGCGGCGAAGGTGGACATCCCGCCCACCTTGATTAAATTCATCCGACTTTGCCGAAACGCACCGACATTCACACGATCCTCATCATCGGCTCCGGCCCGATCGTCATCGGGCAGGGGGTCGAGTTCGACTACTCCGGCGTGCAGGCCTGCCGCGCCCTTCGCGAGGACGGCTACCGCATCGTCCTGATCAATTCCAACCCCGCGACCATCATGACCGACCCGGAGTTCGCCGACGCGACCTACGTCGAGCCGATCACCCCGGAGGCGGTCGAGAAAATCCTCGCCCGCGAGAAGGCCAACGGCACCCCGGTCGACGCGCTGCTCCCCACGCTCGGCGGGCAGACGGGACTGAACACCGGCATGGCCTGCTTCGACCAGGGCATCCTCCAGAAGTACGGCGTGAAGATGATCGGCGCCGACCGCGACGCCATCCACCGCGGCGAGGACCGGCAGGTCTTCAAGGACCTGATGCTCAAGATCGGCCTGAACGTCCCGCGCAGCGGCGTGGTCCACAACATGGCCGACGCGCGGCGCGTGCTGGACGACATCGGCCTGCCGCTGATCATCCGCCCGGCGTTCACGCTCGGCGGCACCGGCGGCGGCATCGCCTACAACGTCGAGGAGTTCGAATCGATCGTCCAGCGCGGGTTGGATGCCTCGCCGGTGACCGAGGTGCTCATCGAGCAGTCGGTGATCGGGTGGAAAGAGTTCGAGATGGAGGTGGTGCGCGACCGCCTGGACAACTGCGTGATTATCTGCTCGATCGAGAACCTCGACCCGATGGGCGTCCACACCGGCGACAGCATCACCGTCGCGCCGATCCAGACCCTGAGCGACAAGGAATACCAGCGGATGCGCGACGCCAGCTTCGCGGTCATCCGGGCCGTCGGCGTCGAGACCGGCGGGTCGAACATCCAGTTCGCCATCAACCCCGACAATGGCGACATGGTCGTCGTCGAGATGAACCCGCGCGTGTCGCGCTCATCCGCCCTGGCGTCCAAGGCGACCGGCTACCCCATCGCCAAGATCGCAGCGAAGCTGGCCGTCGGGTACACGCTCGACGAACTGCCCAACTTTATCACCAGCAGGAAGAGAGCGGCCAGTGGTCAGTTGCCAGTTGCCAGTGAAGGCAAGGGCGCTTCTTCTACTGGCAACTTACAACTGGCAACTGGCAACTCTGCCGAGTGGGAGCTGTACACGTCCGCGTGCTTTGAGCCGACGATCGACTATTGCGTGATCAAGATCCCGCGCTGGACCTTCGAGAAGTTCCCCGATGCCGACGAGACGCTGACGACGCAGATGAAGAGCGTCGGCGAAGCGATGGCCATCGGGCGGACGTTCAAGGAAGCGCTCCAGAAGGGCATTCGGTCGATGGAGGTCAAGCGTTTCGGCTTCGGCCTGGACAGGTACGACAAGTGGTTGAACGCGCAGAAGCAGCAGCAGGGTGCCCGTTGTTCAGAGGGCATCTCACGTGGCACGGGCGCCTCGCCCGTGCAGCAATCGCAGAGTGACGCGCGCCAAGACCGCTCCGCGGGAACGCCTGGGCGAGGCGCCCTTGCCACGGCAAGTGCCACGGATGAAGACAAGACCACGCAGGGCGAGTCGCTCGATCACGAGTGGCCCATTCCCGAGGCAAAGCTCACCCGCAAGCTCGCGGTTCCCAGCCAGGGGCGGCTCTATTACCTCCGCTACGCGCTGAAGATGGGTTGGTCGCTCGACCGCATCCACGAGCTGACCAATATCGACCCGTGGTTCCTCGCGCAGATGAAGGAACTCGTGGATTTCGAGGACGAGCTGTGTGGTCAATGGCGAAACGCGTATTTGATCGCCACCTGCAATTCCGCCGCGAATGCAGAGGAATTCCAAGAGGTGATGTCGCGCGCGAAGCAACTAGGATACAGCGCCCATCAGATCGCCAATGTGCTCGAAGGGTCAATGTGGACCGAAGCGATCGTGCACAACCTGACCGAACAGCCCGTCTACAAGCTCGTTGACACCTGCGCCGCCGAGTTCGAGGCCGCCACGCCGTACTACTACTCGACCTACGAGACGCCGTACGTCCAGGACGGCAAGCCCGTCGTCGAAGACGAGATCCGCCTAACCGACCGTCCCAAGGTCATCATCATCGGCGGCGGCCCGAACCGGATCGGCCAGGGCATCGAGTTCGACTACTGCTGCGTGCAGGCGGCGTTCGGGATGAAGGAACTCGGGATCGAGTCGGTCATGATCAACTCCAACCCGGAGACGGTCAGCACCGACTACAACACGTCCGACCTGCTCTTCTTCGAACCCCTCACGCACGAGGACGTGCTCAACGTGTGCGAACGGGTGAACGGGGGACCGTTCAAAAGCCACGAAGGAAAGGAAGCGAGCGACGGCGCGACGGCGCGACGGAGCGACGACGGGAAAGCCGCCGATAGCCGCGACGCCACGCGTCGCCGGAACCTCGTCCAGGGTGTGATCGTGCAGTTCGGTGGGCAAACCCCCCTCAACCTCGCGCGCCAGCTCCAGGAGGCTGGCGTCCCTATCCTCGGCACCACCGTCGACTCCCTCGACGCCGCCGGCGACCGCGAGCAGTTCCGCGAGCTGCTCCAGAAGCTCAACCTCAAGCAGCCCGCCAACGGCATCGCCCGCAACGTCGAGGACGCCCGCCGGGTCGCCCGCGAGATCGGCTACCCCGTGCTGGTCCGCCCCAGCTTCGTCCTCGGCGGCCGCGCGATGGAGATCGTCTCAGACGAGGAGCAGCTCAACCACTACATGGCCCACGCGGTGGAAGCCTCGACCATCAAGGACGCGCCGATCCTCGTGGACAAGTTCCTCGATAACGCGACCGAGGTCGACGTCGATTGCCTGGCCGATTTCGGGCCCGTTGCCGGTGAAGGCAAGGGCAGTTCCCTCACTGACAACTCACAACTGGCAACTGGCAACTCTTCCCAAGCCATCGTCATCGGCGTGATGGAGCACATCGAGGAAGCGGGAATCCACTCCGGCGATTCCGCCTGCTCGCTCCCGCCGCACTCGCTGTCGAAGGCGATCATTGATCGGCTGAAAGACCAGACGCGCGCCCTGGCAAAGGCGCTGCGCGTGCGCGGGCTGATGAACGTGCAGTACGCGATCAAGGACGACGAGATTTACGTCATCGAGGTCAACCCGCGCGCGTCGCGCACGGTGCCGTTCGTCTCCAAGGCGACCGGCGTCGCGTGGGCGAAGATCGCCGCCAAGGTGATGGCGGGCAAATCGCTGGCGCAGATGGGCGTGACCGAACTGCCGCCGCCGGCGCATACCAGCGTGAAGGAAGTCGTCTTCCCCTTCAGCAAGTTCCCCGGCGTGGACGTGATCCTCGGCCCGGAGATGCGCTCGACGGGCGAGGTCATGGGAATCGACATCGATTTTCCGACCGCGTTCGCAAAAAGCCAGCTCGCCGCCGGCACCGTGCTGCCGACCGGCGGGACGGTCTTCATTTCCGTGCGCGACGGCGACAAGGAGGCGATCATCCCGGTCGCCAGGATGCTCGCCGGCGCGGGCTTCGATCTGATGGCGACCGGCGGGACGCACGACGCGCTCTCCCGCGCGGGCGTGGAGGCGAGGCGCGTGACCAAGCTCGCGGAGGGCCGGCCGAACCTGATCGACTTCATCAAGAACGGCAAGGTCCAGCTCATCATCAACACGCCGACGCGGAAGGGTCCGGCCACCGACGAGGGGAAGATCCGCGCGACCGCCGTCCTGCACAAGACGCCGATCGTGACCACGCTGACCGGCGCCCACGCTGCGGCGCAGGCAATCCTGTCGCTGCAAAAAACGGGATGGGGCGTTCGGCCGCTACAGGAATACGGCAGGGCGGAAACCTAGCTTCTCGACGAGCGGGTTGACCGCCGCCAGCGCCCGCCGCATCGGGGGACCAGTCGCCAAACGAGAGACGACCGGAACCCTGGTTCCGGTCGTCTCGCCGCAAGTCGCGGATGCCTGGGCCCGGACTACTTCAGCACGTCGAGCAGTTGCGTCAGCTCGTTGCGCTGAGGGTCGTCCGGGTTGTTCTTGAGGTAGCGGTCGAGCCACATTGACGCCGGCTGTGACAGCCCGCACCGCGCCAGCACCAGGGCAAGGTCGCGCTGGAGTTGCTCGCGCTTGGGCCAGAGGAGCATTTCCATCTCGAGGATGGCGGCGACGTCGGCGAAGTGGCCGCTGTTGCCGAAGGTGTGCAGCAAATTCTGGAGCATGCGGGTCAGCCAGTGGCGGTTGCTGACCGGCTGGAGCAGCTCGTCGCTCCACTCGACGTCCGGCCCGAGCATCTCCTGCATGCGGGCGTGGGCCTCGTCAATCGTGATCACGCGCCCGCCGGCGAACGCGTCGACGAGCATGATGCTGCCGTCGACGTCCACGCCGCACAGGAAGTGCCCCGGCAGCCCGACGCCCCAGGCGCGGAGCCCGAGCCGCTCGGCCACGACCTTATAGATCAGGCTCAGCGTGATCGGCAGCCCGCGCTTGGTCCGCAGGACCTCCGGCAGATAGCTGTTGGAGGTGTTGTAGTAGTCCTCCTGGTTGCCGGTGAACTTTTCCTCTTCGAACAGCAGGTCGTGGAGGTGGGCGAGCAGCGCCTGCGGCTGGCTGCCGCGGACGCGCGAGCGGACGGTGTCGGCGTAGTGCTGGAGCGTCGCGTCGACCTCCGACACGTCGATGTTATCAAGCTGGTGCATCGCGATTGCGGTCGCGCCGTGCACGAGCGCGTCGGGGCTCTCGATCGCCGCAACCTGGCGCGCCAGCAGGTTGAAGGACTCGGGGGCGCAACAGAGTGGGAGGGCATTGTTCATAGCGTGCTCCGGGGGTGCGGCTCCTTGGCGTTTATCGGCCAACTCCTTCCTGTCCCTGTGTAGTTTTCCGATGCATACCGCGTGCCACAGTGGCACGGGCCGATGTGAAGGGGCAGAGGGACGGTTTTTCCCGTGGAAAAAGCCAGCACAGACATGACGCAACGGGCGAGGCGGCGCCATGGCGCGAACGGCCGCCGGCGCAACCGGCGGCGCGGGCGATCCGCTAGCTGGATTGGGCTTCGGCCGGGCGAGGCTGGCGCTGCCGCCAGTAGCGGTGAACGCTCCGGGCAAGCTGCATCAGCTCTGTTCGCCGCAGCCGCCCGACCTTTTGCGCCCCGTCCAGTTGCAGCCATTGCAGCGCCTGGCGAACCGCTTCGGGGCAGACGCCGAGGGAATCCACCGCGTTCGCCAGCGTCGCCGCCACCGGCTCGTGCGGGGCCAGGTGCTGGCGGGTCGTCAGCGCCTCCAGCAGCTTTTCAAAATCCGACTGGATCAACCGTCGGAGCAGTGAGTGGCTCTTCACGGCCTTGCTTCCTTCCCGCACACGTGGCGCGCCGGATCCGTTCATCGGCCCCCGCTATCACAGTATAGGACCGGACGCGGCCTGAGGCGCAGCCTTCCGCGCGCCCGGCGGACGGTGCGTCGGCAGGGCCGACAACTTGCTCTTTCACCCCGACACTCGTAACCTCAGCCCGCCCATGGAACTGCTGCTCTCGGTCACGATCTTCCTCGCCTTTGGCGCGGTGTTCGTCTTCGCTAACCTGATCCTGGGGTACTTCGCCCGCCCGCAGATCCCGAATCCGGAAAAGGCGGCCGTCTACGAGTGCGGTGAGCCCACCATCGGATCTTCCTGGGTGCAGTTCGACCTGCGGTTCTACATCGTGGCGCTGGTCTACCTGGTGTTCGACGTCGAGGTCGCGCTCTTCTACCCCTGGGCCGTCGCCTACGGAAATGCGCCGGCACTGGCGGAATCAATCGGCATGACCACCAGCGCCCTGCGCGCGGTGGCGATCGTGGACATGCTGTTCTTCTTCGGCGTGCTGCTGGTGGGCTTCGCGTATTTGTGGCGGTTCGGGTACCTCGATTGGGTGCGCTCCGCCGCCACCACCAGCCTCAAGGTCGACTACACGCCCGGCATCGACCTGCGGCGCGAGGCGCGCGTCGATCGCTCCGCCTGACGGCGCCGCCCCTTTGGGCGGCGTGACGGGGCCGCGCGCGAACCCCCACGAGACGTCCGACACGGGCGGCGGCGGCGGCGCAGCCGACGTGCCGCCAGCGGATCGGCCCACCGCCACGATCAGGCTCAGCACCGCGTCGCGCGCCCGGCTAGCGGGCGCGTAGAGCGGGTCGTCCTTCGGCCAGTTCAGCTTGTGCATCCGCGCCACCAGCCGCGACAAATATCGCCCCTGTCGCGCCAGCGCCTGCTGCAACGCCTTTGCCTGCTCGTCCGTGAGTCGCTCCGATCCCATGACCGCCAGCCTAGCCCGCGCCGGCGGCGTTGACATCGCCGCGCGCGGCGCGGCGTGGAAGGTGGTTGAACAACAAGCAGATGGTCCGGAGATCCGCGCTCGTGGCTCCGCCCCTGCGAGCGCGTCGCGTCGCGTCGCGTCGCGCACGCGCCGTCACGCACGCGCCGTCGTTCAGGCGACGTGGCGCACGCCCCGTCGCGCAGGCGCACCGCAAAAAAACCGCGGCGGCGGCGCGTAGGGGACGCGCCGCCGCCACAGGGAGAGAGAGAGCACAAGCTCGAAGCGTGTTAGCAGCAAGTCTGCTGTCGCCGTCGGCGGCGGAGCGACGCGACCGCCGCCATGAGTGCAACGGCCGCGGCGGACGCGGGCTCGGGCACGGCCGCCACGCCATCTGCGATGCCATCGGCGACACCCGCGCCGGCGGGGAAGGTCCCCAGCGTCTGCCCGTTGACGTTGGAGTCGATCAGGAAGTAGTCGTCGCCGTTGACCTTCCCGTTGTAGTCGAAGTCGCCGTTGAACCACCCGGCGCCGGCTGCGCCAACATGGCTGTCGATCTGGAAGTAATCGTCGCCGTTGATCTTCCCGTCGAGGTTCGCGTCGCCGGCGTAGGTGTACATCAGCAGCGTCGAGGTGGCGGTGATCGCCTGCCCGCCCCACGTCGCGGTCTGGCCGGGGGCCAAGCCCTTCGCCTGCGCGCCGGTGGCGACGCCGATGCTGGTCCGGAGCGTCGGCGACTTGGCGTCCGCCAGGCTGGTGATGATGCCGGAACCATTCCACGCGCCGCCGTTGCGGCCGGACTGGACCAGCCCCGTGACGCCATCGTACGCCGAGCCGGCGAAGGTGCCGACGGCGGCGTCGGTGACGAGCTTGTTGTCCGTCAGGTCGAGCGTCGCGCCGGCGGCAACCGTCAGCGCGGGCACGTTGCTCGTGCCGCTGGCGGTTCCGTTGGCGGCGACCTTCACGATCCCTTCCCGCACGGTCAGCCCGCCCGCGCGCACGTTGTTGACGACCAGCGTGCCCGCCCCGTGCTTGCTGAGCGCGACGGCCGACGGTGCCAGCTTCGACAGTGCCACCGTGGCGCCGGGCGCGACCACCGTCACCGTCGTGTCATCCGCCAGCGTCACCGGCACGTTAATCGCATGGTTGCCGCTGGCGGCGCGGATGGCGGCGACGCTGGTGGTGGCGTTCAGCGTCAGCCCGCCGGTTCCGTCGATCGAGTAGCCGTGCGTGGCGTTGTCGAAGCGGACGGAGCCGGCGACGACGCTGGTATCCAGCGTCACCGTGACCGGCGCGGTCGCGGCCCCGCCGAACACCGCTGATGCGTCCGCGCCGTTGGGCACGCCGCCGGCCCAGTTCTCCGGCGCCGTCCAGCTACCCGAGTCGCCGCGGTTCCACCGCAACGGGGCCGCGCTGTTCAGCGTCGCGGTGAAGTTCGCGTCGCCGCCGTAGCTGAAGACGCTGAAGAACTGCCCAAAGGAATCGGAGTTGATGAAGTTGCTGACGGCATACTGGTACTGCGCTTCGGTCCCGTAGTTGGTGGCGGGGCGGTAATCGCCCGGCGTGACCTGCGTGTAATTCGCGTGCAGCGCCGAGATTTTCACCGGCGTCAGCTCGCCGCCCGCGCCGACGCTCATCACCGCGGCCGCGTAGTCGCTGCCGTAGGCGAGCGAGAGGTTGTCGAAGTCGAACAGGATCGCCGCGCCCGTCGCCAGCCCGGCGGTGCTGGCGACGGTGTTGGTCGAGACGCCCACGACCGCCGGCGAAGCGGTGGTCAATCCCTGGAGGTTGGCGAAGTAGTTGTTGAGGATGACCAGGCGCACGTTCGACGCCGCGTCCGCCTGGCCGGACTTGTAGAACTCGAACTGTTGGAGGTAAACGGGGTCGCCCGCCGCCGACCCGGGGCTGGGCGAGGGCGCGACCGAAGGCGAGAAGCCCTGCGCGTAGATGGTGTTCCAGCTCCCGCCGCCGGTGTGCGACTCGGTGAAGGTCGTGGCAAGCGCGGAGCCGCAAAGCCCGAGCGAGAGCCCAGCGGAGACGGCGAGCCGGATGGCGGACGAACGATCAGCAGTACGCATGTCACTCTCCCAGATCGGTGCAACGGCGGCATGTCGTCGCCGCCGCTGCGGGTTCGCTAACTACTTGGGGCTGGCGCCGGGCGCGTCGGCAGCCTGCGTGGCGGGTTGCTCCGGCTTGAAGAGGTCGAGCGACGGCTGGGGGTTGCCCTCGGCGTCGAAGAGGCCTTCCCTCCCCTCGCGCCAGACGCGCAGCCCGCGCACGGGAGTTGCCTCGGGATACCACCACACGAAGCCGATCCCGCGCCCATCGGGGACCGCTCTGAGCGCCGCCACCATCTCCTGCACGAACTGCCGCTGCCCCTGCGGCGTCTGCGGCCAGGTGAGCGCCGGCTTCTGCACGTCCGGAAGCGTCTGCCAGGGGTAGCTCGCCTCGGCGATCAGCACGTCTTTTCCCCAGCCCTGCACGAGGTCAGCCATGTTCTGCTTCAGCGCGTCAAGCGTGTCGTCCCACGCGGGGTAGAAGCTCAGACCGACCACGTCGAAATCGACATCGTGCGGGCGGAGCTTCTCGAAGAACCACTTGGGCAGCCCCGCGCGCCCGCCACCGTGGATGTGGAGCATCACGCGGATGGGCGGGCCGTCGGTCTGCGCCGCGCGCACCGCCTTCACGCCCGCCTTGATCAGCCGGGCAAATCGCTCCCACTGGCGCGCGTCGTCCGGCGGCTTGGCGCCGCTGACCTTTCCGTCCGGCCAGATCATGCCCGACGCGATCTCGTTTCCGACCTGCACCATTTCGGGAACGATCCCGTCCTGCCGCAGGTCGCGCAGCACTTCCGCGGTGTAGTCGTGGACCTTGCGCTCCAGCGCGTCGAAGTCCAGGTCTTTCCACGCCGCCGGCTTGTACTGCTTGGCCGGGTCGGCCCAGGTGTCGGAGTAGTGGAAGTCCAGCATCAGCGCCGCGCCCGACTGCTTGATCCGCTTGGCCAGCGCCCGCACGTACGCCAGGTCCTGCGTGGCGCCGCCGGTGGCGGCGTAGTTGGGGTTCGGGTTGACGAACAGGCGGACGCGGAAGAGGTTGAAGCCCCGGCCGCGCAGGATGGCGATGGCGTCGGCGGGCCGGCCGTTATCGCGGTAGACGGCGCCCGCCTTCTCCAGCTCCGGCAGTGTCGAGATGTCGCCGCCGACGATGAACGCGCGGTCCCCGCGGGGCGCGGTGGCGCCCGCCGCGGCGGATGTTGTCGCCGCCGTCGCCGCGCACGCCTCGCGCGCGCCGAGCAGAAGCAGCCCGAACGACAGGATGAGAAGCGCCCTATGGCGGGCGGTCAGGGTTGCACGCATCATAGAGGTCGATCCGACAGTAGGCGGCCAATGCCGCGGCCCGCGCGCGAGCGACGCGACGCAACGGCGGCCAGCGCGATTCCGACGCTGACGGCCGACCCCGGCTCCGGCAGCGCGGTATGCACCGCCGCTGCCCAGTCGATGCCCGCGTGCACGTTGCCGTTGCGGTCCCAGAAGGCGTTGTTCTCCCACGACGATCCCGGCCCGTACTGGTCCGGGTAGACGACGATCGAGTTCGCCGCGGTCCAGTCGCCGCCCCAGGTGATTGCGCCGAGCCCGCCGGCGTTGATCACGTCCAGCGACAGGTTGGTCAGCCACTGCTTCTGCGCGGCCGAGTCGTACGTGGACTGGAGCGGGTTCTGGTAGATGTTGGTGTGGTTGTCGTACGCGCCCGCGCCGGTCGTCCTCCAACTGGCGGCGGTTTCCAGGACCATCATCTCCTTGTCGTACTGCGTGCGCAGGTGGTCGACGAGCTGCTTCCAGCTCGACCACTCGTTCATGCTGTGCCAGCCGGGGTAGTACGACAGGGCGAGCACGTCGACGTGGTCGCCGAGGTGGCCGTCGTACTGCTGCATCCACCAGCCGACGTTGTCCGGGCCGGCGATATGGGCGACGGTCTTGATCGGCGCGTTGTAGAGCTGCGAGACGGCGCGGACGGCGTCGTAGCCGGCGTTCATCAGCCGGGCGTCGCGCGACGGGACGTGATAGCTGGTCGGCGAGCCGGCGGGGGCGAGGAACGCGCCGTTCACCTCGTTGCCGATCGACACGAACTTCGGCAGCGCGCCCGCCTGCCCCAGCTCGTTCAGCTTGGAATACGTGTAGTTGTAGACCTGCTGCTCGAGCTGCGCGACGGTCAGGTTCGCCCACTCCGCCGGCACGGTGTTCGCCAGCGGCTGCGGGTCACCCAGGCTGTTGAAGGTGAAGGTGAGGAAGGTGTTGAGCCCGACCGCCTTGGCATGCTTGGCGTCGGCCGAGACGCGGCTCCACTTGGGCCAGTCCGCCGGCACGCCCGCGGGCGTGTAGCTGTTCTCGTACGGGCCGAACTTGTCCTCCAGGCGGACGATGTTGGCGCCGTGGTTCTTCAGGCTCAGGAACGGGTCGGTGGGGACGTTGTTCTCCTTGTAGACGTACCCGCGGTCCTTCATGTAGGACGCGAAGGTCATCGACCCGCCGACGTAATACGGGTTCGCAGGCGCCGCGCGCGCGATCGGCGCGGCCGCCATCGCTGCCGTGCCGACGCAGATCGTGACCACCGTCCTCATCCACCCCGAGCGGCCCAGCTTCATCGTCCTCCCTGGCTTTCCATCAAGCGTCCGCTGCGCGACCGGCCGCGCGGGCTGCGCCCTTCAGTCGCGCGAGCGGCGACGGGCGACCGCGAGCAGCGCGATGCCCGCGAGGCCCAGCGTGCCCGGCTCCGGGACGACGACGGTGTAGCTGTTGAGCTCCGTCGCCGAGTACGGGCCGCTCCACGTCGGCGCGGCCACGTCCTGGTCCCTCAGCGAGTCGTAGGCGCTGTCGGCCCCGCCGCCGGTGCCCCAGACGTCGAAGGAGAACGTCCCGCCGCTCTGCAGCCCGAAGGCGGACAGCGGGAACGTGAGCGCGATGCTGGTGTTGGTCGCGTCGATGACGCTGGTGGCCGAGCCGGTCGAGGTCGGATCGAAGCCGTTGGCCGCCGAGGGGTTGGCCGGGTCGTACTTCCAGACCTGCGCGCCGCCGCCGAAGGTCAGCCAGTTGTCGACCCAGTAGTCCATGCCGCTGGGCATGTTGATCGGGCGGGCGGGGTCCCAGCGGGTGCCATTGTCGGTCTTGCCGCCGGCGACGGAGTCCACGCCGATCAGGAACTTGCCCCAGTCGTTGGGGGCGGCGAAGGACGACGCGCTGGCGATCTTGAAGGTGATGGTGCTGGCGTCGTTGGTGACCTCGACCGAATCGATGTCGAGGAAGCCGGGGCTGCCGGTGAAGTTCTCGCCGGTGGCGTCGTCGTAGGTCGCCGCCGAGGCGACCGACGGCAACAGCAGGCAAATTCCGAGGACAATCGCGCAGAGCGCGACGGGGAAGCGGCTAAACATAAACCCTCCGAAGTGATTTGCAGCGACCGCCGCCCCCGCCATCGGCCAGACGCACCGCGCGGCGTGCAGGAGCTTTGGATACTTAACTTTACACCGGAATTCGAGCCCCGCCCTGTAATGTTGCGAATTGAAGCTTTGAAATTACGACGGGGGCTCGCGCGCGGGTCGGGCCGGGCGGAGGTGATGGAATTTTGGCCACCGAGCGGGGCCGTGCGCCGGAGTTCACGGGCCTACGGAAGCACCGGCTGGACCGGCCCGGCGGGGTTGTCCGGGCAGGTGGGGGTCATGGTGGCGTTCCCCTTCGCGGTGGAGGCCTTCACCCACTCCGCCTCGCGCGGCTTCTTCACCTCCAGCCCCTCCGCCGCCACCGGCCGACCCGCTTGCGCGGGCGCCTGCTTATTCATCAGCTCCTTGCGGGCGGATTCGGTGAAGCGCTCCAGGTAGGCGACGAACGGCTTGCCCTGCTCGCCGCACTTGAAGACGTACGCCCGATAGGCGGGCTTGCCGTCGCGGTCGAAGGGGTAGATCTTCCGGCGGTCGTCGGAGAACCAGGAGGTGCCGTCGTCGGTGGAGTAAAACGCCTGCTCCAGCGCCGACGCCTCGTCCGGCGAGCCGCCGCTCCCGCGCCAGAGGATCAGCCCCAGGCCCACCACGATCACGCTGATGACCGTGAAGGTGACGGCCCGGGGATGCTGGTTGAGCGTGTCGCGGACGTCCATGAAGCGTTTCCTTTGACCGGTGCCTTCCCCGCGCGCGTGCGCCGAAATCTATCGTCGGCTCAATCGCGCTGCCAACATCCGACGCGCGGCGCGCACGCGCATCACTTTCCAAGTCACGGCGACACGCGACCCGGCAGCATAACGAGCGTACCCGGCCGGCGCGGGTGCCCGCCTGCACTCTTGCGAATAAGAAATCTGAGATCGCGTCACGCGGAAGCGCGAGCGCGCCGGCGGCCCCCGCGCCCGCCGCAGGCGTCCCGGCGGCGGCGGCGGCGAGCGCGGGGGCCGAAACGGTTTTGGAACGTTATTCGTGCCGCGCCGGCACGCGCCCGAGTTGCGGCGCGCACGTCGCCCGCGCGCCACGACTTGCGGTTCATTGACCCCCCGCGCCCACCGGCGTACGATCCCTCGCCTCAGCCACAGCGACGAACGAAGGATCGCCCATGAATCTAGACCCAAAGCACGTTCCCCCCAGGCTCATCTTGCAGGCGGCGCAGCAGCCACAACCCTCGCTCAACCACGGCGGCGTCGTCATCCCCGGGCGCGGGCCGGTCAACATGCCCATGGCCATGCCGGGCCCGGGCGGCGGCGGAGGGTACAACCGCTACCGCGAGATGACCCTCGAGGAAATGCTGCTCGAAAACCGCGTCATCTTCCTCGTCGGCGAGATCAACCACATCTCCGCCGCCCGCGTTTACATGCAGATGCTCTACCTCCAGAGCGTCAAGCGCGACCAGGACATCCACCTGTACATCAACTCCCCCGGCGGGATCGTCGACGACACGCTGGCGATGTACGACGTGATGAAGTTCCTCAACTGCCCGGTCAACACCTATTGCATCGGCCGCGCCGAGAGCGGTGGGGCGATCGTCTTCATGGCCGGCACCAAGGGAAAGCGCTACATCCTGCCCAACGCCAAGGTGATGATCCACCAGCCCTACGGCGGCGTGTACGGGCAGGCGGCGGACATCGAGATCCAGGCCGAGGAGATCCTCAAGACCAAGGACACGCTGGTCAAGATCATGGCCAAGTGCTGTGGGCAGCCGGAGGACAAGGTGCGAGAGGACTCGGAGCGCGACCGCTTCTTCGACGCTGCCGGCGCCGTCAAGTACGGCATCTGCGACGAGGTGATCGGCGAGGAGACCGGCATCACCGCCGCCGACACCGGCGCGGCGGGTGAAAAGTCGAACAGGTAAACGCGGAAGGCTCAACACGGAGGCACGGAGCACACGGAGCAGAAATCAACAGAAGCAAGTCGTGCGTTGTCCCGCGTCTCGTGTGCCTCGGTGTCGAACAAATATCATGACAAACAACACACTCGTCCCGATGGTGATCGAGAAGTCCGGCCGCGGCGAGCGGGCGTACGACATCTACTCGCGCCTGCTCAAGGACCGCATCATCCTGCTCAACGGCCCGGTCACCGACGACTCCGCCGGCACCATTGTCGCGCAGATGCTGTTCCTCTCCAACGACGACCCCAAGACCGACATCCAGTTCTACATCAACTCCCCCGGCGGGTCGGTGTCGGCCGGCTTCGGCATCATCGACACCATGCGCTACCTGCGCTGTGACGTGGCCACCACCTGCATTGGCATGGCGGCGTCGATGGGCGCGGCGCTGCTGTCAATGGGGACCAAGGGCAAGCGCTTCTGCCTGCCCAACGCCCAGGTGATGCTCCACCAGCCGCTCATCGGCGGCGTGCTCCAGGGCCAGGCGACCGACCTCGCCATCGAAGCCAAGCACATGCTCCGCATCCGCGATCGCCTCTACCAGCTCATGAGCGAGTGGACCGGCAAGCCCTTCGACCAGATCGTGAAGGACTTCGACCGCAACCGCTGGCTGTTTGCCGAAGAGGCTGTGGAGTATGGGTGTGCGGACAAGATCCTTCAGAGCGCGATGCCGGTGACGCATCAGCCGGAAGATCTGTGAGCGTCTTGTTGAATGACCAAGAACCAATGACCAACAAAGGCCCAATGTCCAAATCCCACGGGGCACTCTGGCTGGTCATTGGTCATTGGTGATTTGTTGGTCATTGAGGCTTGGTCATTTCAGCGAGCGACATCATGTCCGAACTCACCGCATCCACCTCGGGCCGCCCGATCACTCCGCTGCCGAGCGTGCCGGTGACGGTGCGCGTGGCGACGATCGATGATCTG
>DASQDR010000188.1:0-5006 GCA_035634055.1 Tepidisphaeraceae bacterium | reverse complement strand
CCCCTCGTTCCAGCTCTTGCGCGAGAAGTACCCGCCGTTGTGGACGCCGTCGAACAGCAGCGCGCGCTCCCCGGGCGCGCGCCAGGCGGTCATCTTGAAGTAGTTGCCCTTCCACTCGCTGCCGGCGGCGCTGCCGGGGCCGATGATGCGCGCGGTCTTGGTCGGATCGATGCCGGAGGCGCCGGTCCCGACGTCGTTGGGCGCGGCCGGGAAGATGTTCATCGTGTAGCCGTTGTTCGACGCGTAATCGAACTGCGTGCCGGCGTGGCCGACGCGGTTCCACATCGGGCAGCCCCACAAAATGCTGTTGCGGTCGCGCAGGGTGCCGATCCAGATCGGATCGGTGTCGGTGCCGAACTCGCCGTGCGTGGCGTAGGTGCTGCCGCCGGTGTTCAGCGTGGTGTTGCTGCACGTGCCGTTGGTGTTCATCTCGTTGCTGGTGACCTTCTGCCCGCCCGGCTTGGTCACCGTCTGGTTGCCCATGATGTACTTGGCGATGAAGTCGTGGTAGCGCTTATCGCGCTCGGTCCCCTTCTCGTTGTAGTAGTGGGCGGCGACCGGCCAGGCGCCGCGGTTCTCGCCCTGGTACATCTTGTAGGCGTCGCCGAGCTGCTTCAGCGCCGCCAGGCACTTGGTCTTGTCCGCGCTCTTGCGCGCGCTGCCCAGGACCGGCAGCAGGACCGAGATCAGCACGGCGATGATGCCGATGACGACCAGCAGCTCGACCAACGTGAATGCGCGGCGGGCGGGCGCGATCGGCCGGCGCAGCAACGGGCGACGACGAGACGTGTTCATGACTTCTCCCACAGATCAACAACCGGAGGTGGCGCGCGCCTCAAACGGAGGCGGCGAGGTGACTGCCGATTGTTATACAAAAGCTCCGCCGCCGATCGAAACAAAATTGGCCGTCTTATAGCAAAGGCGCGACGCGACCGAGTCCCCGAGATCTTCACGCGCTGCGCAGCGGTGCCCGTGCGGCAGCCGCTTCCACGCGGCCTGCCCGCGCGCCAAAGAATGCAGCCGGGGGAGCTTCGACGACTCCCCCGGCTGCGATCTCTGCTCTTCGAAAGCGGCGGCGCGACCGCCCGATTGGGCTTAGAACGGCACGTTCGGGACGTAGTCCCCGCCCGGCATGCGGACCGCGTTGTACGCCTGCTTCAGGCTTAGCGAGCCGGCGTGGCCGTCGGCGAAAAGGGCGTTGATCGTCTGCATCCGCTTGGCCGCCTGCTTCTGCGTCCCCGGCTTCATGTGGCGGGAATCAACGAAGAAGTCGGTGGTCGGTGACACCGGGTCCAGCACGTCGAACGGCGCGAACTTCACGTTGGCGGTGTAGCCGCTGGGCGGCAGGCTGATGTAGTCGTAGGTCGAGTCGGCGATCAGCAGCCGCTCCGAGCCCCGGCGGCCGTAGAAAGATTGCTTGATGTAGCCCTTGCGGGCGGCATTACTGCGGTGCGCGTTGTTGGCGTCCTTGTGCTGGTCCGGGTAGCCGGGGGAAAAGTTCATCCCGTAGCCGGTGTAAACATCCTTGTAACCGGGCAGGCTGGAGTCGAAGTCGATCGTGCGCGCCCACTCCGGGCAGCCCCACAGCACCGAGTTCGCCCGGATCTTGTTCACGTCCTGGCTGCCGGTGAAGTCCTTACCCTTCTTGCTCATGTACTTGGCGAGGTAGTCCGTCCAGCGGCGGTCCAGCGCCGCTCCGGTCGGGCTCTTGATCACGGTGTCGCGGCTGGGGGGATAAACGCCCTTGTTATCGTTGGCGTAAAGACTGAAGCAGTTGCCGATCTCCTTCAGCGCCGCCAGGCACTTGACGCTATTGGCGGACCGGCGGGCGCCCTGGAGCGTTGGCAGCAGAATGCCGATCAGCACGGCGATGATGCCGATCACCACCAGCAGCTCGACCAGCGTAAAGCCTTTCCCCCTGTGGCGTTGAACGACACGACGGAGACGTGACGGATTGACGCGCATACGACCTCCAAAGGGATCCGAAATGGCTGATTCCGAGGCCGCAATGGCGGAAGCTCGGGTCATGGGGTGTACAGCAACCGCAGTGCCAGCAATGATGTAATTGCCCAGCAGCGAATGTGACAACGCTCTGTCGCCGCCGCTGCTCGTTTGCACCACTTGTCCGCCGGCGCAACCAAGGCTTGGCGTCCGACTGCGGAGGGAACATCTGGCGCCGGCCGACCCGAGACGGGATCGTCTCGTCGCCAGTCCGCCGAAAGCTTCCCGCCCCGTCGGCGTCGCGTCGCCGCAAACCACCTCACGAACGGGGCGTGCGTCAACGACTATAGGTCGAAAAACTCGCAAAACTTCTTCCCTGTTCAGGGGGAACAGGATTCCCGACAGACCGTCCCGAGCAGCGCGCAGCGAACACAACGACATCGCCGCCCGACGCTCACGATCGCGTGGCTCGAGGTATTGGCAAACGCCATCTCACCAGAGCGAACGGCGCGCCGGGTCGCGCCGCTGAGAGCAAAAAAAGAGGCCGGCAGCGCCTTCGCGCTGCCGGCCTCCGCTCTCACTCTGACTGGTGCATGCCCGCGGCGGCGGGCTCAATCCATCCGAATGGCCTTCCACGCCTGCCGCGCGCTCACCGTCTCCACGTGACCGTCGCAGAACAGCATGTTCAGCGCCGGATCGGCGAACTTGTTGCCGGTCTTGTACCGGCCGTGGCGGTTGAAATCGATGGGGAAGTTCAGCGTCGGCGTCTTGGGCCAGTCGCTGCCGTCCGCCTTGTAGGGCCACGTGTCCGCCGCCACCCACGTGTGGCTGACCGCCTCAAAAAGCAGCGCCCGTTCCGACTGGCGAGTGTACTGCGTGTACTTGTAAAACCCGCGCGGCACCGGGTCGCCGGCGGTGAGAGCCTCGGTGGTCGGCGTCGTCTTGGGCGCGAACGGGAACTTGTTCTGAAGGTAGCCGGGCCAGAAGATTGCGTTCCCGCCCTCGACATCACCCACGGTACCGTCTGCTTTACGCCCGACACGGTCCCAGTTGGGGCAGCCCCAGATCGCGTTGTCACCGTGCCACACTGGTTCGGTCCAGATCTGCGGCTCCAGGCTTGGCGTCTGCGTCCCGTTGTAGTTCAGCTCCTGCTTCTTGATCTGCGCGCCAAGCACATACTTGCCGACGAAGTCGAACCACCGCTTATCCGCTTTCCCAGAGCCGGGCGTAAACGGCGGGTTCACCTGCTTGTACTGCTGCCACGCCGGCGGCCACCAGCCGCGGTTGTCCATCTGGTACATCTTGTAAGCGTCGCCCAGCGACTTGAGGTTCGCCGAGCACTTCGCCTTGTACCCCGCGCGGCGCGCGTTGCTCAGGACCGGCAGCAGCACCGAGATCAGGATCGCGATGATCCCAATCACCACCAGCAGCTCCACCAGCGTGAAGCCGCCGCGCCGCCGCGCCGCCTTACGGTCGCGGCCAAGTTCAGCATCTCGATTGCGGGACATGGTGAAAGACTCCTGATGATCGGACGTGCCTGACGGGCCCGGGGACCGCGGCGCGGTGAGTTCCGCGGTGCCCTCCGCGGCCGCGCCGTCGCCCGCCGGTTCACGGGCGGGCGAAGCGCTGCTTTCATTTTGGTCGTGTCCGGCCGGGCGGATCGCGGACGCGCGCGTGTGGCCGGCCGGGTCACAGCGCAGTCTGTGCTCACGGGGACGTGATGTCAACGCCGCCGCCGCGCGTGGCGATCCACGCTTCCTGCGGGCTCACCGACGCCGCGTGACCGTCGGCGAACAGCATGTTCAAGCCGCGCGAATTCATGATCTTCGCCGGGCTCGAACCCTGCGACATGTGCCGCGCCCCGTCCACGTTGATGTACGAGTTGCCCGCGACCGGGAACGTCATGAAGGGCTCGCACCGGCGGTTGGTGCTGGCGGTGCCGATCGTCGCGCTCCTCACCCACATCGCCGCCGGCAGCATGTCGAAGTTGTTGGAGTCCGCCAGCAGGCCCTTCTCCGCGCCACGCTTGCCCCACTGCTCCATCTTCAGGAACGCCCCGTTGGCCACGCCCGTGTGGCGCACCAGCGCGATGTTGCCGACCAGCGTCGGCGCGAACGTGCCGTTCACCTGCTGCGGCGAGCCTTCCGGCGACGTCGTCCCCTTGTAAGGCGCCAGCCCGTAGCGGCTCATCGCGTAGCCGGTGTTGAACTGGCTGGGGATGACCACGTCGGTGTTGAGCGTGCCGGCGGCGGCGCCCTTCTTGAAGTTGTCCTCGACGAACTGCGGGCATCCCCACAGCGTCGAGTTGCCGCGCACGTCGTCCAGCGAGAACGTCGGCGTCAGGTCACGCTTGTGGATGTACTTCACCAGGAAGTACTGCCACGACCGCGACGGGATCCCGTCCTGCACGTACGCCGGCGGAGGCGTGTACTCAACGACCGGGAACGCCCGCTTGTTGTCCTGGGCGTACATCTGGAACGCCAGCCCGATGTCGCGCAGCGACGACAGGCACTTGGTCGTCCCCGCCGCGCGCCGCGCGGCGCTCAGGGCGGGGAGCAGGATCCCAATGAGCACGGCGATGATGCTGATCACGATCAGCAACTCGGCCAGGGAGAATGCCGCCACCGCCCGGCCCGCATGATCGCGCCGCCGACGGATGAACCGACCGTGCAACATGTGCCTACTCCGGCTGGAAGGAAAGACTTGGACCGCCGCCCGACGAACGCCCATACCCATTGCGCGCGCCCGTGAACTGCGGGAATAATGATAGCACAAGCTGCCCCCGACTGGCCAGCCGAAATTACGATAATTATGACCCGCAGGTTTGATTTTTCCGGACGTGCGGCGTAGCTCACACGCCCGCTGCGCCAGGCGAGCCCCGTCATCGGCCAATACACAACCCCAGCCGCAACCCGCACTTCCGCTCCACGCACCCCTGCCCGCCGGTCGCACCGCCCCGCCCTGCGCTCTCGTCCTCCCTGTTCCGGGAGGGTAGTAACTGCCACGCCGCGCGAGTGGGCGAGCTGTACGCGTGCCGGCCCGGCCCGCCCGCCCCACCTCCCGCC
>DASQDR010000187.1:0-5574 GCA_035634055.1 Tepidisphaeraceae bacterium | reverse complement strand
GTGGAACGCGCGGCGGCGACGGCCGCGCCCACCTGGTCGCCCATCGTGAGCCGCCCGAGCAACTCCCCGAACGCCGCGGGCGCGGGCGCGGCGCGCGTCGGGTCGCCCGCGTCGGTCGCGCCCTCCGCCGCCGCGGGCGCGTCCTCGTCATCCGCGTCCGCTTCCACCGGCGCCGGCAGCGGCGCGCCGACCGGCTTGACCGCCTGCTGCCAACTGGGCGGCGGGGGCGGGTCCAGGGTGACGACGCCCAGGTGCCCGAGCGTCACGAGCATTTTCGTCAGCCGCTTCAGCTCCGCCTCGATCGTCGGCGGGTCCATCAGGCGGCGGCGGATGACGTCGCGGATCGGCTCGACCTGCGGGTTCGCGTCCAGCAGGTAGGCGAGCCACCGCCACGTCAGCCGTCCCCGGCTCGCCAGCCGCACCGGCGGGGCCGTCTGCAGCTTGGCGAACTGCTCCGGGTTCCAGTAAGTGAACCCCGCGCGCCGCGTCGGCTTCTTCTTCAGCAGCGCCTTCTTCGCCTTCATCAGCCCCGGGTCCTTCGTCTGCTCGGGGATGGAATCGTACTTCTCCTTCCACCGCGCGAGCTTGACGTCGTCCTCGTGCGCCAGGGCGAACACGTGCCCCTCGGTGTCAAACTGCGGCCGGCCGGCGCGGCCGAACATCTGCTGCGCGCTGCTGGCGTCGATCAGCCGCTTCTTGTCGCGCGGGCCCTTCACCAGCGTCGTCAGCACGACCGAGCGGGCCGGCAGGTTGATCCCGGCCGCCAGCGTCTCGGTGCAGACGCAGATGGGCAGCAGCTTTTCCTGGAAAAGCGTCTCGACCACCCGGCGGTAGCGCGGCAGCAGCCCGGCATGATGGACCCCGATCCCGCGCGCCAGGAACGCCCGCAGCTTGTTGCCCGACCCGACCGAAAAATCGAACGCCTCCAGCCGGTCCAATAGCGCCTGGCGCTGCCCGGCGGCAAACAGGTCCTTCCCCTTCAGGACCTCGGCGGTGTCCCAGCAGACGTTGCGGTCAAAGCAGAAGACCAGGGCCGGCGTGCGCGCGTCGTGGCCCTGCGCCACCCGCTCCAGAAAATCCGGCAGCAGCTCGTCGCCCACCCAGTGGAAGTGCAGCGGGACCTTGCGCTCGCGCCCCTCCACCAGCGTCACGCGCCGATCGAGGCTGCGCGCCATCCAGTTCACGAACTCGTGCGCCGCCCCGACCGTGGCCGACAGCAGCATCACCCGCACGTGCCGCGGCAGCAGCGACAGCGCCAGCTCCCAGACGATCCCGCGCTGCGGCTCGTTGAAGTTGTGAAACTCGTCCATCACCACCGCCCCCACGGCGGAGAAGTCGAACGCCTCTGGGTGGAGCAGGCGGTTGAGCAGCACCTCGGCCACCACCACCTTCACCGGCGCGTCCGGGTTGACGGTCCGGTGCCCGGTGACCAGGCCGACGCTGTCGCGCGGATAACCCCATCGGGCAACCGTATCCTGGAGCTCGAGCAGCTTCTGGTCGGTCAGCGCGATCAGCGGCGTGGAGTAGTAGACGCCCGTGCCGCTCCGCAGCCCCTCGTAGACCGCCGCCTCGGCGACCAGCGTCTTGCCCGTGCCGGTCGGCGCCGCCAGCAGCACGCCGTGCTCCGCCGCCGCCCACGCGTACATCGCCTCCTCCTGCACCGGGTAGGGCGCGTAGGGCAGGCGCTCGAGGTACTCCAAAACGATGTCTTCGCGCGAGGTCACGGCCGGGATTCTAGCGGATGGTGCGCCGACCGCGCGCCGTGCCAGTGCCGTTACTGCACCACGCCCTGCCGGCCGATGTTGCGGTCGATCAGGAAGTAGTCGTCGCCGTCGATGCGGCCGTCGAAGTTGAAGTCGCCGTGGTGCCAGCCCCAGGCGTCCGGGGTGCCCTTGGTGGCGTTGACGTGCGAGTCGATGACGAAGTAGTCGTCGCCGTCGACGCGGCCGTTGAGGTCAGCGTCGCCGACGTAGGTGAAGCGCACCATCACGCCGCCGCCCGAGGGAGAGACGCCCAGCGTGGCGATGGCGGATTCCCCCTGCGCCGCCGGCCGCGAGGTCACGATGCCGTTGCCGTTCCACGCCGCGCCGTTGCGGCCGGTGGCGACCAGGCCCGTCAGGCCGCCGTAACTGCTCCCGGTCCACGAGCCGAGGGTGCCCGACGAGACGATCAGCGCGTTGTCCGCCAGGTCGAGCGTTCCCGCCACCGCCAGCGTGCCGACGTGCAGCACTCGGTCGCCGTCGGCGGCGAGGGTGGCGGTGCCGTTGACCGTGAGCGACGCGAGGTGCTGCGTCGACTCGAAGACCAGCGACCCGTCGACGCGCAGCGCCAGCGAGCTCGTGCCCGCCGAAGCGTCGGCGCCCAGCGTGTGGCTGGCGCCGGCGGCCACGTTGAGCGCGTCGCTGCCGGTGCCGCCGGCGAACGTCATCGGCTTGGGCATCGTCGCCGCCAGCGTCAGCACGTCGTCGCCGGCGGTGCCGCTGACCAGGATGTCGGCAAAGCTGGAGGCGGCGAAGCTGAGCGTCTCGGCGGGCGACGTCACGGTGACGTTGCCCCCGGCCACCGCCAGCGAGACCGCCGCGCCACCGAGGTCGACGTGAAGGCGGTTGTTCAGGACGTAGGCGAGCCGCTGGCCGGTCAGGTTGGTCACCTCCGCGGCGGACAGCGCGCGGGCGTAGATGCGGAAGTCATCGATGCTGCCCTGGAGCGACGGGTCGGGCGCGAACTGCGAATCGCCGAGGTAGTTTCGCGTCGTGCTGCCCAGCGCCGTCGGGTGCACGGTCATCGCGTTGTTGGTGGCCACCAGCGCGCCGTTTACGTACAGCCGGCCGGTGTTGCCGGTGAGCGTGACGGCGACGTGCGTCCACGCGTTGGCGGCAATCGCCGGCCCGTTCAGCCGCTGCTCGCTGCCGTTGCCGGCGGTGGTGATCGCGAAGCGCAGCGTGCCGGCGTCGGAGCGCGGCGTCAGGAACATGTAGGCGTTGGTGCCGGTGCCAAAATCGAAGACCCGCGCCCAGTTCTGAAGGTTGGCGATCTTGATCCAGGTGGCGATGGTGAAGTCGTTCAACCCGCTGACGATGCCGTTGGGCAGCGACGCCGCGCCGCCGCCGGCCAGGTTCAACGCGTTGCCCGCCACGCCCGGCTCGTAGGCGTAAGGGGCGGTGAGCGTGCCGTCCCGGTTCTGCCCCGACGAGTCGGTCAGGGTGGCGCCGGCGGCGCCGTCGGCGGGGAACCACGCGCGCAGGTTGTTGGTCACGGTGAGCGTCGCGCTGCCCGAGCCGACGCCCGGGGCGCTGGCGGTCACGGTCACGGTGCCCGCCGCCGCCGGGGCGGTGAAGACGCCCGACGGGCGGACGGTTCCCGCGCCGGCGGTGACCGCCCACGTCGTTGCGGCGTTGCTGGTGGCCATGGCGGCGCCGAACTGGTCGAGCACCGCGGCGGAGAGCGCGACGGTGAGCCCGGCCTCCACGGTGGCGGCGCCCGGGGTCACGCCAAAACCCGCGGGCGTCTGCACCACCGTGACGGTAACGCTGCTGGTGACCGACCGCCCGCCGGGGTTGGCGATGGTGACCTGGAAGCTGTACGTGCCTGCCTTGGTGAACGTCGCCGTGGTGTTCTTGCCGCCGTTGGTGCCGTTGGCGGTGAAGCTGACCGGGGCGGGCGGCGCGCCGGTGGCGGCCCAGGTGTAGGTGAGCGCGGGCTCGCCGGCCGTCACGTCGTGCCCCAGGACGCTGAGCGCGGCGCTCGTGCCGGTCACGGTGGTAGCGAAGGCGGCGGCGGGGGTGACGACGCTCGGGCCGGCCAGCATGGCGACCTCGCCGGCCGCCAGCGCGCGGCTGTAGATGCGGAAGTCGTCGATGCTGCCCTGGAGCGCGGGATCGGGGTACTGCGACTTCCCGAGGTAATTCTGCGTCGTCGCCCCGAGGTTCGTCGGGTGCAGCGTCATCGCGTTGTTGCTGGCGTACGCCGCGCCGTTGACATAGAGCGTGGCGGTGTTGCCCGAGAGCGTGACGGCGAGGTGCGTCCAGGCGTTGAGCGGCAGGACGGGGCCGTCGACGCGTTGCTCGCCGCCGCCGCCGGTCGTGGTGATGGCGAAGCGCAGCGCGCCGGCGCCGGAGGTCTCGGTGAGGAACATGTTGACGGCCGCGCCGCTGCCGAAGTCGAAGATGCGCGCCCACTGCTGGTGCGCCGTCAGCCGCACCCAGGTGGCGACGGTGAAGTCGTTGAGGCTCCCCAGGAGGTTCTGCGGCAGCGTCGCGTGGCCGCCGGTCAGGTTGAGCGCGTTGCCGCTCACGCCGCCGCCGAAGCTGTACGCGCCGGTGAGGGTGGCGTTGAGGTTGTTTCCAGAGGAATCCGCCAGTGCAGCGCCCGACGTCGCGTCGGCCGGGTACCACGCGAGCGCGTCGTAGGCGATGGTGACCGACGCGGTGCCGAACAAGCCGCCGGCGTCGGCGCGGATGGTCGCCGCGCCCGCGGCCCGCGGCGCGGTGTACGCGCCGGCCGAGGTGACGTGCCCGCCGCCGCTGGCGACCGACCACGCGAACGTCGGCTGCACCGCCGTCGGGTTGCCGAACTGGTCCAACTGGGTGGCCGTGAACGCGCCCGCGGTGTTCGCCGCCAACGCCGGGGCGGGCGGCTCGACGGCGATGCTCGTCGCCACTGGGTTCACCTGCACGATGGCATCGCTGGTCACGGAGAAGCCCAGGGCGTCGGCGATCGTGACGCGGAAGTGGTAGGACCCGGCCATCATGAACGTCGCGACCGTGTCCCGCGCGGCGTGGGTGCCGTTGTCGCTGAACAGGACCGGCGCCGGCGGGGTGCCGACCAGGGCCCAGGTGTAGGTCAGGCCCGCTTCGCCGGCGTCGTCCGCGCCGCGTGCAGACAGCGTCGCCGTGGCGCCCGTCACGGGGCTGGGCGCCGCGCCGGCGGCGGTGGCGACGGTGGGGGCGCTGCCCAGGGAGATCAGCTTCAGCGCCGTCGACGGGTCGGTCAGGTGCGCGCTGACCAGGCTCGCGTCGGTCGCGTTGACCGCGCCGTCGCGGTTGATGTCGTAAAGGTTCGTGACGCCTGCGGAGGCGGCCGCATTGGCGCTGACGCGGGCGGCATCGTTGGAGGTGACGACGGCGTCGCTGGCGCTGTCGCCGGTGTCGCCGATCGCGTTGCCGAAGTAGAAGACGGTATCGTGCGCCAGGTTGAGGTGCGGCTGGGCCAGCACGCGCACCTCCAGCCACTGGTTCTGGATGGCGTGCTCGTCCCAGATGATGGTGACCTGGGTCGAGCCGTCGACGCCGCGGCCCGGGTAGGTGTTGATGAACAGGGGCGTGGGCGCCTGCGTCCAGCCGGCGACGTTGCTGTCGTTGCCGACGCGGAACTCCAGGTCATCGATGCGCGGCAGCACGCTCATGTCGGCGACGTCGATGATGATGCCGGTCAGGCCGTTGGCGTAGCTCGTGTAGTTGGCGAACGAGGCGGTCTGCCCCGGGAAGAGCGGGCGCTTGTCGGAGGCGATCGCCGTGCGATCGGTCAGGTTGGACGAGCCGTTCTGCCCGTCGAACTTGCTGTCGTTGTAAAACG
>DASQDR010000186.1:0-15494 GCA_035634055.1 Tepidisphaeraceae bacterium | reverse complement strand
CGGCGTCGGCCGAGCTCATTGCGGCGGCGCCGGCGGAGCCCGACCGGGCGGTGGCGTTGGTGATGGCCAGCGCGACGCCGTCCGGCTTCACCGCGATGACGCGACCCGCGCCGGCGACGTGATAGTAGTATCCGCTTCCCAGCTCTGAGCCGCGGCCGTGCTTCGCCCGCGCGCCCTTGGGATCCTTGCGAATCTCCGCCAGCAAAGCGTTGGCGTCGGTGGTGCGATCGGTCGCCGTCGTCAGCCCGTCGGCCCAGAGCTTCTCGACGAACGAGGAGGCGTCGAACGGCGCGCCGGTGGTTTGCTGCTGTGGGTTCCGCTGCCCGGCGGCGTTCAGGCGGACGATGTGAAACAGCGGCGCGAACCAGAACAGAACGCCCAGCGCCACGACCGCGGCCGCCCGCGTCGTCAGCCAATAAATCCAGCGACGGCGTTTCATTGGCTTGGTCATCGGGCGGCGCGTGAACGGGTCGATCAAGAGCTGGCGGAACGGGGCGGCGCCTCTCCTCTGCGCGGCGCGCGGCGACCTAATTTGCGTCCGCCTTGCGGCCGTAGTCGCCGAACTTCCCGACGTTCTCCTTCGTCACCAGTTCGACCGCCACCGGCGTCTTCTGCGGGAAGGTGCGCTCGCCCTTGATGTACTTGTCGGCGTTGTCGGCGGCGGTGCGGGCCATCAGCTTGGGGAACTGCATCCCGGTGGCGGCGATCTTCCCCTCGCCGACGAGCTTCACGACGTCGTCGGCGCCGTCGAACCCGAACACCTTGACCTTGTCCGCCTTCCCCGCCGTCACCAGCGCCTGGTAGGCGCCCATGGCCATGGCGTCGTTGCCGCAGAAGACGGCGTTGATGTCGCCGTGCGCCTGGAGGAGCGGCTCGAGCACTTCCATCGCCTTGGCGCGGTCGAACTCGCCGCTCTGCTGCGCGACCATCTTCAGCCCCGGGTAGCGATCGACGACGCTGTGAAATCCCTTGGACCGATTCCAGGTGTTATTGTCGCCGACGAGGCCGAGCAGCTCGACGTACTTGCCCTGCTCGCCGACCTGCTTGACGAAGTAGCGGCCGATGGCGACGCAGCCTGAGTAGTTGTCGGAGAGGATCTGCGAGGTGGCCGCGTCGGTGGCGTTGATCTCGCGATCCATGCAGAAGACCGGCACGTCGGCCGCCTTGGCCTTGCGGACGTTGGCGATCGAGCCGTCAGCGTCGGTGGGGTTCAGCAGGATCGCCTTGTAGCCGGAGGCGAGGGTGTTCTCGAAGTGGGCGGCTTCCTTGGCCGGGTCGTTCTGCGAGTCGAAGACGGTGGCCTCGTAGCCAAGTTCCGCGGCGCGATCTCGCGCGGTGTTGGCCAGCACGACGAACCACGGGTTGTTGAGCGTCGAGATGATGACGGCGACCTTCGCCTTGCCGCCAGCGGGTTGCGACGAAGCGCCGGAGCCGCCGCCGCCGCTGCTGGTGCCCCCGGGCCGCGTGTCACATCCCGCCGCCGCCGCCGCCGTGAACACTCCCGCCA
Source organism: Tepidisphaeraceae bacterium (assembly GCA_035634055.1). Taxonomy (GTDB): domain Bacteria; phylum Planctomycetota; class Phycisphaerae; order Tepidisphaerales; family Tepidisphaeraceae; genus JAICTV01. The sequence continues at coordinate 13,987 of DASQDR010000186.1, read as the reverse complement.
ACAGCGCCAAGGTCGCGATCAGCCGAGACCGGATCAGAAACGTCATGGTTTGTCCTTCGTCACCGCGGTGTGCCGAAGCGAGATCGCGATGACCTGCGCGCGCGGCCTCCGCACCCGGGAGCGTCCATTGCAGCTTTTTTGGCAACCGCTTCTACCTGCGCCCGAGCGGTCACTGCCCAGATCCTAAGGTGTCGCCGGTCGCGCGGCTATGCGCGGTGCTCCTGCCGGTAAGCGCGCGGCGAGCAGCCGAACGCCTTGCGGAAGGCGTCGTTGAACCGGCTGACCGAGCCGAAGCCGGACTCCATCGCGACGCTGAGGATCTTGGAGTTGGTCGTCGCCAGCAGCCGCTGCGCGTGCGACAGCCGGTGCTGCGTGAGGTACTGCGTGAGCGTGGTGGCGAAGACCTTCTTGAACAAATTCATCGCGTAGTTGGGGTGGAGCCCGACCGCCTTGCCCACCTGCCCGATCGTGAGCGGCTCGCGATAATGCGTGGCGAGAAAGCAGGCGATCTCCTCGGCCTTGCTCAGGGCGGGCGATTCCAGCGCGGCGGACCTTGATCGCGGCGACGACGCGGCGGGCGACGGCGGCGCCGCCGGCAGCGCCAGGCCGAGGCGGAGCAGCCGCGCCTGCACTTCCAGCAGCACGATCCGCCGCCGCGCCTGCGTGGGGCGCGCCAGGTCATGCTGCCAGCGCGCGAACGCCGCTGCGTCGCGCGCGGCCTCCTTCGCCCCCGGCTCGCAGATCATCCCGCCGTGCAGGATCGGATCGACCAGGCGCGGCGGCAGCCCCCACTGGAGGAACCACGCCAGCGGCACCGTCGCCACGTGGTAGTTGCTCTGGTCCTGCACCGCGACGACCTGGTGCGGGATCGCCGCCCAGAAGATCGTCAGCCGCCCCGCCTCCACCGTCACCTTGGTGCCGCCGAGCAGGTAGGTGAGCGAGCCGTGCTCGAGCAGGTTGAGTTCGATCTCGTTGTGCCGGTCCGGGCGGGGCATGAGCGTCGGCGCCCAGCGCTCGACGGTCAGCCCGTAAGGGGCAAAGTCCGGCCGGGAAGGATCAAAGCGCTCCACGGATGCTTAGCATACCGGCATTTATGATGGCTAAACAGGTAGAGTCCCCGATTTTACAGGTGACACTGTAACCGCCCTGGCCGGAGGTGTTGCCTTGAGGAACAGTGAACGCAGCGTGACGCTTGGCGTCATCATCAGCAACCGCGACTTCTTCCCCGATGTTCTCGTCGGCGAAGCGCGGCGCGACATCAAGGCGCTGCTGGACTCGGCGGGCATCGCTTCGGTGATGCTCACGCCGGAGCAGACCAAGCTCGGCGGCGTGGAGAGCCACGCCGATGCCCGCCGCTGCGCCGACCTGTTCCGCCAGCACCGCGACGCGATCGACGGCGTGCTGGTCATCCTGCCCAACTTCGGCGACGAGAAGGCGGTGGCCGACACGCTCAAGCTCGCGCAGCTCAACGTCCCGGTGCTGGTGCAGGGCTATCCCGACGACCTCAACGCCCTCGGCGTCGCCCGGCGGCGCGACGCGTTCTGCGGGAAGATCTCCGTCTGCAACAACCTGAAGCAGGCGGCGATCCCGTTCACGCTGACCACGCGGCACGTGGTGCATCCCACCGACGCGTCGTTCAAGGGGGACCTCGCCCGGTTCATCTCCGTCTGCCGCGTGGTGCGCGGGCTGCGCGGCGCGCGCTTCGGCGCGGTGGGCGCTCGGCCGGCGGCGTTCAACACCGTTCGCTACAGCGAGAAGATCCTCGAGCGCTACGGGATCAGCGTCACCACCATCGATTTGTCGCAGGTCCTCGGCCGGGCGGGCAAGCTGGCGGCGACCGATGCGCGGGTGAAGGCGAAGCTCGGCGAGATCGACCAATACGCCCCGTCGGCCGGCGTGCCGCAGGACAAGATGCTCCAGATGTCCCGCCTCGGCGTCGTGCTGGACGACTTCATCGCCGACAACGCGCTGGACTCCACCGCCATCCAGTGCTGGACGAGCCTCCAGGAGAACTGGGGGTGCAACGTCTGCACCTGCATGAGCATGATGTCGCAGAAGCTCATGCCCAGCGCGTGCGAGGTGGACATTACCGGCGCCCTGTCGATGTACGCGCTGTCGCTCGCGTCGCAGCGGCCGAGCGCGCTGGTGGACTGGAACAACAACTACGGGAACGACCAGGAGAAGTGCGTCCTGTTCCACTGCGGCAACTGGCCGAAGGACTTCGCCCCGGACACGCGCATCGCCAATGCCCCGATCCTCGGATCGACCCTCGGCGTGGAGAACACCTACGGCGCGCTGGAGGGCCGCAACGCCGCCGGGCCGCTCACTTACGCCCGCTTCACCACCGACGACACCGCCGGCGTGATCCGCGGCTACGTCGGGCAGGGCGTCACCACCGACGACGAGCTGAACACCTTCGGGCAGCGCGCCGTGGCGCACATCCCCGGCTTGCAGTCGCTGCTGCGCTACATCTGCATCAATGGGTACGAGCACCACGTGGCGGTCAACGCCTCGCACACCGCGGAGGTGCTGGCCGAGGCGTGCGGCACCTACCTCGGCTGGTCGATGTACCGCCACGGGAACTAGAGCGATGACCTCGACATCCACCCAGTCGGATCGCGCGGCGCTGAGCGACCACGACCTCGCGCTGCGCTCGGTCGCCTACCGCCGCAGCATGCTGCGCTGGATCAAGCACGCCGGGGCGGGGCACACGGGCGGCGGGCTGTCGTGCATCGATATCCTCAACGTGCTGTACAACCGCGTGCTGCGCGTTTCGCCGGAGGCGTTCGGCGATCCGGATCGTGATCGTTACATCCAGTCGAAGGGGCACGCGGTCGAAGCGCTTTACGTCGTCCTGGCCGACCGCGGGTTCTTCCCCGAGGCGCGGCTCGAGACGCTGTGCGGGTACGACTCGCCCTTCGTCGGCCACCCGACGCGCGCGGTGCCCGGCATCGAGCACAACACCGGCGCGCTCGGGCACGGGCTGTCGATCGGCGTCGGCACCGCCATCGCGGGCAAGAAGGACCGGCGGGATTTCCGCGTTTACGTGCTGATGGGCGACGGCGAATTGGCCGAGGGATCGAACTGGGAGGCCGCCATGTCCGCCGCCCACTACCGGCTGGACAACCTCGTCGCCATCGTTGACCACAACACGCTCCAGATCACCGGGCGAACGCGCGACGTCTGCTGCAACGAGCCGCTGGACGAAAAGTTCCGCGCCTTCAACTGGGACGTGCGCACGGTCGACGGCCACGACTTCGCCGCCCTGACCGACGCGCTGGTCTCGGCCGGGCCGACCGGCCGGCCGCGCGTGGTCATCGCCGACACCGTCAAGGGCAAGGGCGTCAGCTTCATGCAGGACGTGGCCAAGTGGCACCACGGCGTGCCGAGCGACGGTGAGTACGCGCAGGCCGTCCGAGAGCTGGACGCGCTCTCGGAACAACTCGCGCGCGGCCGCGGGGGTGCGCGATGAGCGCGCCGGCGCCTTCGATGTACTCGCCCGAGGCGACGGCGATGGCGGAGAAGCTCGGCCTGAAGATGGGCCGGCCGAACCTCGAGGTCTTCGCCGAGACGCTGCTGTCGCTGGCGAAAGAGGACCGCCAAGTTTTGGCGGTAACGAGCGACTCGCGCGGCTCCGGCAAGCTCGGGCCGTTCGGGCAGGCGCTGCCGGAGCAGATCGTCGAGCTGGGCATCGCCGAGCAGAACCTTGTCGGCGTCGCCGCCGGGCTGGCGTCGGCGGGAAAGACCGTTTTCGCCGTCTCCCCCGCCTGCTTCCTCACCGCCCGCGCGCTGGAGCAGATCAAGAATGACGTCGCCTACTCCGACAACCCGGTCAACGTGATCGGCATCTCCGCCGGCGTCAGCTACGGCGCGCTCGGGTCGACGCACCACTCGCTGCACGACCTGGCGGCGCTGCGGGCGATCAACAACATCGACGTCGTCGTGCCGGCCGACAATTTCGAGACGCGCGAGGTGGTCCGCCAGTCCGCCAAGCGCGCGGCGCCAACCTACGTCCGCTTCGGCAAGGCGCCGGTCTACGACCTGCACCCGGCCGGCGCGCGGTTCGAGCTGGGCCAATCGATCCGGCTGCGCGAGGGGACGGACGTCGCCTTCATCGCCACCGGCGAGGCGGTCGTCCACGCCCTGCTCGCCGCCGGCGTGCTGGCTGAGACGGGCGTCACAGCGCGCGTCGTCTCGATGCACACCGTCAAGCCGCTCGACGCCCAGGCCGTGCTGGCGGCCGGCCGCGAGTGCGGCGCGGTGATCACCGTTGAAGAGCACAGCGTCTTCGGCGGGCTCGGCGAGGCGTGCGCGGCGGTCCTCATGCAGGCGGGCGCGTCGCTGCCGTTCCAGATCGTCGGCATCCCCGACGAGCACACCGTCACCGGCAGCCAGGCCGACATCTTCCGCCACTACGGCATCTCGATGGACGGCCTCGCCGCCCGCGCCGCCGGGCTCCTGCGCCGGGGCCGACCACGATGAGCCGCGACGCGCGCCACGTTCTGGCGATCGACCAGAGCACCTCGGCCACGAAGGCGCTGGTGTTCGACGCTCAGGGCCGCCTGATAGACCGCTTCTCGCTCGAGCACCGGCCGATCTACCCGAAGCCGGGAAGGGTGGAGCACGACGCCGAGGAGATCTGGCGCAACACCGTCTCGGTCATCCGCTCCGCGCTCGATACACACCGCGGCGGCGGCGGCGAGGGCAGTGGTGGCGGTGGCGGCGTCGCATGCCTCTCGATCGCCAACCAGCGCGAGACGTTCGTCCTCTTCGACCGCGCCACCGGCCGGCCGCTGCACAACGCGGTCGTCTGGCAGTGCCGCCGCGGCGACGGGGTGTGCGGTGAAATTTCCCGCGCGGCGCGCAGTGCCGACGTGGTCGAGCGCAAGACCGGCCTGCGCGTCGACAGCTACTTCTCCGCCCCGAAGCTCACCGCCCTTCTGCGGGAAGAGCCGGGGCTGCGCGCGAAGCTGCGCTCGGGCGACGCGCTGTTCGGCACGATCGACGCGTACCTGCTCTACCGCCTGACCGGCGGCCAGACGTTCGCGACGGATTCCACCAATGCGTCGCGCACGCTGCTGTTCAACATTGAGACGCTCGACTGGGACGCGGAGCTGTGCGAGCTGTTCGACGTGCCGTTGCGCGCGCTGCCGGAGGTGCGCGACAGCAGCGCGCTGTTCGGCCGGTGCGCGGCGCGGGAGTTCGGCGCGAACCTGCCGATCGCCGGCGTGATGGGCGACTCGCAGGCCGCCCTCTTCGCCCACCGATGCTTTCAGCCGGGGCAGGCCAAGGTGACGATCGGCACCGGGTCATCCATCCTGCTGAACGCCGGTTCGCGGCTGCCCGCGCGCGGCGTGCGAACGATCGCCTGGACGCGTGCCGGCGTCCCCACCTACTGCCTGGAGGGAATCGTCTCCTACTCCGCCGCCACCATCACCTGGCTGCGCGACGGGCTCGGGCTGATCCGGTCGGATGACGAGGTGGAGCCGGCCGCTCGGGCGGTGGCGGACAACGGCGGCGTCTACCTCGTCCCCGCTTTTACCGGACTGTCCGCGCCGCACTGGGCGCCGGCGGCCCGAGCGGCGATCGTCGGGTTGTCCGCCGCCTCCACGCGCGATCACGTCATCCGCGCGGCCGTCGAATCGATCGCGTACCAGCTCAAGGATGCGCTCGACTCGATCCGCAGCGACGCCGGCGCCGACCTCGCCGTCACGCGCATCGATGCCGACGGCGGCGCGGCGCGCAACACGTTCCTCGTCCAGTTCATCGCGGACCTGCTCGGCCTGGACGTGACCGTCAGCGACTTCACCGATTTCTCCCCGCTCGGCGCCGCGATGGCCGGCATGCTCGCGACCGGCATCCACGGCGGCGTCGAGGACCTGGCGCGGCTGCCGGCGGAAGGCCGAACCGTCTCCCCCACCCTGTCCCGCCCCGCCGCGGGCGCGTTACACGCCGGCTGGAGCAACGCGGTCCGCCAAGTCCTGGCGGGCATGCCGTCGCGCTAGAGGCAGTTTTGACCGGGGCTGATAGCGCGATCGTCCAACCACGCGCCCTGCGCGGGCGCCGCCGGCACCCTTAGCGGCTCGGTGCGGTCGTCGCCGCGGGCGGAACCGGTTCGCCGGTGGTGGTGCTGAAGCTGAGCGTGCGGCCATCGGTGGTCTGAATGTCGAAAACATACTTGCCGCCCGGCGTCCAGCGGTAGCCGTGGATTTTTTCGATAACGCGGTAGTGAGACGCGGACGCGCGGACGTTCCGCGGCGCGCCGGCGATGTCGAGCGTCGAGTACTCCTTCAGCAGCTTCTCGCCGAGGTAGAAGGCGATGGCCAGCTCATCCTTCGTCGCCAGGTGCCCACGGGCCCAGGCGCCGGTCCGCACGATGGACAGTCCCTCCGGCACGCTCTCCAGGTAGACCTTGCCGGCGTACCAGTCGAAGGTATGAAGCAGTTCGTCCTGCTCCGCGGCCGCGCCCGCCCGGTAGACGCGGGTGATCCCCTTGAGCCCGTAGGAGTCGGCGGGCACGGCACGGGCGAAAACGTTCCCCTGCTGGCTCGAGTAGACCGCGGGCCTGTTCGCCCCTTCCTGGTCCGCCATCACCGCCGACGCAATAACCAGTGGCAGCAGAAGCGTAGCGAGGATCAGTCGTATCATCCGGCACCTCCTTTTGAGCCCCGTTAGACGGGTGAGGTCGACAAAAGTTTCCGGACCCCGCTCCCCCGGCCCCGTCATCCTTCTCCCGAGCCCGCCGTTCGGCCGCCATCCCGGCCCGCCCTTTGCACGCGGACGCTGCACCTTGGCAAACGGGAGCATATGACGACACGAGTGGCTGAGAACGATACCGAGAAGACGCAGCAATCGGATTCTCCGGAGACGACGCCCGCGCGCCGCTGCGGCGCGACCGTCCTGCCGGACGGGACCATTCGCTGGCGCCTGTGGGCGCCGGCGGCGAAGAACGTGGAACTGGTCCTGTTCGACGAGCGCGGCCTGCGCACCACCCGGCCCATGCGCCGCGAGCGCAGCGCCGAAGGCGACGGGTACTTCACCCACGAAGAACCGAACGGTGCTGAGAACCAGCGTTACGCGTTCAGCCTCGACGGCGGCGCCGACCGCCCGGACCCCTATTCCCTCTGGCAGCCGGACGGCCTGCGCGGGCCGTCGGCAGTCGTCCGCACCGAGTCCTTCACCTGGACCGACGACGGCTGGCGCGGCATCGCACGGCAGGACCTGGTCATCTACGAGGTCCACGTCGGCACCTTCACGCCCGAGGGGACGTTCGACGCGATCATCCCGCGCCTCGCCGACCTCAAGGACCTGGGGATCACCGCCATCGAGATCATGCCGGTGGCACAGTTTCCGGGATCGCGCAACTGGGGCTACGACGGCGTGCTGCCCTTCGCCACGCAGAACACCTACGGTGGGCCGCGCGGGTTGCAGCGGCTGGTGGACGCGGCGCACGCCGCCGGCATCGCGGTCGTCCTCGACGTGGTCTACAACCACTTCGGCCCGGAGGACAACTACATCCACGAGTTCGGCCCTTACTTCACCGAGAAGTACAAGACGCCCTGGGGCAAGGCGGTCAACTACGACGACGCCGGCTCCGACGCGGTGCGCGACCTGGTGCTGGACAACGTGCGCACGTGGCTGGCGGACTTTCACCTCGACGGGCTGCGGCTCGACGCGGTGCACGCGATCTACGACCTGGGCGCGCGGCACATCCTCCGCTCGATCCGCGAGGCGGCCGATGGCGTCTCGCAACAGGGCGGGCCGCAGGGCGGGCGGCAGATCCACATTATCGCCGAGAGCGACCAGAACGACCCGCGCCTCGTCGCCGACGCCGAGCGCGGCGGGCACGGGATCGACGCGCAGTGGAGCGACGACTTCCACCACGCCGTCCATGCCCTGCTGACCGGCGAGCGCCGCGGCTACTACTCCGAGTACGGCGACCCCGCGCAGGTCGCGCGCGCGCTCGAGAACCCGTTCGTCTTCGCCTGGCAGTACAGCCCGCACCGCAAGCGCAAGCACGGCGCGCCGCTGTCGCCCGAGACGCCGGGGGACCACTTCGTCGTCTGCATCCAGAACCACGACCAGGTCGGCAACCGCGCCCGCGGCGACCGGCTGAGCGAGCTGCTCGGCTCGCCCGCCAAGCAGCGGCTGGCCAGCAGCCTGCTGCTGCTGTCACCCTACCTGCCGCTGCTGTTCATGGGCGAGGAGTACGGCGAGACGCGGCCGTTCCCGTTCTTCTGCTCCTTCTGCGGCCCGGAGCTGGTGCAGGCGGTGCGCGAGGGGCGCAAGCGCGAGTTCTCCGACTTCCTCACCGCCAGCGAGTCCATCCCCGACCCCGACGCCGCCGACACCTTCGCCTCCGCGAAGCTGAGCTGGAGCTGGCCCGACGGGTCGTTTCACGCCGGGTTGCGGCACCTTTACCGCGACCTGCTGGCGGCGCGGCGCGCGTGGCCGGCGATGCGGGACTACCGCCGCCGCCCGACGCGCCTGCTGCCCTCGCCCGACCGCCCCGCCGTCGTCGAGCTGCTCCGCGGCGACGCGCTGCACGCCTACTTCAACCTGACCGACCAGCGCCAGCCGCTGCCCCAGCGCATGCCCGACGAGCACATGTTCCTGTTCTGCTCCGAGTCCGTCGGCTACGGCGGCGCGCGGCAGCAGTCGGACAGCGTCGGCGAGCTGCTCCCGTACGAGTGCGTGGTGCTGGGCCCGACGGAGTGGCGGCTGCGGCGGTAACGGCACAAACGCGCGTGCAAGTTGCGGCCGTGCCGCGCGCGCGCGCGCGGTCGCGGCAGCGACGGTTACTCCACCGAGCAAGTTGCCAGGGCAGCGCGGGCGTCGCCCCTACGAGAGGAGCAGCGCGACCGGGAAGTCCGCTAGCACGTCGGCCGCCGCCAGCACCCCTCCACCCGCCGGGGCGAGCGCTCTTCCGGTGAGGCCATCCGTGAAGCGCGCCGCTTCGAGTCCCGGTAGCACGATGGTCGTATCGCGCCATGCCGCCGGTCCGATGGACAGGTCGTTGCCGCCCGCGTCGAGCTTGCTCGTCAGCCGGGGAATGACGCAGACGGCGGCGCGGTTGCCGTGGCGGCGTGCGAAGGCGAAGAGGTGATCCGCACCCGGCCCACGCACTTCCGCCGGCAGGTAGTCGCCCAGCGTAAACAGCGGCGCCGCGTCGCGGCGGGCGATCAGCGCCTTCCACGTCAGGTACAGCTTCGCCCGCCCGTCTTCCAGCGTCGCCAGCAGCGCGCGCGGGCTCGCGTCGCGCTGCCGCAGTTGATCCAGCAGCTCGCGCCGCCGCGCGTAATCGACCGGGCGGCGGTTGTCCGGGTCGACCAGCGAGAGGTCGATCAGCTCCGTCCCCTGGTACGTGTCGGGCACGCCGGGCGCGGCGATCTTGAGCAGCGTCTGCGCCAGGGAGTTGATCAGCCCGAAGCGGCTGACGCGCCGCTGGAACGGGAGGAAGTCGTCGAGGAACGGGCGGTGCGCGATGACGGCGGCGGCGAAGCCGGTCACCGCCCCCTCGTACGCTTCGTTGGGGCTCGTCCAACTGCTGAAGACCTTCGCCTCGCGCATCGCCTTGATCATGTAGGCGGTGATTCGCTTGGCGAACGCTTCGTCGCGCGCCTCCGCCTCGCTCATCGGCCAGGCGCCGATCAGCGTCTGGTAGAGCAGGTACTCGTCGTTGCGGCTCGGGGCCGGCAGGCCGTCCACCCGCTTGCGCAGCGGCGCGTTGATCTCGCCCCAGCGCGTGACGCGCTCGCGCCAGGCCTCGGGCATTTCCGACAGCACGTTGATCCGCGCCCGCACGTCCTCGCTGCGCTTGGTGTCGTGCGTGGAGGTGGCCGACATCGCGTGCGGCCAGAGGCGCTGGCGGCTCGCCAGGTATTCGTGCAGCGCCGCCGGCGCCACGCCGAAGTGCTGCGGCTCGCCGCCCACCTCATTCAGCGAAATCAGGCGGTTGTAGAGGTAGAACGCCGTATCCTCGATCCCCTTGGCGGTCGTGGGCGCGGTGACCTGCTGGAACTTTCCGGCGAAGCGGACCGCCTCCTCGTGCGCCCCGAGGGGCGAGCGCAGGAGCACCACGTCCGCGACGTAGCGGAAGGCGGACGGGTCGGACTTGGGGTTGCGAGCGATCGCGCGCTCCACCGCCAGCTCGGTGTTGCGCACGTCGGCCTCGTGCGCGCGGGCGGCGGCGGTGACGTACGAGCGGTAGACCGGGAAGCAGGCGATCACCTCGCGCAGCGCCGCGTGCAGGCCGGCAAAGGTGAAGTCGCGCGTGCGGCGGTCGCGCTGGGCCAGCCGGTCGAGCTGGTGCGCCAGCATCCGCAGCTCGCTGGCCAGCGAGATCTCCAGGATCAGCTTCTTCTTGCGGTAGACCAGCTCCTCGAAGTCCGACGCCTCGCCCGTCCAGTCGTCATAGATGCGGGTGAAGGCGTCGGCGCTGGCGGCGTCGACGAACCGCCCGGTGGCCATGATGAGGAAGTCGTAGCCGCTGGTGCCGTCGCAGGGCCAGCTCTCGGGCAGCGGCTCGTCGATGGCGAGGATCTTTTCCGCCACCGCGTAGAGCGGCCGCTCGCCGGCGCGCTGCTCGTCGCCGAGCACGTCGCGCGCGTACTTGCGCTGGAGGCGCTCGAAGTACTGCTTCGGGTCGTACAAACCGTCGGGGTGGTCGATGCGGAGCCCCGCCACCGTGCCGGCCTTGAGCAGCTCGAAGATGAACCCGTGCGCCGCCTCGAAGACTTCCTCGCGCTCCATGCTGAGCGCGGCCAGGTCGTTGATGTCGAAGAACCGGCGATAGTTGATCTCGTCGGACGCCACCCGCCAGTAGCTCAGTCGATAATGCTGCCGCTCGAGCAGTTCGTGCAGCGCGTCGGACGAACTCACGGCTTCCGGGTCCGCCGGCGCGGTGGCCGGATCGATGGGGAAGCGGTGGTCGTAGTAGTAGACGGCCAGCGCGCCGTCGGCGTCGCGCTTGAGCTTCAGCTCTCCCTTCTCCAGCACCTGCCCGTACGGCGCACCGAGCACCGGAAGCAGCACCTTCCCGTGCAGCTCCGGGCGCGGCGAGCCCTGCCAGGTGATGTCGAAGTAGTTGGCGAAGCGCGACGCCGGGCCGTGGGCGAGCACGTCGTTCCACCAGCGGTTGTCGTTGGTCCCGACGCCGACGTGGTTGGGCACGGTGTCGAGGATGTGGCTCATCCCGCGCCGCCGCATCGACTCGACCCACGCGTCGAAGTCCGCCCGCGCGCCGACCTCCGGGTTGAGCCGGCAGTGGTCGATCACGTCGTACCCGTGCGTGCTGCCCGCACGGGCCGCGAGGTACGGCGACGCGTAGGCGTGCGTGACCCCCAGGTCCGCCAGGTAATCCGTCACCGCCGCCGCGTCGGCGAAGGTGAAGTTGGCGTGGAACTGAAGCCGGTAGGTCGACTGCGGGCGCGGCAGGATTTTCATGGCACTGGACATCGCGGCGACACCTTATGGCCTCCGCCGGCGCGGCGGAACGGGCAACTTCCCTTGCAAAAGGTGCGCAGGCGACGGACGCCGCCGGGGGCGCGCTGCGCCCGAGCCGGTGCCATCGCACGGGGGATCACCGCCAGCCGCTTCGAATCACGGCATCAACCGTTCGTTGGACGGCGCGGGCTGCAGCGAGCTGACGCCGCCCGCCTCGCGGCGGAGCTGGCGGATCTGGACGGGCGTTAGCCCCTGCCCGGCGAAGTCCTTCGGCACCGTGCGCAGCAGCGCGAGCGATCGCCCGAACAGCGGGAAGTGCTCGCCGCCGCGGCAGATCCGCACCGGCAGGTCGGACTCGCGCGTGTCGATGAGCGTCTCCCAGAGCTGGTCGTCCAGCGTCGGCGGGAGCGAGAAGGGGATCTCCTCCCAGTGGGCGTTGAGCAGCAGCAGCAGGGTGTCCCCGATGATCGGCTCGCCGCGCTCGTCCACGTCGTTGATCAGGTCCCCGGCCAGCCGCATCCCCAGGCACTTGATGAAGTCGGAGTTCCAGGCGTCGTCGCTCATCTCGGCGCCGGAGGGCTCGAAGAAGGAGATGTCCTTGATCTCGCTGCCGCGCAGGGCGCGGCCGAGGAAGAACTTGCGGCGCTGCAGGACCGGCTGCTCGCGCCAGATGCGCGTGCAGGTGCGGCAGAACTCCAGGAACTTGCGCTTGCGCTCGTCGCGCGCGATGTCCCAGCTCGGCCAGGTCAGCTCGTTGTCCTGGCAGTAGGTGTTGTTGTTGCCGTTCTTCGTGTGCGACAGCTCGTCGCCGGCGAAGATCATCGGCACGCCCTCGGAGAACATCAGCGTGGCGAAGAAGTTCCGCTTCTGCCGCTCGCGCAGGGCGATGATGTTCGGGTCATCGGTCGCCCCCTCGGCGCCGCAGTTCCACGATTCGTTGTCGTCGGCGCCGTCGCGGTTGTTCTCCCCGTTGGCCTCGTTGTGCTTCTGGTTGAAGCTGACCAGGTCCTGCAGGTTGAAGCCGTCGTGCGCGGTGACGAAGTTGATGCTGGCGTACGGTCGCCGGCCGTCGTCCTCGTACAAGTCGCTGCTGCCGGCCAGGCGCGTCGCCAGCTCGCTGGCGGTGCCGCCCTCACCCTTCCAGAACCGGCGGACGGTGTCGCGGTACTTGCCGTTCCACTCCGTCCACAGGACCGGGAAGTTGCCGACCTGGTACCCGCCCTCGCCGACGTCCCACGGCTCGGCGATCAGCTTCACCTGCGACAAAATCGGGTCCTGGTGGATGATGTCGAAGAAGGCGCCGAGCCGGTTCACCTCGTGCAGCTCGCGCGCCAGCGTCGAGGCCAGGTCGAAGCGGAACCCGTCGACGTGCATCTCGGTCACCCAGTAGCGCAGGCTGTCCATGATCAGCTGGAGCACGCGCGGGCTCATCATGTTCAGCGTGTTGCCGCAGCCGGTGTAGTCCATGTAGTACCGCTTGTCCTTCTCGACCAGGCGGTAGTAGTTGGCGTTGTCGATCCCGCGCCACGAGAGCGTCGGGCCCATCTGGTTCCCCTCGCAGGTGTGGTTGTAGACCACGTCGAGGATCACCTCGATGTTGGCCGCGTGCAGCGTGCGGACCATCTGCTTGAACTCCACCACGCTCTTGCGCGGCGAGGCCTTGGCGGCGTACTCGATGTGCGGCGCGAAGTAGCTGAGCGTGTTGTACCCCCAGTAGTTGGTCAGCCCCTTGTCCAGCAGGGTCTGGTCGTCCAGGTGGTGGTGGACCGGCATCAGCTCGACGGCCGTGATGCCCATCGAGTGCAGGTGCTGGATCATCGCCTCCGACGCCAGGCCGGAGTACGTCCCCTGCCGCTCCTCCGGCACGCCCGGGTGGCGCATGGTCAGGCCCTTGACGTGGGCCTCGTAGATCAGCGTCTTGTGCCAGGGGATGCGCGGCGGGCGGTCGTCGCCCCAGGTGAAGGCGGTGTCGATCACCGCCCCCAGCGGGCAGAACGCCGCGCTGTCGCGCTCGTCGAAGGTCAGGTCGTTCTGGCCCATCTTGTAGCCGAACAGCGAGTCGTCCCACTTCACGCCGCGGCCGATCGCCTTGGCGTAGGGGTCGAGCACCACCTTGTTGGGGTTGAAGCGGTGCCCCTCCTTCGGCGCGTACGGGCCGTGCACGCGGTAGCCGTAGAGCTGCGCCGGCTCGACGTCCGGCAGGTAGCCGTGCCAGACCATGTCGGTCTGCTCCGGCAGCACGATGCGGTGCGTCTCGCGGGTGTCGGCCGGGTCGTCGAACAGGCACAGCTCGACCTTGGTGGCGTGCTCGGCGAAGAGGGCGAAGTTCACCCCCGCGCCATCCCACGTGGCCCCCAGCGGATAGGGGCGTCCCGGCCAGACTCTCATCCAGTTCCTCGATTGTATGGAATCCACAGCCCCGGCGTTCGCGACGGCGATCTCGGCCAACGATGCTCCTTCGGTGTGGGATTCCATTGCTATCCTATGCAACGAGCGGGCCCGCCCCGTCTACCGACGTTTGTCTTAGCGGCCACGGGCGAGG
>DASQDR010000185.1:0-16344 GCA_035634055.1 Tepidisphaeraceae bacterium | reverse complement strand
CGGGGGGCGGGGCGGGCGCGGGGGGCGGGGCGGCGGGCGGCGCCGGGCGCAGCACGGGGCAAGGTACGGGGCGCAGCGGAGCGGCCGCGCCGGTGCGCGTGCGGCTGGTCGTCGGCGCGGTGCTGGCGGGGATGACGGTCGCCGTGGGCGCTCTGTCGCAGGCGCTATTCGCGGCGCTGGCGGCGCCCGCCGTCGCCATCGCAGTGGCGGCGGTGGTGACGGCCGCCCTGCCGCTGGCCGCCTTCCCGCTCGTCGCGCGCCTGCTCCCTTCGCGCCCCCGCGGCACGGGGAACGACGCGTTGCCGCCCCTGCCGGTGACGGGTTCACACGTGGCGGCGGCGGCGATCGCGGCGGTGCTTTCGCTGGTGGTGACGCTGGCCGCGCCCGAACCGGCGCGGGCCAACTTTACCCTCTCGCCGCGGGCGCTGCCGGGGCTGGCGGTCGCGCTGCCGCAAGGCTGGGCAATCGGCGAGCGGACGGAGCTGATCGAGTACGGCACGCTCAAGCTGGACGACCCGCGCACGCCGGGGCGCTCGGTGGTCGTGCAGTGGGCGGCGGGCGACCCGGTGCAGCCGGACGAGCACGTGAACGTCATCACCGGCGGGCAGCTCGCCGTGCGCGAGCGGACCGCGACGTTCGTGAGCGGGCACCAGGGGGTGACGTACTTGGTCGGCGATGCGGCCGGCAATGCCGCGCGGGCGGCGCGGGCGGCGGTGACGATCTGGAACTGCCCGCAGGACCGGCGGGTGGTGTCGATCGTCACCGGCGCGGGCGGCGCCGGCGGGGGCAAGTCGATGCTGCTGGCGGCGCACCGCCCGATCCTCGCCAGCGTCCAGTGCCACACCAGCGCCGCCGCCGAAGGCGTGCTGCCGGCATTCGTCCCCCCGCCGGGCTACCGCCGCGAGGCGGCGGGCGCGGGCGGCAACACGGCGGGCGGCGCGGGCAGCGGTGGCGGTGGCGGCGGCGGCGGCGGGCTGCTGTTCACGGGGCCGAAGCAGCAGACGATCCTCTTCAACCCGGGCGCGCCCGGGCGCAGCCGGCTGACCGAGGGAGACGTGCCGGAGGAGGTCGTCGCCAGCCTCGTGCGGCAGGTCGCGTCGCTCGACCGCCTCGAGGACCGACCGGCGCTGCGCCCCGTGCACGACCTGCTCGGCCACGAGCGCCGCGTCTGGTCCGCCGCCGGCGCCAGCGCGAGCGGCGCGGTCGTGCAGGTCGAGGTGATGGTCTGGTACTGCGACCGCCGCAACATGACCTTCATCGGCGGCTACGCGACGCGGGGGAAGCACGGCGCCGACGAGGGCATCGACGCCCTGCTGCCGGCGGGATGCCACGGGGGAAGTGACGCAAAATGAATGTTGAGTTCCGAATGAGGAAGGGGGCCGCCCCTGTCCCGCGACGGGAACATTCGAGCTCCAATCATCGATCGCCAATCATCGTCTTGCGGTGCCACTTCACGTACGCCGCGAGCTGCTCCAGCGGCAGGGCCTTCTCGTCCGGGGGCGGGGCAGGGGCGGGTTCGATGTGCGCGATCTCGGCGGCGGCCTCCTCGCCCAGGCCGGTCTCGATCACCAGCGGCAGCGCGCGCGACCAGCGCTCGTCGGCGGGCGGGGCGCCGCTGACGTAGATCCGCAGCCCCAGCGCCTCGGGCGCTTGCGGGGACGCGAGCGGATCGAATCGCATCCCGGCGGCGTCGATGCGCAGCCCTTCGAAATCCACGCTGAAGCGGAACCCGCGCGGCGGCTTCAGGGCGATGATCTGCCAGTTGGGGAGCGACGCCGCCGGCGCGGCCGCCACGAGGTCGCGCACCGCACCGAACGCGTCGCGCCGCGACCAGGCGGTGAGGATCATCTCGCGCTGCTCGCCCGGGTCTGACAGCTCGACGCCAAGGCGCGGGTCGATCCGCCGAAGCTCCGCCTCGATCCGGTCCGGCACGTGATCGGCCGCGCTCGTGCGCAGCTCCGCCTCGTGGCGGACGAACCACTGCCAGAACGCGCTGCCCGCGCCGGCCGCGGGGTTGGACTCGGATCGATCGGTCATTTGGCTCCTGTCGCCGGCGCGCGGCGTCGGCTATTCTCACCGCGCACGAGGAGGATCGGCAACATGAGCAGCGACATCAACATCACCGTCACCGACCGCGCCGGCCGGCGCTGCGCCAGCAGCGGATCGAAGTGGGAACCGCTGATGGGTTACAGCCGCGCGGTTCGCAGCGGCAACTGCATCGCCGTCACCGGCACCGTCGGCATCAACGCCGATGGCACCTATCCCAAGGCCGTCGGCGAGCAGGCGCGGCGGTCGCTGGCGATCATCGCCAAGGCGATCGGGGAACTGGGCGGCTCGCTGAACGACGTGATCCGCACGCGCATGTACGTCACGGACGTGACGCAGTGGGAAGAGGTCGCGCGCGTGCACGGCGAGGTCTTCGCTGAGATTCGCCCGGCGACCAGTATCCTCGAGGTGCCGCGACTGATCGACAAGGACGCGCTGATCGAGATCGAGGCCGACGCGGTCGTCCCCTAGCGCCCGCGCGCGCGCACCGCGGGCGCGTTCACGATGCCAGAGCGATCGCCTGCGCGCAACCGGCCACGTGCGCGCTCACCCGGCCACGCGCATCGTCACGGCCGCGGGCTCGTTCTGGCCGGACATCTCGATGCGGTTTCGGCCGTTTTGCTTCGCGCGGTAAAGGGCCGCGTCCGCCGCCTGCACCAGGTTGGCGTCGCCGCAGGTCGCCAGGTCGGCGATGCCGAAGCTGCACGTGATGGGAACCGACGTGCCGCGATGGGTGAGCCTGAGCTTCTCGATGTTCTTCCGCAGCCGCTCGGCCATGATGTAGGCGCGGTCCGCCGGGGTGCTGGGAACGATGATGCCGAACTCTTCGCCGCCGATGCGGCAGACGACGTCCTCGATGCGGCAGGTCGCCTGCATGCACGCCGCGACCACGCGCAGCGCCTCGTCGCCGGTGAGGTGGCCGCAGCGGTCGTTGATGACCTTGAAGTGGTCGAGGTCGCAGATGACGACCGAGACCGCCTGCCCGCTCCGCCGCGCCAGCGACAGTTGCGCCGCCAGCGTCTGGTCGAAGTAGGTGCGGTTCCACAGGCCGGTCAGCCCGTCGATCATCGCCTTCTTGTTCAGCAGGTCCAGCAGGTACTTGGTGCGCAGCGCCGCGCGCACGCGCGCCCGCAGCTCGGCGGGCTCGAAGGGCTTGGTGATGTAATCGACCGCGCCCAGCTCCAGCCCGCGGATCTTCTCATCGGTCGAGCCCGCGCCGGTGAGGAAGACGACCGGGACGTTCATCGTCGCCGGCTGCGCCTTGAGGCGGCGGCAAACCTCGAAGCCGTTGGTGTCCGGCATGTCCACGTCGAGCAGGATCAGGTCGGGCAGCAGTTGCCCCGCCGTCGTCAGCGCCTGCTCGCTGGTGAAGCAGGAGTGCAGCTCGACCGGCTCGCCGCTGAGCCGCGCCTTGAGCAGCGCGTGGATGTTCTTCGAGTCGTCGACGATCAAAATGCGCTGGTTCACGCGGCCTCCCGTTGTCGTTCGTTTTCCGGCTCGTAGTCCTGGACGCTGCGGATCACGTCGAGCAGCTCCCTGACCTGCCTGGCGACCGCGTCGCCGGCGGCGCCCGCCATGATGAGGCGCTCGACTTTGGCGGCGGCGTCGGTGAGTGGCATGAACCCGTACCCGCCGCCCGCCCCCTTGATCTGGTGCGCCGCCCGCCGCAGCGCGTCCATGTCGCGGCGGTCGAGCAGCGCCGCCACCTGCGCCACCTGCCGCGGGAGCCCCGCGACGTACTCGCGCAGCACCTGCTGCATTTCCGGCTCGTCGGCGAAGGTGCTGCGCAGCCCGGCCCGGCCGCCCGTGGCGATTGGCTTGCGCCCCTTCGCCCGCCGCGCCTGCGTCGCCGACAGGTGCCGCTGCACCGTCGCCAGCAACTGCTGCTTGTCCACCGGCTTGCTCAGGTAATCGCTGCACCCGGCGGCGATGCACTTGGCGCGGTCCTCGACCATCGCGTGAGCCGTCAGCGCGACGATCGGCAGCTCGGCGAGCCCGCGGCGGCGCAGCTCGCTGGCGGCGGCGTAGCCGTCGATCTCCGGCATCTGCATGTCCATCAGCACCAGGTCGAACGGCCGCGCCATCGCCAGGTCCAGCGCGATCTGCCCGTTGTCGGCGATCACCACCTCGGCGCCGGCGGCGCGGAGGTGCGCGGAGATGAGCCGCTGGTTGTCGTACCCGTCCTCCGCCAGAAGGATGGTGCCGCTGAGCGCGACCGGCGCGACCGGCGCGGACGCTTGGCGCGACAGGACCGACTCGCTCAGGTCGTTCACGAATTCCGCCGAGGTGGTGGCGGCACCGGCGTCGATGGTCAGCGTGAAGGTGCTCCCCAGCCCCGGCCGCGACTGCACTCTAATGCCGCCGCCGAGCAGCGCCGCCAGCCGCTGGCTGATCACCAGCCCCAGCCCCGAGCCGCCGAAGCGGCGGGTCATCGACGCGTCCGCCTGCATGAACGGTTGGAACAACCGGCCGATCTGTTCGTCGTTGATGCCGATGCCGGTATCAGCGACCTCGAACCTCAAGGTGCCCCCCGCCGCGCCGTCCGCGGCGTCCGCCGCCCCGCCCGCTCCCGTGTCGAAGGAGACGCGCAGCTCGATGCCGCCCTTGTCGCAGAACTTCACGGCGTTGCCGAGCAGGTTCACCAGGATCTGCTTGAGCCGCAGCGGGTCGGTCCAGACGCGGCGCGGCGCGGGCGTGACGCAGCGCAGCTCGAACGTCAGCCCCTTCTCCAGCGCCCGCGAGCGCATCATCGAGACCACGTCCGAAACCAGTTGCGGCAGGTCGCACTCGACCCGCTCGGCGGTCATCTTGCCCGCCTCGATCTTGGAGATGTCCAGCACGTCGCTGATCAGGTCCAGCAGGTGGCGCGCGTTGCGGCGGATGGTCTGGAGCGACTCGAGGCGGTCCGACTCGCTCTGCCCCGGCTCCAGCAGCACGTCGGCGTACCCGATGATAGCGGTCATCGGCGTGCGAAGCTCGTGGCTCATGTTCGCCAGGAACGCGCTCTTGGCGACGTTGGCTGCCTCGGCGCACTCGGCCGCGCGCTTCAGCGACGCCTCGGTGCGCCGGCGGTGCATCATGTACCGGTTGACGCAGAACAGGCTGGCGCCGACCGTCGCGAAGTTCAGCGCGGTGATCACCCAGAACAACCCGGTGCCGTTGGCGACGCTCTCGCGCAGCTTCTGGCAGCGCTGCTCGAGCAGCCGCGCTTCCTCATCGCGCAGCGCGGCGATCATGTGGCGCACCTGCGCCATCGTGCCGCGCTCGGCGTTCATCTGCACGATCCGGCTGGCGACCTCCGGGCCCTGCTGGAGCCGCGCGCCGCAGGCCTGCTCCAGCTCGAACAGCCGCCGCGCGATCAGCGGCCGGAGCTGCTCCAGCCGGCGCTGCTGATCCGCGTTGTCCACCGTCAGCTCGGTCGCGCGGGCGAGGGCCTTGCGACTGTCGGCGGCGGCGCGCTTGTACGGCTCGAGGTACTCGACGCGGCCGCTCACCAGGTAACCGCGCTGCTCGCTCTCGGCCTGGACGAGCGACAGCCGCACCGCTTCCAGCGCGTCCAGCACCTCGTGAGTGTGCACCACCAGGCGGCTGGAATCGAGCAGGCGGCTCTTGTTCTGGTAGACCACCATCGGCAGCGCCGCCAGCAGCGCCAGCGCGGCGGTGAAGGCGAGTGCGATCTTCCGATCTGATGTCCACCGCTTGGTCATAAGTCTGCCCGGCCGCGCCAACGCCCGCCCGCCCGCCCGCCACTGCCCGCCCGGCTTCGGCCGCGCGCAGGGACATCTCCCCGTGTCGATATCGAGTGGAAACCGGGGCAACTTGATCCGCCCGTAGCACGGTTGCCGGACGTGACGGGCATGCCGCAGAACGCGGAGCGGCCGCGCGCGTCGCGCGGCTGCCGCCGAACGGCGCCCTCCGCACGCCCCTGAGGCACTTACGCCGCGGCCAGCGGGTCCGGCGCGGCGCGCGGGCCCAGGTGGTGCTGCACGCGGCGCATCAGCAGCGGCACGTCCAGCGGCTTGGTCAGATAATCGTCGCACCCGGCGCCCAGGCAGCGGTCGCGGTCGCTCGCCCTCGCGTTGGCGGTCAGGGCGATCACCGGCGCGGTCACGCCGCGACGGCGCATCTCCGCGGTGGCGGCGTAGCCGTCCATCTCCGGCATCTGCATGTCCATCACGACCAGGTCGAACGGGCGCGCCGACGCGGCGTCGACCGCGGCTCGACCGTTGCCCACCAGCGTCACGTCCGCCCCCGCGCTGCCGAGCAGCACCGACAGCAGCCGCTGCGTGTCGGGCGCGTCCTCCGCCAGCAGGATCGACCCGCGCAGCCGCGTCGGCGCGACCTCGCCCGCGCCGGCGTAAATCTCGGCCTCGGCGCTCCCCTCGGCTGGGGGAGCCGCGGCGGCGTCGGCGGTTCGCACCGGCAGCGTCACGCGGAACGTGGTGCCGATGCCGACCTCCGAGCTCACCTCCAGCGTCCCGTTTAGCATCGCGACCAGCCGCCGCGTGATCGCCAGCCCCAGCCCGGTGCCGCCGAAGCGGCGGGTGGTCGATTCGTCCGCCTGCGTGAACGGGCGGAACAGCCGGGCGAGTTCCTCGGCGGATATCCCGATGCCGGTGTCGCGCACCTCGAACTGCAGCGTTCCATCGGCGGGGTCGGACGTGACGCGCACGAGCACCTCGCCGGCCTCGGTGAACTTCACGGCGTTGCCGACCAGGTTGAGCAGCACCTGCCGCAGCCGCAGCGGATCACTGGTCGTGCGGCGCGGGGCGGCGCCTTCGAAGTCGAGCCGGAGCGACAGCCCCTTCTCGACGGCGCGCGGGCGCAGCGTCTCCACGACATCGCCAACGATCTGCGCGGGGTCGCACCAGACGCTCTCGAGCGTCATCCGCCCGGACTCGATCTTGGACAGGTCCAGGATCCCGTTGATCAGCTCGAGCAGGTGGCGGGCGTTGCGGCGGACGACGCCGGTCCACTGCTGCCGCTGCGCGTCGCCGGTCGCGGGGTCGGCCAGCAGGTCGGCATAGCCGAGGATCGCCGTCATCGGCGTGCGGATCTCGTGGCTCATGTTGGCCAGGAACTGGCTCTTGGCGCGGCTGGCGGCGTCCGCCTGGTCGCGCGCCTCCGCCAGCGCCGCCGACTGCTTCTCCAGCGTCGCCTTTGCCTGGGCGAGTTGCTCGATGTGCTGCCGCAGCGCGACCTCGGCGGCCCTGCGGTCGGTCTCGTCGAGCAGGACGTAGGAGAAGCGCCGCGCGGCGCCCGGCGAGGCGATCGGGCAGACGGCGGCGCTGAACCAGCGCTCGCCCAGCGGCGTCCGCCGCCCGTACTGGAACTGCGCCGCCGCGCCGCGCCGCCGCGCCTCGTCGTACTTCTCGATGTACAGCCGCGTCACCTCGGGCGGCGCGCCCAGGTTGGAAATGCGCCGCCCGACCAACTGCGCCGCCGGCCTGCCGTAGAGGGAGGCGGTCATCGCATTGGCCGACACGACGACGATGTCATTGCCGACGATCTCGGCAATGCCCATGGCGGTCACGCCGCTGTCGTAGAACCCGCGCAGCGTCGCCTCGCTGGCGCGCAGCTCGTCGGCGGCGCGGCGGCGCTGGCGCAGGTCCCGGCGGATGACGTAGGCGGCCGCCAGCGCGCAGGTGATCTCCACGGCGGCGCAGGCGATCAGGAGCCACAGCATCCGACGGTGCCACCGGGTCGATCGGTCCTCGTCGTGCGCGAGCATCGTGCGGGCATCGCCGATGAGGTGCTCGATGCGCTCGATAAGGGGGTCAGCGACGTCCTGGCGGTAGCCGGTCACCGCAACCAGTCCGGCTGCCTGGCGGCCGAAGCGGTCGCTGAGCGTGAAAAAATTTTGGAAGCTGCTGAGCCGCTCGCGGACCAGCAGGGTGATCTCCTCGGCGTGCTGGAGGCACTCCGGGTGGCTCTGCGCCGCGTCGCGAACCGCCGCCAGCGCCTGCGCCACCTGCTCGCGCGCCTCGGCGTGCGCCGCGCGCAGGGCGGGGTCGCCGGTGAAGAGGTACCCGCGGGTCGACATCTGCACGCGCTGCACGCGGGTGCTCAGGTGGGCCAGCGCGCTGATCAGCGCGTGCGACTGGTTCACTTGCCCGCTGCTGGCGATGACCCGCCCCATGCCGACGTAGTAGGCGACCGTCACCCCCGCCACCAGCACGCTGGCAAGCCCGAGCCCGGCGAGTACCTTTTTCTCCAGCGATGCCTTCATCCGCCGCTCTCCGCTCGGGCGTTGCCACCCGCGTCGCCGCGCTACCGCCCCCCGAATTTCGTAAAGGGTGCCCGGCTTACTCGGCCCGACTGACTTATCGGCGGAAGGCGATGCCAGCGTGACGTTTTACGAGCCGCCACTGCGGATCAATAACGAGCGCGGCGCAACGGCGCGACCATGAATTCTTTCGATTCTTTCAGGTCAGGGCGGCGGGACGCGCGCGGGGCAGGGTTAGAACATCTTCATCTGCTCGCGCTCGAAGCTGAACTTGCTCTGCGGGTTGTCGATGGGGATCTTGTAATCCCCGCTCCAACAGGCGGTGCAGTAGGACTCGGGGCGGTGGGCCTTGCCGCACGCGAGCATGCCTTCCAGCGACAGGTAGGCCAGGCTGTCCACCTCCAAAAAGTCGCGGATCTGCTCCACCGACCGCTCGTGCGCGATCAGCTCGGTGCTGGTCGGAAAATCGATCCCGTAAAAGCACGGGTGGCGGATCGGCGGGCAGGAGACGCGCAGGTGGATCTCCTTCGCCCCCGCGTTGCGCAGCGCGCGCATCTTCGATCGCGTGGTCGTGCCGCGGACCACCGAATCCTCCACCAGGATGATCCGCTTGCCGGCCACCACGTCCGGGATGATGTTCAGCTTCAGCGCCACCG
Organism: Tepidisphaeraceae bacterium; assembly: GCA_035634055.1. GTDB lineage: Bacteria > Planctomycetota > Phycisphaerae > Tepidisphaerales > Tepidisphaeraceae > JAICTV01. The sequence continues at coordinate 7,416 of DASQDR010000185.1, read as the reverse complement.
CCCGGTCGCGCGCCGCCTGCCCGGGCAGGATGAACGTCCGGCCGACGAAGCGGTTCGGGACGATCCCTTCCTCGAACGGGATGAGCGATTCCTTGGCGAAGCCGAGGGCGGCGCTGCGGCCGGAGTCCGGCATCGGCATCACGTAGTCCGCCTCCGCCGGCGCCTCGCGCGCCAGTTGCCGCCCGAGCTGCTCGCGCACGATGTGCACCGTCTGCCCGAACACCTTGCTGGCCGGGTTGCTGAAGTAGACGTGCTCGAAGAAGCAGTGAGCGGATTCGTCGGGGCGGTGGTCGTACATGCGGCTGGTCAGGCCGGAGTCGTCGATGCGGACGATCTCGCCCGGCTCGACGTCGCGCACGTAGGTCCCGCCGATGGCGTCGAACGCGCACGTCTCGCTGGCGACGCACCAGTGCCCGTCGGCGGTCTTGCCCAAGGCGAGCGGGCGCACGCCCCACGGGTCGCGGCACGCTTCCATCCGGTCGGGGAACAAGAACAGCAGGCTGAACGCCCCCTGCAGGTGCTTCAGCACGTGCGGCAGCGGATCGGCCTTGCTCACGTGCGACGGCTTGGCCAGCAGGTGGACGATGATCTCGGTATCGGTCGTGCTCTGGAAGATGTGCCCCATCCGCTCGTACTCGCTGCGCAGCAGCGCGGCGTTGATGAGGTTCCCGTTGTGCGCCACGGCGACCGGGCCCATGGAGTATTGCCGCAAGAGCGGCTGGGCGTTGAGCAGCTTGGACGAGCCGGTCGTGGAGTAACGGACGTGCCCGATGCTCGCCTTCCCGGCCAGCTCTTCCTTGATCATCCGCGGCGGGAAGATCTGGCTGACCAGGCCCATGCCGGTATGGCCATTGAGCGTCGCGCCGTCGGTGACGGCGATGCCGGCGGATTCCTGCCCGCGGTGCTGCTGCGCGAACAGCCCCGTGTAGCACAGCGCCGACGCCTCGGGCGTGCCCCACACGCCGAAGATCCCGCACTTCTCCTTCTTCTCGTACCCTTGCTCAAGCTGAGGCAGCGAAACCGTCACGCACGCTCCCGGGGGGTTAAAGATCGGATTCTAGGGACGGGCGTCCGGCGACTCAAACCTTGTCATTTCCGCCGCGGCGACTCACACTCACGTGCCGGATGAGTGCCAGGCGCCGCAAGAAGAACAGCCGCGAGCAGGACCTGACCGGGCGCTACCTGGCCGGCGACTTCGACGCCGATCACAACGATCAGCAGCAGCGCTTCAGCAACCGCTCGAAGACGGCGGAGCAGGACAAGATCCTGCGCACCGCCGCCATGCGCGCCGCCGCCGAGGGGATCGCCGGCAGCGCCGCCGCCGCCGACCTCGACTCCCTGCGCGTCGGGCAGGTGCTCCAGGTCTACTCGCTGTTCTGCGAGGTGGAATCCGAGCGCACGATCTACCTCTGCGTCACGCGCAAGACCCTCACGCGCGTGGCGGCGACGGCGATCGTCGTCGGCGACCGCGTGCGCTTTCGCGAGAGCGGCACCAAGGACGACCTCGGCCGGCCGGAAGCGGTCATCGAGCAGGTGCTGCCGCGCGCGACGGTGCTGTCGCGCACCGACAGCTTCAAGGGCCACGACCAGCACCCCATCGTCGCCAACGCCGACCAGATGCTGATCGTCGCCAGCCTGCTCCACCCGCAGGTGAAGTGGGGCCTGGTCGATCGGCTGATCATTGCCGCCCAGGCCGGCAAGCTCCAACCCATCATCTGCCTGAACAAGGTCGACCTCGCCCTTCAAGCCGACCCGGCAGGGCCGGGCGCCCTCCCGTCCGCGCCAACGGACGCCCCCGCTCCTTCCGATGCGCCGACCGATGCCCTCCGCGAAGCGGATGAGGTCCTAGACCACTACGAGTGGCTAGGCGTCCACACCCTGCGCACCAGCGTCGAGCACCATATCGGCCTCGAGGAGCTCCGCACCCTCCTCAAGGATCGCGTGACGGTCCTGGCGGGCCACAGCGGCGTCGGCAAGAGCAGCCTGATCCGCGCCGTCCAGCCCACGCTCGACATCCGCGTCGGCGACGTCAGCGCCTTCACCGCCAAGGGCAAGCACACCACCACCTCCGCCCGCTGGTACCCCCTGGACTTCGGCGGCTCGGTGGTCGACACGCCCGGCGTCAAGGTCTTCGGCCTGTGGAGCGTGACGAAGGAAAACCTCAACGCCTACTTCCCCGACGTCGCCGCCGGCTCCGCCCCGGACTGGCGGCGTGAAAGTTATCAACGCATCGTCGAGAGCCTGAGGACCTGAGTGGGTCGGACGAACCGTGAGGGTGCCCGAGAGGCAGGTGGCGTGACCCATCTCGCCTTTATCACCCCCTCACCTGGTTGCCTTGTCATCCCCCGCCCTGCCGCATACGATACGCGCCGTCGTCCTTCGTCCGAATTCCCGCGAGCGAAACCCGGAGCACCCTGCGTGGCCAAGTCCGAAGCGATTGAGATGGAAGCGATCGTGTCCCAGGCGTTGCCCAACGCCATGTTCAAGCTGCGCCTGGACGGGAGCGACCGCGAGATTCTCGGGATCGTTTCCGGCAAGATGCGCAAGCACTTCATCCGCATCCTGCCGGGCGACCGGGTCAAGGTCGAGATCAGCCCGTACGATCTGACCAAGGGCCGAATCGTCTTCCGCCAGAAGTAGCCGCCGCCCCCGCCCCCGCGCTTAGGTCGTTGCTGCCCTCGGGGCGCTCCGCGTGGCTCGTGGGCCCACAAGCCGCCAACTTCTGCCGCCCGTTCCGCTTCGCTACACTCCCCTCATGGACGTTCGCGCCGCCGCGGGCATGCCGCGGTTGTTGGTTTCACGCTCGGCCCTGCTGCACAACGTGCGCGTGCTGCGCTCGCGGCTGCGCCCGGGCGTCAAGGTGTGCGCCATGGTCAAGGCGAACGGCTACGGGCACGACGCCTGCCTGGTCGCCGACGCCCTGACCAACTTCACCGGCCCCGCCGGGCAGGAAGCGCCGGCGGTGGACATGCTCGGCGTGGCGACGATCGACGAGGCGGCCGCCCTGCCGCGGGCGGTCGTGCCGATCATGGTCATGCAGCCGGTCGAGTGCGCGTTCGTCGGCGCGCAGCGCGAGCGGATCGAGCTGGCGGTGCGCAACGGCTGGCACCTCACGCTGTGCAGCAAGAGCGCCGCCGACGACGTCGCCCGCATCGCCGCCCGGCTCGAGCAGCCGGCCCTGATCCAGGTGATGATCGACACCGGGATGGCGCGCAGCGGCGTGAACGTGGACCGCGCCGTCGAGCTGCTCCAGCAGATCGCCCGCTGGCCGGCGCTGCGGCTGGCGGGGTGCTGCACGCACCTCGCCGCCGCCGACATGCCCGGCGACATGATCGGCGAGGAGCAGCTCGCCCACTTCCGCCGCGTCAGCGAGCCGCTGGCCGGCCGGACGCTGCTGCACGCGGCCAACTCCGCGGCGATCTTCTTCCTGCCCGCGGCGCAGTTCGACATGGTCCGCCCGGGCATCAGCCTGTACGGCATGGACCCGACCAGCCGCCCGTCGCTGGACCGCGCGCTTCGCCCGGCCGCCAAATTCGTGGCGCCGCTGGTCGGCATCCGCGACATCCCCAAAGGCCAGGGCGTCGGCTACAGCCACACGTGGACCGCCGCCCGCGACAGCCGCATCGGCCTGGTCCCCATCGGCTACGCCGACGGCTACCCGCGCCTCGCCTCCAACCGCGGCGCGATGGTCGTCCACGGCCGCCCCGCCCCGGTCATCGGGCGCGTCAGCATGGACCTGATCACCGTCGACCTGACCGACGTCCCGCAGGCGACGCTGGAGGACGAGGTGGTCATCATCGATGACGACCCGCTCTCCCCCGCCAGCGCCTACGAGCTGGCCCGCCACGCCGAGACCATCACCTATGAAATCCTCTGCCGCCTCGGCCCGCGCGTCCGCCGCATCGGCATTGATCCCGAGGACGGCGTGGAGGAACCCCCGGTCCGCCCCCCCTACCCGCCGCGCGGCAAGTGAAGCTGAACCTCCCGCCTCGCGCGCGCGCCTCTCACTTGCCCTGTTCCCACCCGCGGGCTACCGTTTCCCGTGCCGCCCGCGTAGCTCAGTTGGATAGAGCGCTGGTTTCCTAAACCGGAGGTCACAGGTTCGAATCCTGTCGCGGGTACTTCCCACCGTTCGTCCGCCTCGCCCACCATTGCGACGAATAAACATGTAAAGGTCTCCTCGGCCTCAGCCTCCGGCGGATCACCCCATCGGCTCGAGGTTCGTGTTCGCGGGGCCGTTGACGACCTTACCCAGCGCGTCGAAGCGCGAGCCGTGGCAGGGGCAGTCCCAGGAGCGCTCCAGGCCGTTCCAGCTAACGATGCACTGGAGGTGCGGACAGACGGCGGTGAACTGGTGGAGTTGGCCCTGCGAGTCGCGGTAGCACGCGACCTTGCTCGCCCCGCGGCGGAGGATCGCTCCGGTGTCGGGGGCGATCTCGCTCTCGCTGGCGACCTCGCCGGGGGTGAGCCACTGGCCATACTTGGCGGCGACGTTCACGTTCTCCTTCACGTACGTCGTCGCCCCCTTCAGCGGGCTGCGGCCGGGGGAGTAGAGCGCTTCCCATTCGTTGGGCCGGCCGACGATCAGGTCCGTCAGCAGCAGCCCGGCGATGGTGCCGTGGGTCATGCCCATGCCGCTGTCGCCGGTGGCGATGAAGACGTTGGGCTCGTCCATCGGGTTGCGGCCGATATAGGCGAGGTGGTCCACCGGCTCCATCACCTGCCCGGACCAGTGGAAGAGCAGCTCGCCCGCCTGCGGGAACCGCGGGCGCGTCCATCGCTCCAGCGCGTCGTACCGGCGGGCGGGGTCGTTGGCCTGGCCGGTCTTGTGGTCCTCGCCGCCGACGATGAGCACTTCGTGCTGCTCGTCCAACTCCTGCAAGCGCACGTAGTGGTACGGGTCGAGCGTGTCCCAGTAGAGGTTGCGCGCGACCGACCCCTTGAGCACCTTGAACCCAAGCACGTACGTGCGATACGGGTGCTGCTTGGTGTGCATGACGACGCGGTCGTTCACCGGCGTGTTGGTGGCGACAACGACGGCGCCGGCGGTGATGACGCGGCCCTGGCTGGTCTGGACCTTCGCCGGCGAGCCGCCGGTGACCGACGCTGCGTGCGTCTGGTTGTGAATCGCGCCGCCGTTGCGGCGGATCGCCTCGGCCAGGCCGGACAGGTACTTCAGCGGGTGGAACTGCCCCTGGTTCGGGTAGCACAGGCACGGGCCGGTGTTGAAGCCGTCGAGCGGGGCGCGCTCGACGAAGTGCGCCTCGCGCCGCCCGACGCGGTGCGACGCGTCGAGCTCCTGCTTGAGGAAGTCCATCCCCTGCCCGCCGGGCGTGATGAAGAGGTAGCCGTTCACGCGGTGGAAGTCGCAGGCGATGCTCTCGCGCCGCGCGATTTCCTCGATGGTGTCGACGGCGGTCATGTGGCTGGTGGTGGCCAGGCGCAGCCCGTCCGTGCCGTGCAGCCGCTCGATCGTGGACATGCCGTCGTCGTTGTAGAAGACCAGGTGGGCGGTGGTGCGCGCGGTCTCGCCGCCGGCGGTCGGGCCGTCGTCCAGGACGATCACCTTGCGCCCCTGGCGCGAGAGAAGGTAGGCGGTGGTGAGCCCGGCGATGCCCGCCCCGACCACGCAGACGTCGCAGGCGGCATCCTCCGCCAGCCGCGGCCCGGCGGGCGTGTCCTGCGTCGCCATCCAAACCGAAACGCTGCGGCCGTTGTCGGAGTTCATCACGACGGTGTAGCCGTTGCGCCGCGGGCGCGCGAGCGCGTTATTTTGCCGCCGCGCAGGGCGGATGCACGAATCACGGTGTAGAATGGTGCCCTAGGGGCGAAACAATGGACACGGTCATCACCACGAAGTTGATCCGCCGGCGAGATCGCCTCGTCCTGGAACTCGACGCTGAGCAACTCGAGGCGATCGGAATCCACGAGCAGACCCGCTCTCAATCACTGCCGAGGGAAGGACGATCGTGATCCGCGCGATCAGCGAAGCGGAGCGACAGCGTCGCTTCGAGTCGGCGCTTCAGGAGACGGTTGAAAAGTACGACGAGGTCCTCAGGCGGCTGGCACAATGACCGCCCCGCCGCTCTTTCTTGATCGAGACTTGGTCCTGCGCGTTCACCGCCTGATGATCGAGCGGTACGGGGGAAGCCCGGAGCTACGCGATGCGGGGCTGCTCGATTCTGCCCTGGCGATGCCCGCCTCGTCTTCGGCGGCCGTTTCCTGCATCCGGATCTCCCCGCGATGGGCGCGGCGTACCTGTTCCATCTCGATCAGAACCATCCGTTCGTCGACGGGAACAAGCGGGTCGGCGCCGCCTCGGCACGGACATTCATGCGGATGAACGACGCGACGTTCGGTCCACCAAACGCGGAGTATGAAGCGCTCGTGCTGGCGGTAGCCCGCGGCGAGATGCGCAAGGACGATGTGATTATTTTCTTTCGTCGTCACGCGCGCTTCTGACGCGCCACCCACTCACCCCCTCCGCCGCGACATGTGTTCCACCATGATGCAGCGGTCCTGCACGAACGCCACGCCGGCATCGGCGGCGAGCTGCTTGGCCTGCTCGTTGCGGATGCCCGCCTGGAGCCAGACGCCCTTGGCGCCGGCCGCGATCGCGTCGCGGGTCACATCGGCGCAGAACTCGGCGCGGCGGAAGACGTTGACCAAGTCAATCGCGCCCGGCACCGCCGCCAGCGTAGGGTAGCACTTGCGGTGCAGGATCTCGCGGTGGTTCGGGTTGACGCCGACGACGTCGAACCCGTGGCTGATCAGGTAGCCGGCGATGCCGTGGCTGGGGCGGGCGGGGTCGTCGCTCAGGCCGACGATCACGATGCGCTTCGATTGCAGCATGGCGTCCACGGCCGCGGCCTCGGCGCCGGGGGAGCGGGACGGCAACGGGCAGGCTTCACCGCTGGTCATCGGGGGTACTCCGGTTGGTCCGCTTCGCGGTTCGCCGGCACGCGGGGGAGACCGGCCGCTGCCGTCCCCGCGCGTTGCCGCGCGTTGCCACCGCATCGCGAACGCGGGAAAAATCGCAAATCGCAACTCCCCCACTACAATCCTATCGCGATGGCGAAACGTGACTACTACGAAATCCTCGGCGTGCCGCGGACGGCGTCGCCGGACGAGATCAAGAAGGCGCACCGCAAGCTGGTCCGCAAGTTCCACCCGGACGTGAACAAGGACAACAAGCAGGCGGAGGACCGGTTCAAGGAAGTGCAGGAGGCGTACGACGTGCTGAGCGAGCCGGGCAAGCGCCGCAACTACGATCAGTTCGGCCACGCCGGCGTCGGCGCGGGCGGGCCTCAGGGCGGCGCGGGCGCAGGCGACGTCTGGGAACAGTTCCGCCGCGCGCAGCAGGGCCGCGGCGGACCCGCTGGTGGCGGTGGCGGCGGCGCGGGCGGCGGCGCGGGC
>DASQDR010000184.1:0-12383 GCA_035634055.1 Tepidisphaeraceae bacterium | reverse complement strand
ACGTCTTCCGCCACAACCGCTGGGGCCGCGGCTCGGCGTTCGGCCCGATCTACCCCGCCGGCGCCAACAGCCAGTACGTCCTGTGGCAGGACAACGCCTTCGAGGACAACGGGCAGGTCATCAACTACAACTGACCGGCCGCCACCGCTGCTGCGGGCGCGACTGACGCAACGTCGGTCGCGCCCGCGGCGCGCACGCGTTTGCGCAGCGGAGTCACTGAGGTCACCACGGGCGCAAAAAAAGACCAGCATCTCTCGATGCTGGTCTGCTCGTTTCATCGAAAGTAGCCGTCACCGCGCGCTCGCGCGCTGCTCAACTACAGTTGCGGATCATCTCAATGTGCCAGCGGAACTTCTCGAACGCCTCGAGCAGCCGGCGGTTGCGGAGGTCGTCGTCCGCCGAGAGCGGCCGCTTGCCAGGATCCAGCAGTGACACCTGCAACGGCTCGTGCTGAGCCAGCTCGCAGGCGGCCGCCACTTCCTTTAGCTCCACCACTGCGGCGATGCGGATCAGGTTGCCGACGGTCGAACACACGTCTTCCAGTTGCTCTGTCCTCAAATCGGGCCTCCGTGCAGGAGCAGTCGTGGCTGGCCAAGGGGCTTTCACGTCAGTTCCGCGAGCCTTCGCCCGCGCGGTTGGATGCGCGGGATGGTGCGCCTGCGCAACATCGGTTGCGCGGCTGGTGGACCTTGAACGTCAGAGGAGTCACCCGGTCAGGCCGGGCAGTCGCTTCTCTTGAGCATCCGGCAGGAGCGGCGACGGTTGGGATACCGCGGCTTGCGCCCTCGCAGTAAATTCCTGGCGACGGCGCCAGATGCTCCGCCAGGTCAGGTACGCGTCGCGACGGTGCGGGCGCACGAAGGTGACCGCTCGCAACGCCGCCACGCGGGTCAGCGCCCACAACTCGAGCATGCGCAGACCGAAAGGGACCCAACGCGGGTGCCAGTGCCGACGCACCAGGTCCCCCTTTGCCCGGAGCAGGCGGACCATCTTGTCCGCCCGCACGCGCTCGGAGGCGCCACCGAGATGGACGATGGTGGCGTCGGGGCAGATCAAGCAGCGGAAGTTCAGTTGCCGCGCCCGCAGGCAGAGGTCCGCTTCCTCACCGTACATGAAGAAGGCGGGGTCGAAGCCGCCGAGCGTTTCCCACGCGTGCCGGCGGACGAGGAAGAAGCACCCGCTGACGATGTCCACCTCGCGCGCGGAATCACGCTTCCAGGACCCGTAGCTCTCGCGCGCGAACAGGTTCGACCGGGGGAACAGCGACGTCAGCCCCAGCGCGATGCACGCCGCGCTCCAGGGCGTGGAGCGGCGCCAGCACGAGGCGGGGTTGAGCGTGCCGTCGGCGAAGAGCGTCCGCCCGCCGAAGATCTGCGCCTCCGCGCGAGCCTCCGCGAACGCGAGCAGCTTGTCGATCGCACCGTCCAGCACCACCGTGTCCGGGTTGAGCAGGAGCAGGTAGCGGCCAGTCGCCTGCTCCGCCGCCACGTTGTTCGCGCGGGCGAAGCCGAGGTTTTCCGGCGAGCGGATGAGCCGGACCCGCGGGAAGCGCTCCGCGATCGCGTCGGCCGATCCGTCGGTCGAGGCGTTGTCGAGCACGATGAGCTCGAGCCCCGCCCGCGTCTGCGCGAAAACCGACTCCAGGCACGCGAGCGTCAGCTCGCGCGTGTTGTAGGAGATCACCAGGATCGAGAGGTCCAAGCTCATACCGCCTGCGCCAAGGCCGCCGTCGGCAGATCGAACGCGCGCGCCGCCAAGTCCGCGATATGCTGGCCGATGGCGATCGATGCCGTGGCGGCGGGCGAGGGCGCGTTCAGCACGTGCACCGCGCGCTCCGCGCGGATGATGCTGAAATCGTCCACCAGTGCGCCCGTCGGCGCGACCGCCTGCGCCCGCACGCCGGCGCCGCCCGGCTCCAGGTCGCCGAGCGTCACTTCCGGCACCAGCCGCTGAAGCGAGCGGAGGAACATCCGCTTGCTCATCGAGCGGTAAAACTCGCCGCAGCCGGTGCGCCAGTACTTCCGCGCCATGCGCCAGAAGCCGCCGTAGCTCGCGGTCGAGAGCGAATCGGCGAGGTTGAAGCTCGTTCGGCGGTAGCCGTGCCGCGCGAAGCTAAGCACCGCGTTCGGGCCCGCTTCCACGCCGCCGCGGATCATGCGAGTGAAGTGAACGCCCAGGAACGGGAACCGCGCGTCGGGCACCGGGTAAATAAGATTCTTGACCAAGCGGCAGGCGGCGTCGGAGAGGCGGTAATACTCGCCGCGAAACGGTACGATCCGCACCTTCGGATCGACGCCCGCCATTCGCGCAACGCGGTCGGAGTGCAGGCCGGCGCAATTGATGATGCCGCCGCAGCGGATGTCGCCCTGGCTGGTCTGAAGAACTACCTCGTCATCCGCGCGGCGGATTCCGAGCACCGCCGTCTTCAGGTTCACCTGACCGCCGTGCGCCTCAATCACCCTCGCCATCGCGCGGGTGGCGGCGACGTAGTCGGCGATGCCGGTGTCCGGGACGTAAAGCCCCGCGATGGCGGTGCAGTGAGGCTCGTGCTCCTTCACCGCCTCGGGCCCCAGCCGCTTCATGCCAACGAGTCCGTTCGCCCGGCCGCGCCGCTCGAGTTCGTCCAGCGAGGGCAGTTCGCGCGGCTCGGTGGCGACAACGACCTTGCCGCACTGCTCGAACGCGACGCCGTGCTCGCGGCAGAAGGCGTACATGGCTTCGCGCCCTTCGGCGCAGAGCGTCGCCTTCAGTGATCCCGGCTTGTAGTACAGACCGGAGTGGATCACGCCGCTGTTGTTGCCGGTCTGGTGCGACGCGACGCGCGGCTCCGCCTCGACGACCACCAGCGAAAGCTGGTGCCGGCGCGCCAGCGCCATCGCGGTCGCCATCCCGACGATCCCGCCGCCGATCACGGCCACCGGAAATTTTCGCGACGCACCTGACATCACTCGATCACCCACACCAGAACTCGCTCTCGATCCCCATCCCGCGGCACGTGCTCTCGATCTCGCGACGGTAAGTCGCGTTCATGATGAGGATCGCGTGAGGCGCGTATTCGGCCATCAGGCGCGGCGGGACGATCTGCTGCCCAGTGCCGACGACGTAGTGCCCTTCCTTGCGCGGGTTCACGTCGACCACGTACGGCACGACTTCTGGCGACAGCCGCAGCGTGTTGAGGAACGTCACGCCCTTGGACCCGCCGCCCCACACGACCGCGCGGCGCTTCTCGCTGGCGACGCGGTCGAAGCGCTCCTCGAAGAGCTTCACCTTCGACCGGTACTCCGCCTCGAACCGCGCGACCGAATCCCGCAGCGCGTCCGACGGAGCCTCGCAGGCGCCGGCCGCATCCGCGGGCCGGGCCTCGATGGTCAGGAACTGCCCGTCGAACACTTCGGCGACGCGCAGCACCTCGAATCCCGCCAGCTCGAACGTGCGGCGGAGCGACTGCGGCGTGAAGTAGGAGCAGTGCTCGTAAATGATGTCCCAGATCGCCAGGCGCTGGAGCGTGAACAGCGCGTTGGGGACCTCGAAGAAGAGCACGACGTCGCGCCGCTCGCCCATCGTCCGCCGCAGCTCGCGCAGGAAATCCAGCGGACGCGGGATGTGCTCCAGCACGTGGCGGCAGCAGAGCAGATCGACCGGGCGGTCCTTGTGCTCGTGCGAGTAGTACTGCGGCACGATTCGCGCGCCCTCGGCCAGCGTGGTCTCGGCCTTGGCGGCGTCGAAGCTCGGGTCGAATCCGGTGCCCCGGTTGCCGCCCAGGCGGCACAGCGCCGAGAGGAAATCCCCCTGCCCGCAGCCGATCTCGATCACGTCCTTCCCGCGCAGGCCATAGCGCTCGACGAGCTGCGCCGCGGCCGATTCCAGGTACTGGCGGAAGTGCGGCGAGAACTGGAGCGAGTTCTCGTACGCCGCGTCGTACTGCATCAGCTTCTCGTCGAACGCCGTGTTGTAGACGTGCCCGCACGCAGGGCAGAACCCGAGGTGAATCCGGCCGCGCGGAACAGCAAGCGCGTCGGCGCGGGTGCGGCAAAGGATGTTGCAGAGGATCGGCGACTGCGCGACTTCGAAGAAGCCCGCCATCTCGCCCTCGCGGCACGCGGGGCAGGTGAATTGATCGGCTACGGACACCAAGTGGACGTCTCCCACTGCGCGATTCAGACGGCGACCAGGTCGGCGGTGACGCCCATGGAATCCAGGTCGCGGCGGATCTCGTCCCGGTAGATCGGGTTCATCGCGATCACCAGGTCCGGGCGGTAATCCACGAGGAACTTCGGCGCGACGATGAGCTGGCTGGTGCCGGGCATGTACTTGCCCTGGCGGTAGGTGTTGATGTCGACGACGTACTCGATCGCTGACTGGAGCCCCAGCGTGGTGAGGAACGAGACCGCCTTCGACAGCGCGCCCCACAGCACCACGCGCTGGCCGCGTTGCACGCGACCGAGCACCTCGCTGCGCCACCGCTCCATCTGCTCGGCGGCGGCGCGGCGGAACTGCTGAACGTCGCGCGCGGTCTGTTCGAGGTCCTCTTCCGCCGGCAACTGCGGCGGCGTCGGCGCGTCGGCGGGGCGGGCGGCGATCAGCGAGTACTGGTCGCCGTAGTCTCGCTCGAGCTCGACGATGTCGAAGCCGGACGCGCGGAACAGACGCGCCAACGAGCCAAGGGTGAAGTAGGAACAGTGCTCGTAGTAGATGTCCCAGAACGCGCCCTCGCGCAGCACGCGCGTGACGTCCGGAAGCTCGAACAGCACCACAACGTCCTTGCGATCGCCGATCACGCGGCGGATCGTGCGCAGGAACTCGCCGGTCGGGGCGATGTGCTCGAGCGTGTGGCGGCAGAGCACCGCGTCGGCCGGCAGGCTGGCGTGCTGGTCGCCGTACAGCTCCTGGATGAAGCGGACGCGCTCGCGGAACTCCGGCGGGATGCGCTGCGGCTGGCTGCTCGGATCGATGCCGATCCCGCGGTTATTCCCCGCGTCGCAGATCAGCATCAGGAAGTCGCCCTTGCCGCATCCGATCTCGACGATCGTCTTGCCGCGCACGCCGTAGCGTTCGACCCAGCGCTGCGCCAGCGATTGCGCGAACGCGTTGAACGTGGGTGAGAACGCCTGCGATTCCTCGCACCGCGGCGAATACTCGTGCACGCGCGGGTCGAAGACCGTGTTGGCGATGAACCCGCACGCGGGGCAGAAGCCCAGCCGCAGGTCGCCGCGCGGATAGGCCATCGCCTCGGCAGCGCTGTCGAGCAGCAGCGTGCTGTGGACCGGGATGTCATCAACCGCGAAGAACGGCGACATCCCTCGGCCGGCGCAGTTGGGGCAGGTGGCGTCGGCGTCGATGCCGCCATCGAGCACGCGCGCGGTCTGCGGTTGAAGCGTGGTCGTCGACATCGTCACAGGATCTCGGGGTTGGGGATCGGGATGATGAACTTCCCGCCGCGCCGCGCGTACTCCGCCTGCTGGCGCATGATCTCATCCTTGAAGTTCCAGGCAAGGATGACGCAGTAGTCCGGCTGCTCCTCGAGCAGCTTCTCGACGCCGAAGATCGGGACGCGCGCGCCGGACATGAACTTCGCGTGCTTGTGCACGTTGCGGTCGACGATGAAGTCGAGGGTCTCGGCGCCAATGCCCGCGAAGCTGAGCAGCGTGCACGCCTTCGCCGCTGCGGCGTAGCCGGCGATGCTCTTGCCCTGGGCCTTGAGCTGGCCGAGCAGCGCGCGCAGATCGCTCCCGATCTGGCGGACGCGCTGGCCGAAGTTCTGGTAGTACGGGTAGCGGTCGATCCCGAGTTGCCGCTCGTTCTCCAGCGTCTCCTTCACTGTCGGGCCGACCCGCTCGACCGGCTCGAGGTAGTACCGCAGCGTGCCGCCGTGGATCGGCAGCCACTCGAGCTTGTTCAGGTACAGCCCGTGCCGTCGCGCCAGCTTGTCGACCGACGTGGCCGACAGGTAGCACAGGTGCTGGTGATAGATGGTGTCGAACTCCGCGTGCTCGATCAGGTCCTTGACGTACGGCGCCTCGATGACGGCGACGCCGGTCTCCTTCAGCAGCGTGGCGATGCCGGCGACGAAACCGTTGGTGTCGGCGACGTGCGCGAGGACGTTGTTGGCGATGACGACGTCGGCGCGGCGGTCGGTGTCGCGCAGCTCCTGGGCGAGCTGGCGGGTGAAGAAGGTGTTGAGCGTCGTGACGCCGACCTTCTCCGCCGCCTTCGCCGGGCCCGAGGCGGGGTCAATGCCGAGCACCGGGATGCCCTGCTCGACGAAGTTCTTGAGCAGGTAGCCGTCGTTGCTCGCCAGCTCGACGACGAGGCTGTCGCGGCCGAGCTTGCGGTCCTCGATCAGCGCCAGCGCGTTCTTGCGCGAGTGCGCCAACAGTTGGTCGGAGAACGAGGAGTAGTAGGGGTAGTCCTGGCAGAAGAGGATCTCGGGGTCGACCGTCCTGAGGATCTGCACCATCGCGCAGTGCGAGCAGAAGGCGACCTCCAGCGGGTATCGATCCTCCGGAGCATCGGCGGTGCGGAGCAGGTGGTCGGCCAGCGGGGTCTCGCCAAGGTCCAGCACCGGCAGCAGCCCGCCGCGGCCGCACGAGCGGCACTGGGCATTCAACAGTTCGGCCGACGGCTCGTCTTGCCGCGGCGTGGCTTCGGTCAACGTCATTGCATTAACTCCGTCGGGGAGATCAAACAGGGGAGAATCGGTCAACAAGGGATGGCATGGGCGGCGGCGGCTGCCGCGGCTCAGACGGCCGCGAGCTGCTCGGCCGCCGGCGCGGACTGGCGGAACCGGAGGCTGGTGTCGATCGCGCCGCGCTCGAGCAACTGCTTGATGTGCGCGATGCGCTGGTAGCGCGGGCCCTCGAACTCCTCGAGCGTCACGCCCACCTTCTGGTACGCCGCGTACAGCTCCTGCGCGCCCTTGCGGGCGGTCCACTGCGGGCGGAAGTGCTCGAGCACGCGCAGCGCCTTGTCGCAGTTCACGCGGTAGCAGCGCTTGTCGGGTGAGGCGCCGTCGGCGTACTCGATGCGGCAGCCGGGGACGGTCTCGGCGACGATCTCCGCCAGCTCGCGCACGCGGTAGTTTTCCTCGGTTCGGCCGATGTTGAACGCCTCGTTGTGCACCGCCTCGCGCGGCGCCTTGAGGGCGGCGACGAACGCGCGGCTGATGTCCTCGATGTGGACGATCGGCCGCCACGGCGTGCCGTCGCTCTTCATGAAGATACGCCCGGTCGTCATCGCCCAGGCGACGAGGTTGTTCAGCACCAGGTCGAACCGCAGCCGCGGCGACACGCCGTACGCCGTGGCGTTGCGCAGGAACGTCGGCGTGAAGCTGTCGCTGGCGAGCTGCGCCACGTCGCGCTCGACGAAGACCTTGGAGTGCCCGTAAGGCGTCACGGGGTTGAAGGCGGACTGCTCGTCGAGGAAGTCATCGCCCCCCGCCCCGTAATTGCTGCACGAGGAGGAGAAGACGTACCGCCGCACCCCCGCCCGCTTGGCCAGCTCCGCCAGCCGCACCGACGCGCGGTGGTTGATCTCGTACGTGAGCTCGGGGTTGAAGTTCCCCAGCGGGTCGTTCGACAGCGCCGCCAGGTGCAGCACCGCGTCGATGCCGCGGAGGTCGTCCAGCTCGGCGTCGCGACAGTCCTTCTGGATGTTCGGCACGTCCACGATCCCCGCGCCGAACGTCGAGGCGCGGTAAAGGTCGGAATCCATGCCGACCACCTCCCACCCCTCGCTTAGCAGCATTGGGGTCAGGACGGTGCCGATGTAGCCTAGGTGCCCGGTAACCAGGACGCGCATTTACGTTCTCCCTCTATTCCAGTTCAAGTCGAAGTGCGTGCGGATCGTGCGATGCGATCAGATCGGTGCCGGCTGAAGCGCGCGGCGGGCGGCGGCGGCGGCGCGATCGGCCGTCAGTTCCAGCGACGCGGGTCGCTCGGGACGCGGCTTGGTCCACGTTGCCCAGGGCGCGTTGCCGGCGGACCACAAGTCTTCAAGCAGCTTGCGGTCGCGGAGCGTGTCCATGCACTGCCAGAAGTCCCCGTGCTTGTACGCCATCAGCTCGCCGTCGCGCGCGAGCTTCTCCATCGGCTCCTTCTCCCACTGCGTCTCGTCGCCGTCGATGTAGTCGAAGATCTCCGGTTCCAGCACGAAGAACGCGCCGTTGATCCAACCTTCGCTGGTCTGCGGCTTCTCGTTGAACTCGACCACGCGATCGCCGTCGAACACCATGTGCCCGAAGCGGGCCGGCGGGCGGACCGACGTGACGGTCGCGAGCTTCCCGTGCGAGCGGTGGAACTTGATCAGGTCGAACAGGTTCACGTTGGAGACGCCGTCGCCCCACGTGAGCATGAACGTGGAGTTCCCCAGGTGCGGCGCGAGCCGCTTGATGCGGCCGCCGGTGAGCGTGTCCTTGCCGGTGTCGATCAGGTCGACCTTCCAGTCCTGGCTGACGCGGCCGTGGCGGAGGATGTCGCCGTTGCGCGTCTGGACCGTGAGGTTGCCGGCGAGGTCGCAGTAGTCGACGAAAAACTTCTTGATGTACTCGCCCTTGTACCCCAGCGCGACAGCGAACTCGTCGAAGCCGTAGTGGGAGTAATGCATCATGACGTGCCAGAGGATCGGCTGTCCGCCGATCTCGACCATGGGCTTGGGCTTGACGACGGTTTCCTCCGACAATCGGGAGCCGACGCCGCCGGCGAGAATTGCGACCTTCATAGTTTCCCTCAGCAACTTGCCTGCGCGCGCACCCCGGAGCCACGGCGTCGTAGCCGGGCGGGGCCGCGCTGTCCCACTCTTAGTTCACGCTCTGGTTCACCGACACGTCGAGCTCTTGATGTGCCGCGCCGTTCGTCGAGACCGACTGCGCCGCGCCGGCGGCGGCCTTGCCGCGCAGTCCGAGCCGGCGAAACAGCCGCTGCTTCATTGCACCGCCGTCGATCCGTGCTTGCCGCGCCGTCCAGGCCGCGGTGAACGCGGTGGCGCACAGCGGTTTTTCCAGCGGCGACATGGACGAGCGGGCGATCCCCTTGACCTGCTCGAGCGCCAGCTTGGTCCGCAGGAAACGGACGTACTTCCCGTTGCCGCGCGGCGCGAACCACTCGGCGTACTCCTCGAGGGTCTTGAATTTGCGGTGCGAGCAGTCCTCGTGGATGCGCGCCAGGAACAGGCGCTCGGGGATCTCCCACAGCTGCCCCTCCGCCGCCAGCTCCGACAGCAGCACGGTGTCGGACGCCACGTACGCGCCGATCAGTCGCGTGCGCGCAAGCACGTCGCGGCGGATCAGGCCGAAGATCGAGTGGCAGCCGCACGAGAGGATCTTGACCGCCAGTTCCGCCATCCGCCCGGTGGCGAAGCGCTGGCGCAGGTCGAGCTCATCGTCGTGGTCGCCGACGACGCGGCCCGCGCTGTCGATGAGGGTCGTGCGGGGCATGCACAGCACGACGCTGCGCGGGGCGGCGTCGAGCGCGGTGACACAGCGCTCCAGGAACGTGGGCAGGCAGACGTCATCGTGCGCCGCCCACTTGAAGTACTCGCCGCGCGCCTGGTGGAAGACGCGGTTGAAGTTCTCCGCGGCCCCGACGTTTTCCGGCAGAAGGTGGTAGGCGACGCGCGCGTCCTGCCGCGCATATTGACGGCAGATCTCCCCGGTGGAGTCGGTCGAGGCGTTATCGGAGATGATCAGCTCGAAGTCCCCGTACGTCTGCGCGAGGATCGAGTCGATCGCCGCGTGGAGGTGGCGCTCGCCGTTGTAGACGGGCAGGCCGATGCTGACGCGTGGCGGCGTGTTCATTCTCGCTCCGTAATCGTGCCCGCGCGGCCGTTGGCTTGCGTCGGCGCGTGCGCGCGGTGCCGGGCGCTGCCGCCTGCTGCGGCTTTGCAAGGCCCGTCCTATCCGCTTCCACCCCTTCGGGGGGGGCAGAGGCCTGCTGTTACAACTCGACTGGCCCGGCGGGATCCGGCGCAACGAGCTCGAGCTCTTCGATCGGGCGCTTCAGCTCGTCTGCCGCCGACGCCACTTCAGCCGACGCGATGCTCTGCCTGCTGTCCGCTGGCGGGGTCGCGAAGTAGAGCTGTCGGTGGACGTTGATCGACCCGTCGTTTCGCCCTGCCGACAGCACGTCCAGCCGCCCGTCGCCGTCAAAGTCGAACGCGAAGACCCCATAGGCGCCGCCCACGGTCGCCACGACGTTTTTGGTGAACGTCCCGTTGCCGTTGTTGCGGTGCCACGCGATGGTGTTGTCATCGACGCTGGCGGCGAGCACGTCCGGCCGGCCGTCGGCGTCCAGGTCGGCGACGAACACCGCCCGCGCGCCCTTGGCGTTGGTGTCGATCGCCTGCTTGACGAAGCCTGCCGCCCCGTCGTTGCGGTACCACGCGATGGTGCTGTCGAGCTGGCTGGCCGAGACCAGGTCCAGGTCGCCGTCACTGTCGATGTCACTCGCCACGGCGTAATAGGCGCCGTCGGCGTTGGTCGCGACCGGGCGCTTGGTGTAGTTCCCGTCCCCGTCGTTCTCGTACCACGCGACGGTGTCGTCGCCGAAGCTGGTGGTGACGATGTCCACGTCGCCGTCGGCGTCCATGTCCACCGGCAGCGCCGACTTGGCGAGCATGGCGGCCGCGTCGATGACGCGCTCGGTGAACTGCTGGCTGCCGTTGTTCTCGTACCAGGCGATCGTGTTCGCATCCTGCGTGGCGGTGACGAGGTCAAGGTCGCCGTCGTCGTCCACGTCCGCGGCGATGATCGAGTGCGGGCCGTCCTTCGCACCGATGCTGCGGCGGGTAAAGCCGCCGGCGCCGTTGTTCTCGTACCACACGTAGAGATCCGCGCGGTACCCGCCGACCAGCACGTCGGCGTCGCCGTCCTGATCCAGGTCCGCCACCGACACGGGATAGGCAGAGTTGAGGTTCGCGTCGATGACGCGCTTGGTGAAGTTCAGGTTCCCGTCGTTCTCGAACCAGGCAACGGTGTGCGTCGCCTCGGAGGTTGAGACGAGGTCGAGGTCGCCGTCGCCGTCGAAGTCGGCCGGGACGACGAAGTGCGTCAGGCCCATGCTCATGTCGGCGACGTGCGTGCCGAACATGACGGCGTCCTTGAGGATGACGGTGGCCGTGCCCGTGTGGCCGTGGCCGTCGCTGAGCTGGTAGACGAAGCTGTCTTGCCCGTCGTAAGAGCCGCCGGGGGTGTAGGTGAAGCTGCCGTCGGGGTTGAGGGCGAGGGTGCCCTTGGCGGGGCCGGTCAGCAGCGTCGCGGTGAGGGTGTCGCCATCGATGTCGGTGTCGTTGGCGAGGACGCCGGCGGCGGCGTTGACGGTGATGGTCTTGCCCGGGCCGGCGGGGTACAGGTCGCCGCGCGGCACGGGGGCGGCGTTGTCCTGCGGGGTGATCGGCGCGTCGGCGTCGAAGAAGTAATCCACCGCCGCCGTGAACGCCGGCGCGGAAGCGCCGCCCGCGTTCCCGGCGAAGACGCCGACCTTGGTGACCGCCAGCGACTCGGTGAAGCTGGCCGCCTGCATCCAGGCGGTGCCGTTGTAGGAGTACGACAGCGACCACTGGTTGCCGGTGCGGCGGACGCGCAGGTACATCGCGGCCGCCTGCGCCCAGCCGAGCGCCGCCTGCTGGTCGCCGCGCACGGTTGGCTGATTGTTGGCAAAGCTGGCGGCGAAGAGGCGCAGCCCGGAGCCGTCGCTGAGGAAGTCGAAGCGCAGGTAGCGCCCCGGCGCCGCCTCGACGATCATCCCCTGCAGCGCGTGCCGGCCGGCGGGGCGGGACTCGAACTTCGCCTCAAGGGTGAAGTCCTCGTTCGCCGCCGCCTGCATGAGGCGCGGCGCGTTGTTCGCGCCCGCCCAGACGTCGTGATCGCGACCGCCGGGGACGGCGATGAGCGCCCGCGTCCCGTCGAGCGCGACGGTCGCGTCACCGACAGGGTTGACGAACTGCCACAGCGACGTGTTGAGCGTGGGGCCGGTGAAGTCATCGGAGCGCACGGCGCGCTCGCCGGGCGTTGCAGTGAAGTCGCCGCTGACGCGCACGTTGCCGGCGGCGTCGGTGGCCTTAATGCGGTAGTGGTACGCTTGGCCGGGCTGAAGGCCGCTAAGCGTGACGGAGTGGCTGTTGCCGAGGGTCGGCTGCGCGACAGAGCCAAGCTCGTACTGGTCGGTCAACCCGTACTCGACCACGCCGCGCGCCGGCTCGTCCGTCAGCCACGAGATGGTCAGCCGCCCGCTCCCCGGCTGGGCGGCGATGTTGCTGACCACTGGCGGGGTGGTGTCCTGCGGCGCGTTGCCGTCCTCGGGCACGATCGGGCTGGCGGTGTTGAAGAAGTAGTCCACCACCGCCGTGTACGCAGGCGCCGACGAGCCGCCGGCGTTGCCGGCGAACACCCC
>DASQDR010000183.1:0-3052 GCA_035634055.1 Tepidisphaeraceae bacterium | reverse complement strand
GGCGTCGTCGACGACCAGCAGCGTGCGCACCTTCCGCCCCGCCGTGCCTCCCCCGCCGCCACCGCCGCCGTCGCCCCCGCCGCCACCGCCGCCCCCCCTGCTGCGCGCCGCGATTGCGTCGAGCCGCGCCTGCAAGCGCTGTTGCTCCGCGCGGCCGCGCGTGGGGTCGCCGACGGCTTCGCCAAGCGTCGCCAGCGCGCCGTGGATGTCGGCGAGCCGGGTGATCGGCACGTTGATGAGCGTGATGTTTAATTCGGCCGCGCGGTCCCTGAGGCCGCGCGGCAAGCGATCGACAGCGAACTGCGTGACCATCGTCGCCGGGCGCAGCGCGGCGAGGCGCTCCCAGTCGACCGTTTGATAATCGCCCACCCGCGGCAGGCCGGCGGTTTCGGGGCGCTGCGGGTCGAAGTTGCTCACCGCCACCAGGCGGTCGCGCGCCCCCAGCGCGTGCACGATAATTTCCGTTGCGGCGGGACTGAGGGATGCTACTGTGGTCGCGGCCCGCGCGGTGGGTGTTTTCGTCGTGGTGGCCGCGGCCGCCGTGTTGGATTGGGTGGTGCTGGCCTGGGTGGTGTTGGCCTGGGTGGTGTTGGCCTGGGTGGTGCTGGCCTGGGTGGTGCTGGATGGCGTGGTCGCGGCGGGCGGCGGCTCGCGGCGGTCGCAGCCGAGCAGCGCCAGCGCGAGCAGCGCCACCAGCGCCAGCGCGATCAGCGCCGCGGCGAGCATCGGCGCCAGCCGAGCGGCAAGCGAAGTTGCGGGCGACCGGGGCGCGGCGGGCCGTTGACCCATCGCGCGCGGATGGTAGAGTTGCCCCAAACGGGTGTCAAACCACGCGCGCGCGTCGCGCCGCACGGACGCGGAGGACTCATGACCGAGCAAAGCACGTTGTTGTCCCGGATCGGCCGTTGGTTCAAGCGCGGCGACGACGGTTTGTCAAGCAACGGCGACCACCCGGTCGTCGGCGAGCCCGGGGGCAACCACCACGGCGGCGGCGGCGGCGGCGGCGGCGGCGGCGCGCTCGACACGCGCACGACCTTCCTCCGCCCCTGGGCCAAGCGCGACGCGGCCATCAAC
The DNA here is from genome assembly GCA_035634055.1 of Tepidisphaeraceae bacterium. Lineage (GTDB taxonomy): Bacteria > Planctomycetota > Phycisphaerae > Tepidisphaerales > Tepidisphaeraceae > JAICTV01. The sequence continues at coordinate 1,978 of DASQDR010000183.1, read as the reverse complement.
CAGCTCCAGGAAGGGTTCCACACCCTGACGGACCTGATGGGCGCGATCCGCGACAACCTGGAGAAGCAGAACCAGCGGCAGGAAGAGCTGATGGGCGCGCTGTCGCAGCTCCCGCAGGTGCTCCAGACGCTGCCGGAGAACAGCCGCGTCCACACCGAGACCCTCCAGGTCATCCGCGACCAGATCCAGGGCCAGAACGCGCAGCACGAGCGGCTCGGGGCGGTGCTGGAAAAGATCGGGCAGACCACCGGCGAGCAGCGGCAGATGGTCGACGCGCTGCGCGACCGCGTGGAGGACCTGCACAAGGCCGACACCTCGATCGCCGACTATTTGAACAACGTCGGGCAGTCGATGAAGGACGTCAGCTCCAACAGCAAGACCACCAGCGAGGTGCTCGGGCAGATGCGCGACAACCTCGACGCGCGCGACAAGCAGATCGAGACCGTCCTGCACCGCCAGGGCGTGCGCTTCACCACCATGCTGGCGGCCGCCATCTTCCTGTCGATCGCCGCGCTGGTGGCGGTCTGCGTGATCGGGTACATGGTCATCAACCACGGCGGGCAGCTCGGGCGCTAGTGCCGCGCCGCGCGCGTGCCCCGGGACGGTGATGCCGCTTCCCGCACGCGAGCCCGCACGCGTCCGATGGACGGCAAGGCCGAAGCACGGTCGCTACGCAACCGCGCCAGCTCGCGCGCCCGCGCCGTTTCGATGTCATCCTGAGCATGCTCGCGAAGGATCTCGGGCTGGCGAAGCGCTGCCACCGTCGCGAGATCCCTCGCGAGTACGCTTCGGGATGACATTGCGCGGTCCTCGAGGAGCTGACAAGGATGCCGCCCAAGGGCGCACGGCGGCTCCCGCGCGAAGGGCCGCTGGCACCAAGCGATTGCGCGGAGCCCGCCGTCACCTGACTCCCCGCTCGCGTGGCCGTGCCTCGTAGCGCCGGATCGCCTCCGGGATGGCGTCGGCCACCTCGCTCGCCAGCACGCTTCTCAGGCCCATCCGCTCGCCCGCGACCTCGCCGGCTAATCCGTGCAGGCGGACGGCGGCGCAGGCGGCGTCGAAGCGGTCCATCCCCTGCCCGAGGAGTGAGCCCAGGATCCCGCTCAGCACGTCGCCGGTGCCGGCCTTGGAGAGGGCGCTGTTGCCGGTGTCGTTGACGAACACGCGGTCGCCGTCGGTGACGACGGTGCGGTCGCCCTTCAGCACCACCACCTGCCCGAACGCCTTGGCGGCGGCGACGGCGTTATCGATGCGGCACGCCTCGTCCGCGGGAGCTTTGCCCCGGCCGAGCAGCTTGTTCAGGCGCGACATCTCGCCAGGGTGCGGCGTGAGCACGCCCATCGCGCGGAAGTAGGTCGGCCAGCGCTTCTGCGCGGCCAGCAGGTTCAGGGCGTCGGCGTCGACGACCATCGGCTTCTCGAGGCGCACGAGCCGGGTGAGCCGCCCCATCGCCTCGGGCGTTCGTCCCAGGCCGGGGCCGATGACGACGGCGTCGGCCGCCTCCGCCGCCTGGAGCAGCTCGTCCTTCCCCGCCGCGTTGCCGAGCCCCAGGCCGATCAGCTCCGGCGTGATCGACAGCGCGTACGGCAGGATCGACCGCGGAACCGCCACCTGCACGAGGCCCGATCCCATCCGCAGCGCCGCGGTGCCGGCCCGCACCGGCGCGCCGATCATCCCGTCGGTCCCGCCGACGACCAGCACGCGCCCGAACAATCCCTTGTGACCGGTAACGGGACGCTCGGGCAGCGGCGGCGGCGAGGTGATGGGGGTCATGGTTTATCCCGTGGCGTGGTGGCGCCGGCGGCAGCGACGGCGAGCCCGCACTCGGGGCAGCGCTGCGGGCTGGCGCGCAGATCATACCCGCAGCCAGCGCAGCGACCTCGCCCGGCGCGTCGGCGGGCGCGGCGGCGCCGCACCAGCGCCGTCGCCGGCAGCGCCGCCGTCAGCAGCGCGACGAGGTAACACGGCAGCACGCCCG
>DASQDR010000182.1:0-1769 GCA_035634055.1 Tepidisphaeraceae bacterium | reverse complement strand
GGTCTTCACCGGCTACCGCGCCCAGCACAACGGCGCCCGCGGGCCGTTCAAGGGGGGGATCCGCTTCGACGTCGCCGTCAGCCAGGACGAGTGCATGGCGCTGGCCATGCTCCAGACGTGGAAGAACGCGCTGGTGGACCTTCCGTTCGGCGGCGCCAAGGGGGGCGTCGTCTGCGATCCCAGGGCGCTGTCGCTCGGGGAGAAGGAGCGCCTCACCCGCCGCTACACCTCGGAGATCATGCCGATCATCGGCCCCAACCAGGACATCCCCGCGCCCGACCTCGGCAGCGACGGGCAGGTGATGGCGTGGTTCCTCGACACCTACTCGATGATGGTCGGCCACCAGGAGCTCGGCGCGGTGACCGGCAAGCCGGTGAGCCTCGGCGGCTCGGTCGGGCGCGAGGACGCGACCGGCCGCGGCGTGATGAACATCCTGCGCAAGTTCCTCGCCACGCAGCACAAGCAGGTCGCCGACGTGCGCGTCGCCGTGCAGGGCTTCGGCAACGTCGGCTACCACACCGCCAGGCTGCTCGCTGAGCGCGGCGCGACGATCGTGGCCATCGGCGAGCGATCCAGCGCGATCTACGACGAGTCCGGCATCGACGTCGACGCCGCCGGCCGCTTCTACGGGGAGAGCGGCACGCTCGCCGGCTTCGGCGACGCCGACGACCTCTCCAACGACGAGCTGCTCACCTGCGAGTGCGACGTGCTGGTCCCCGCCGCGATGGAGAACACCATCACCGAGGAGGTCGCGCCGCACGTGCGGGCGCACACGGTGGTCGAGGGGGCCAACGGCCCGACCACCCCGAGGGCGGACGAGATCCTGCGCGACAACGGCGTCACCATCCTCCCCGACATCCTCACCAACGCCGGCGGCGTGACCGTCAGCTACTTCGAGTGGGTGCAGGGCCTGGACAACTACTTCTGGGACCGCAAGCGCGTGCAGGACGAGCTGCAACGGGTGATGGAGCGCGCCTTCGACGAGGTGAACGCCAAGGCCGACGAGGCCGACTGCGACTACCGCACCGCCGCCTACACCCTCGCCATCAGCCGCGTGGCCGAAGCCTGCCGGTTGAAGGGGCTGTTCCCGTGAGGGGAGCGCCCGCGGCCCGATCGCGCGAACGCATGCCATCTCAAGAGCGTGCCTGAGAAGCTCCCGCGGCACGGAACCCGTGTTTGCAGCGCGCGCGCACTAGGCCATTTTGCCGCCGCCGCAGCCGCCGGAACACGTCGAGCGGACACCGGCGCCGTTAGCGCGCGCAGACGGGCGAACGCATGGCGTAGACCGGATCTCCTTTCCCATACGGCTCCGTACCGCAGCACGTTGAAGCACCGACCACACAGTAACTCGTCACCTCGTCTCTGCCATCGGCTTCGACAGGTTATCCACAGGACCTGATACCGTCTCTCTTCGGGATTTGAACATTTCCCGTACCCCGATTCGCCCATATCAAATGGGCATTTCTAAAAGTGATCGCTTCCAGTGTGCCCGAAAAACTCGGCGACCGGTCCATTTATCTTTGCCTTTACTGAACGCCCTTGCTTGGCTCATCAAACTGTATGGCCGCACACGACGCTGACGCTGAAGTACTACGTTATCTCCGGGTTCTTGTCGCGCTGCAGCTTCGCGCGGCGGTCCGAGAGGATCCGAATCGGAAACCGCAGTCGTTACTGAAGCTTTTCGGATTATCGGCGAGAGAGGCCGCCGGACTTCTGGGTAAGAGCGAGGCCGCTGTGGCTAAGGCCATGCAGCGCGCTAAAGCGTAGCT
>DASQDR010000181.1:0-17049 GCA_035634055.1 Tepidisphaeraceae bacterium | reverse complement strand
CCTATTCCGCCGCTGCCTCCACCGCCTTCACCTCGACCTGGTCGTTGCGGGACAGGTCGGCGAGGGTTTGCTTGCCCATGGTGGCGCGGATGACGACGCGGCCGTCGTTGAACTCGCGCTCGCGGACGCGCGTGTGCGACTCGATGAAGGAGATGAGCTTGCCGTTGCCGACGTCCGCCTCCAGGGTCACGTCCACCTGCTGCCCACGGACGTGCTGGTAGACCGCCTCGTGGAGCTGGCTCAGGCCGCGGCCGGTCTTGGCGCTGATGGGGATGGCGTCCGGGTGGAGCGTGCGCCAGAAGGGGAAGTTCTCCTCGCCCTCCTCGGTGTCCACCTTGTTGAGCAGCAGGATCTCCGGCTTGGCGTCCTCGCCGCCGTGGTGGACGCCGATCTCCTCCAGCACCTTGTGAACCGACTCGTACTGCACCTGCGCATGGGGGTGGCCGACGTCCAGCACGTGCAGCAGCAGGTCGGCGTGGACGGCCTCTTCCAGCGTCGCCTTGAACGACGCGACCAGGTTGTGCGGCAGGTCGCGCACGAAGCCGACGGTGTCGCTCAGCAGCACCTCGGTCCCGCGCTCCAGCCGCCAGGCCCGGGTCTTGGTATCCAGCGTGGCGAACAGCTTGTCATCCGCGTACGTCCCGGCGGCGGTCAGGGTGTTGAACAGGGTGCTCTTGCCGGCGTTGGTGTAGCCGACGATGCAGACGGTGAAGTGCGTGCGGTTGCGCTCGAAGACCAGCCGGCTCTTGCGTTCCTGGATCTTGGAGATATCGCTCTTCAGGTCGGCGACGCGCTTGCGAACGATGCGGCGGTCGGTCTCGAGCTGGGTCTCGCCCGGCCCGCGGGTGCCGATCCCCAGCCCGCCCGACTGCCCCGCGATGCGCTCGAGGTGCCCCCACATGCGCGTCAGCCGCGGGTAGGTGTACTGCATCTGCGCCAGCTCGACCTGGAGCTTGGCCTCGGGGGTCTGGGCGCGGCTGGCGAAGATGTCCAGGATCAGCTCCGAGCGGTCGAGGATCTTCATCGACTCGGTGCGCTTCTTGCCCATCTCGGTGCTGATGATCTTCTCCAGCGCGCCGATCTGGCCGGGCGTGAGGTCGTTGTCGAAGATGACGACGTCGGCGTCCTTCGCCCGGGCAAGGGCGGCGATCTCCTTGGCCTTGCCGGTGCCGATGTAGGTGCCGCTGTCGGGCTTCTGGCGGCGCTGGATCACCTTGCCGACGACCTTGGCGCCGGCGGTCTTGGCCAGCGATCCAAGCTCCCCGAGCGGGTCGCGCGGGTCGGCCGACGACCCCGGCAGGATCACGCCGACCAGCACCGCCTTCTCCTGGCGGACCGACAGTTCCGTTCGCTTCAGTTCAGACAATCGAGTGCTTCCTCCCGCGACTTTGGGCACCCCGCCCCGCGGGGCGCCGACGCGCGACGCGGCATTGTACGCCCCCGCGCCGGCGCCGCACACTGCCGGTAATTCCTTGCCCGGCCGGGGGATGGGCCAGGCTGGGGAAAATTGGGTTCGTTTTGCACATTTCGCGTGCGCCCGGCTGCCCGCGTCTCCTCCGCCCCACAGGGAAGGCTCGGGTCGGGGGAAAATTGGGTTCGTTTTGCGCGTTCGCATGCGCTGGCCGCGGGCGTCTCGGCTACCCCGGAAGGGACGGGCAATTCATGCTGTCAAAGAGCGTGCGGCCCGAGAACCCGCGCCACGGGAGCGTCTCAGACATCCTTTCCGACACGCTCTCCAACCGCTCAGACTAACAACCGCAACCGCCGTTGTCGGCGGGAAAGTGCGCCGGACGTTTCGCACCTCAGCGCGTCGGGTCCCAGCGGCGCTGCCCGACGGCGTGAAGCTCCGCGCGACCGGTGAAGGCGACATGGCCGTCGGCGAAGGCGACGTTGCCCCGGCGGCCGGGCTTGGGGATCGGCGAGCCGGCAGCGGCGGAGGCGTCGGGGCTGATCACGCCCGTGTCATGGCGCACCGCCAGCCAGTTGCTGGGGCTGGGGGTCGGCGGGGCGCCGACGGGCAGGGGGAACCCCACGATTGCCGTCGCGCCGTCGTTGATCGTCACCTGGCTCTCTTCCACGGGATCGGCGGGTGCGCCTCCAGCACGTCGGATGGGCAGCGCAACAGGCGCTCGGGCACCTGGCAGCGCGCGAGAGCCCGACCGCGGACGCCGCCCGCCAGCGCCGGCAACGGATCGCCAACGCGACACACGGCAACAGCGACGCGCAGCCGGCGACAGTGTGACAGCGACGCCACCGGGCGGCGCCGACGACGGCGCGCCGATGCCACGGACAACAGCGCCGCCGCCGCCGCCGTCGGTTCGGGCACCGGGATGCCGCTCACGCCGAACACCACCGTGTGCCCGGTCCCGCCGGCGTAGGTGAACTCCAGCGATTGGATCAAACCGCTCGTGTTGCTCAGGAACACGTCCGGCTGGTACAGGCGGGGGTTCTGCCCGACGGCCTGGATGAAGCCGTCGCTGAACACGCCCCCGTCGGTAACCAGCGCCGCGCCGCCGTTGTCGAACCAATCGGGGGCCATCACGCCGCTGAGGATCTCGGTGGCGCCGCCGACGAAGTGGAGCTTCACGTCGAACCCGCCGCTGCCGCCGCCGGTGGAGGTGAGGAAGGAGAGGGCGGAGAAGGCGGACGGCGCGTCGAGGGTAAGCGTGCCGGTGGGGGAGGGGCCGTTGAGGAGCAGGCCGTTGTTGCCGGCGGCGCTGCGCAGTGCGGAGGCGTGCGCCGGATCGTTGGCGCTGGTGAACGGCTGCTGCGTGGGGACGCCGGACGCCGGGCGGGCGGCGTCGCACCCGCGTTGGTAGAAGGTCGCGCCGCCCTTGCTGGCGCCGCCGTCCGCCGCGCGGGTCGTTGTGCAGGGCGAAGGTGAACCCGCCTTTGCTGCGCGAGGCCCGCTCCGTCATGACCTTCCACCGGACGCGCACGGCGTCGGCGCGCGGGGCAGGCCAACCGCGGCGCTGAAATCGGTGCCGCGCCGACTGTCAATCGACAGCGGGATACCACGCGCGCGCGCGGTTCACAAGTGAAAATTGCCAAAACGTGATCGGCCGCCGCCGCTGCGCCCGTCGGCGGCGGGGCGTGGTCCGGCGGTCGTCGCCCTTGCGTCCACCGCCTTGGTGTCCACCCCGCCCGCCCATCTATAGGGAGCTCGACGGTCGCGGGCGTCGCGGGCGTCGCGCCAGCGGGGTGAATTCCAACGGAGATCAGCATGAGCCTTCAAACCACCGGCCAAACCTTCGTCCGACTGTGCAACGAGCTGAAGAACTTCGACGTGATGCGCACCATGTACGCGCCGGACATCGTCTCGGTGGAAGGCGACGGGGCCGAGACCGCCGGGCAGCAGGCGGTCATTCACAAGTCGGAGGTCTGGCAGGGCAACAACGACGTTCACTCCGAGAAGGTCCGCGGCCCGTTCTTCAACGGGCCCGGGCAGTTCGCAGTCCACTTCACGTTCGAGATCACCCGCAAGGCGACCGGCGACCGCCAGACGATCGAGGAGGTCGGCGTCTACACGGTCAACGACGCCGACAAGATCACGCGCGAGCAGTTCTTCTACGACGGCGAACACTGATCCGCGCCCGCGCATCCGCCCGCACGTCTATCCGCCGCCGCGCAGAGGGAGAGGCCATGCTCACGATGACCCGCGAACAATCGGGGACCGAACTTGAATCCAACGCGTCCGCAGCGGCTTCACGCTACCAGGCGTGGGTCGCCAGGGCGTCGAAGCAGCCGTTGGTCCTGGAAACGATCGACGTCGGCCCGCTCGGCGAGGAGGAAGTGGAGATCGCGGTCGAAAGCTGCGGCCTGTGTCACTCCGACCTGTCCGTGCTGAACGACGAGTGGGGCGCATCGCAGTATCCGGCGGTGCTGGGCCACGAGGTCGTCGGCCGGATCACCGCCCTGGGGCGCAGCGCCAAGGGGCTGACGATCGGGCAGCGCGTGGGCGTCGGTTGGTTCTCGGGGAGCGACATGCACTGCCGCCAGTGCATGTCGGGGAGCCATCACCTTTGCCCGCAGAGGCAGGCGACCATCATCGGCCACCGCGGCGGGTTCGCCAGCCACGTCCGCTCTCAGTGGGCGTGGGCGATCCCGCTGCCCGAGCGACTGAACGCCGCCGATGCCGGGCCGCTGCTGTGCGGCGGCGCCACGGTGTTCGCGCCGCTCCTGATGCACGCGTGCCCGGCGAGCCGGGTGGGCATCGTCGGCATCGGCGGCCTGGGACACCTGGCCGTCAAGTTCGCCGCGGCGTACGGCTGCGAGGTGACGGCGTTCACGTCCAGCGAGAGCAAGTTCGACGAGGCCCGCGGCTTCGGCGCGCACGACGTCGTCTCCAGCAAAGATTCCGCCGCCATCGCCAGGCTCGCCGGCCGCCTCGACCTGCTGATCGTCACTGTCAACGTCAGCCTCGACTGGGACGCGCTCATCGGCGCGCTGGCGCCCAACGGCCGGCTGCACGTGGTCGGCGTGGTGCCGAACCCGATCCCGGTGACGGCCGTCTCGCTCATCGCGCAGCAGCGGGCGGTGTCGGGTTCGCCGACCGGCTCGCCCACCGACATCGCGACGATGCTCGACTTCGCCGCTCGGCACAACGTCGCGCCGCAGACCGAGCACTTCCCCATGAGCCGGATCAACGAGGCGTTCGCACGACTTGAGTCGGGCAAGGCGCGCTACCGCATCGTCCTCGACGCCGACTTTTGAGCCCGGCCGCGGAAGCCCGAAGCAGGGCAGGCGCGCGCGCGCGCGTGACCACCTCGAACAAGCGAGAAGGGAACCCATCATGCTACGCCAGAACGCAATGACGGCCGTCGTGGGGACGCTGCTGTTTGCCGCCGCCGGTTACGCGCAGGAGACGTCGATCCGCCCTTTCCGGATCAACGTGTCGGACGAATCGCTCACCGATCTGCGCCGGCGCGTCGCCGCGACGCAGTGGCCCGAGAAGGAGACCGTCACCGACCAATCGCAGGGCGTGCCGCTGGCGACGATGCAGGCGCTGGCGCGGCACTGGGCGACGGATTACGACTGGCGCAAGGCGGAGGCGAAGCTGAACGCCCTGCCGCAGTTCATCACCGGGATCGACGGGCTGGACATCCATTTCATCCACGTCCGTTCCAAGCATCCCAACGCGCTGCCGCTCATCGTCACGCACGGTTGGCCCGGCTCGATCATCGAGCAGATGAAGCTCATCGCTCCGCTGACCGATCCGACGGCGTTTGGCGGTCGCGCCGAGGACGCCTTTGACGTCGTCATCCCTTCCATGCCGGGCTACGGATTCTCGGGCAAGCCGACCAGCACCGGCTGGGGTCCCGAGCGCATGGGCCGCGCGTGGGACGTGCTCATGAAGCGCCTCGGCTACACCCGCTACGTCGCCCAGGGCGGCGACTGGGGCGCCTTCGTCGTAGACCAGATGGGCCTGCAGGCGCCGGCGGGACTGCTCGCGATCCACACCAACATGCCCGCCACCGTTCCGCCCGACGTGGACAAGGCGCTGTTGCGCGGCGATCCGCCGCCGGCGGGGCTCGCGCCGGACGAGCGGCGCGCGTACGAGCAACTGGTGCGAACGTTCAAGCAGGTCGACTACGCCAAGTACATGGCCGCGCGCCCGCAGACCCTGTACGGCATCGCCGATTCACCCGTCGGGCTGGCCGCCTGGCTGCTCGATCACAACGACGCCGACGCCCAACCCGCGGCGACGGTCGCCGCGGGGCTGAACCGCACCGCCAGCACCACCGGCGAGCTGACGCGCGACGAGATCCTCGACAACATCACGCTCTACTGGCTCACCAACACCGGCGTCTCCGCCTCGCGCCTCTACTGGGAATACAAGGGGGGCTTCTTCAACGCCAAGGGCGTCGGCATCCCGGTCGCCGTCACCGTCTTTCCCGGCGAGCAGTACCAGGCGCCGCGGAGCTGGACCGAGCGCGCGTACCCGAACCTCATCTACTACAACCAGGTCGACAAGGGCGGGCACTTCGCCGCGTGGGAGCAACCGCTGCTCTTCGCCGAGGAGCTCCGTGCGGCGTTCCGATCGCTCCGCTGACCGCGGTTCCGCGTCCATCGGCTCGCACTCGCGCGTCCAAGGCCGGGTCAGACAAGGAAACCACGATGAACCCTCTCAAGATCATCCGCCGCCGCAGCTTCATCACCGTGTCGATGACCTCCAGCGCGGCGGGACTCGCGCTGCTGGCCGGCCGCGGCCTGGCTCAAACTTCGCCGGTCGCGAGTCCTCCCGCCCCCGCCGACCACGCGGTGGCGGCGCCGCCGCGGGCGTCGGCTGAGGCCGACTCCATCCGGCCGTTCCGCGGTCGTCGAGGCGATGGGGCGGCAGGCGCCGGCCGGGCTGCTCGCGATCCACACGAATTTGCCCGCCGTCTTCCCGCCGGACGTGGCGGCGGCGCTGGGCAGTGGCGGGCCGGCGCCGGCGGGGCTGTCGGTGGAGGAACGCGCCGCGTGCGACGACGTCACGCGCTTCCGCCAGGCCGGCGGCTACGGCTACTACCAGATGATGACCGCCCGCCCGCAGGCGGTCGGCTACGGCCTGACCGACTCGCCCGCGGGCCTCGCCGGGTGGATGCTCGTGCACGGCGGGTTCTCCAACTGGAACTACGGCAAGGATCCCGCCCAACCGCCGAGCGTCGACGACGTGCTCGACAACTTCTCGCTGCACTGGCTGACCAACACCGCCGCGTCGGGCGCACGGTTCTATTGGGAGAACCGCAGGCAGAACCTGCTCAGCGCCGCGGCGCAGAAGACGGACACGATCAAGATCCCCGTGGCGATCTCGGTGTTCAAGGAGGACGATTTGTTCCGCCCGCCCGAGTCGTGGGCCCGGCGCGCGTTCCCCACCCTGAGCTACTTCAACGCCGTGGAGAAGGGCGGGCACTTCGCCGCCTGGGAATACCCCGACCTGTTCGCGGCCGAGCTGCGGGCGGCGTTCAAAACCGTTCGGTAACGCGCGGATCGCTCGGCGGCGCGAACGGTGGCACGTCCGCGCGGGTTAGTGGCATCTACGCCGAATGCCTTGTCCATCGCGGCAGCAACTATTGTTGGTGCCATGCCTGCGCCCGGTGAGCGCGGCCGATTTGGGAAGGAGTCGCCCGATGAAGTGGATCTCTCTCTTGCTGGCCGCAGTGGTGGCGCTCGTTTGCGTGGTTGCGGCGCAGGCCCCTGCAACCGAAGCCGCCGACGCCGATGCCGACGCCACCGCCGCCATCGACCGCGGCAAGCTGCCGGCCGGCTACCGCGACTGGAGGTTGATCTCGGTCGCCCGCGAGGAAGCGGATCTCAACGACATCCGCGCCGTCCTGGGCAACGACGCGGCGATCAAGGCTTATCGCGATGGGACGCGCCCGTTCCCCGACGGCACGATCATCGCCCGCCTTGCCTGGAGCTACGACGCGTCGGACGAGAACAACAAGGCGTTCGGCCGCCGCCAATCGTGGGTGGCGGGGCACCCGAAGAACGGCGTGCAGTTCATGGTCAAGGACTCCAGGAAGTACGCCTCGACCGGCGGCTGGGGGTACTCGCAGTTCGACGACGGCAAACCGCTGACCGACCCGGCGATGCTCCAGAGCTGCTTCGACTGCCACCAGGCCGTTAAGGAGAAGGATCGCGACTTCATCTTCACCCGCTACGCGCCGTGAGGCGGCGGACGCGGCCCCGGCGCAACATACGCACGGAGGCAACACCATGATCACGCGTGGCTTTCAACACAAGCGGTCGCGGCCCGAGCCCCAGCGGCTCCCGCCGGGCCAGCACCTGACCGAGGAGTTTCCCGTCCTCTCCGCCGGTCCCACCCCGCACACGCCGCTGAGCGAGTGGACCTTCGCGCTCGAGGACGAGGAGGGCGAAGCGCTGGCTTCCTGGGGCTGGGACGAGTTCCGCGCGCTCGGCGCGACCGACGTGACGGCCGACATCCACTGCGTGACGCGGTGGTCGAAGTTCGCCACCCGCTGGCGGGGCATCAGCGTTAGCCGGATCCTCGAAGCGGCGGGGGTGGGGGAGCCGCCGGCGGCGTTCCTCATGGCGTTCTGCGACGGCGGCTACACCACCAACCTGCCGGTCGAGGACGTGCTGGACGGAAAGGCGATCGTTGCCTGGGAGTACGACGGCGAGCCGCTCGAGCCCGAGCACGGCGGACCGGCGCGCCTCCTGGTGCCGCACCTGTACTTCTGGAAGTCCGCCAAGTGGGTTCGCGGGCTGCGCTTCATGGAAGACAACGAGCCGGGCTTCTGGGAGACCAATGGCTACCACCACTACGGCGACCCCTGGCGCGAGCAGCGCTACGACGGTGACTGACATGCTCAAGCCTCCCAAGGCAACCGGGTGGCAGGCGGCCACGGTGGTTTCCCTCCGCGAGGAGACGCCTCGCGTGAAAACCATCCGCTTCGCGGTGCCCAACTGGCCCGGGCACCTGGCGGGGCAGCACGCGGACGTGCGCCTGACGGCCGAGGACGGCTACCGCGCCGAGCGCAGCTACTCGATCGCCTCGCCGCCCGAGGCGCCCGGCCCGGAGCTGACCGTCGAGCGCCTCGACGACGGGGAGGTCTCGCCGTTCCTCACCGGCGAGCTGCGCCCCGGCGACATGATCGACGTCCGCGGTCCGATCGGCGGCCACTTCGTCTGGTCCGCCCCCGACGCGCGCCGGCCGCTCCTGCTGATCGGCGGCGGCAGCGGGGTGGTGCCGCTCATGTGCATGCTGCGGCACCGGCGGCTGTCGGGCAGCCGGGTGCCGGCGGCCCTGCTCTACTCCTGCCGCACGCGCCAGGACGTCATCTACCACGAGGAGTTCGCCGAGCTCGCCGAGGGCGACGCCGCCTTCATGCTCCGCATCACGCTGACGCGCGAGCGCCCGCCCGCGTGGTCCGGGGCGGTCGGGCGGATCGACCTGCCGATGGTGAGCGCGCTGGTGGAACGGCTCGGCGGGATGGCCGATTGCTTCGTGTGCGGGCGCGATGGGTTCGTTGAAACGGCCGCCGTTCTGCTGATGCGGGCGGGCCAACCGGGTGAGGCGATCCGCACCGAGCGGTTCGGTTCGTCCGGTGGCTAAGTCTGCTGCCAAGCCCGCCGCCAAGCCCGCCGCTGCCGGTCCTGGCCGGCGTTCGAGCCCCACGGGCGGCCGGTCGCGTCGCGGCGCTGTCCACCTCCTCACGCGAAGAAGGTGGGCGCGACGCGCCGCCGCCGCCGCCTGTGGGACGGGCACAAAGGAGATGACCCATGATCAAGACGCTGAACATCCTCGGGATCCTCGGCAGCCTTCGGCGCGAATCGTACAACCGCAGCGCCCTGCGCGCCGCAACCGAACTTGTGCCGCCGGGGGCGCGGATCGACGTCTTTGAGCTCGACGGCATCCCCGGCTTCAACCAGGACCAAGAGCAACGCCCGCCGGCGAAGGTCGCGGAGCTCAAGCGGCGGATCCGCGCCGCCGACGCGCTGCTGTTCGTGACGCCCGAATACAACTACTCGATCCCCGGCGTGCTGAAGAACGCGATCGACTGGGCGTCGCGGCCGTACGGCGACAACGCGTGGAATGGCAAGCCCGCCGCGATCATGGGCGCGTCCACCGGGGCGATCGGCACGGCCCGCGCGCAGTACCACCTGCGCCAGATGTTCGTGTTCCTGAACGTGTACGCCATCAACCAGCCCGAGGTGATGATCGCCAACGCCGCCGATCGCTTCGATGCTCAAGGGAACCTGCTGGACGAAACGTCGAAGAAGCTGATCCGCCAACTGCTCCAGAACCTGGTCGACTGGATGGAACAGATCAGACCCGCGCAGGCGCACGCCGGCTTCAGCGTTCCGTTCCGATCGCCCGGCGCAGCCGCGCTCCCGCCGGCTCAAGTAGCGCACGCGCCCGCCCCGGAATGATCCGCCCGGCCCGAGGTGGACAGGTGGATCGAGCCGCCTCCCCCGTTCCACGTCCACGCGGAAAGGACCGTCATGCCACAGCCGTCACGGGCTGGCCGACTTCTTCCGGGACGGCGGGGCGGCCGAGTACATCGCGGCCAGCGCCGCGGAGCTCCCACCCAAGCCGCGGAGCCTCGACCACGCCAGCGCCGCCGCCACGACGCTCTCCGCCCTGACGGCGTGGCAGGCGCTGTTCGACTACGCACGGCTGGCGCCCGGGCAACGGGTGCTGATTCACGGCGCGGCCGGCGGCGTCGGCAGCTTCGCGGTGCAGCTCGCCCGCTGGCGCGGCGCGCACGTGATCGGCACCGCCTCCGCGCGCGATATCGGCTTCGTGCGCGAGCTCGGCGCGCGCACGAAGCGATCGATTATGCCGCCGCGCCGTTCGAGACCGGGGTGCGCGGCGTCGACGTGGTCCTGGATTCCGTCGGCGGCGCGGTCACGGAGCGGTCCTGGTCCGCCCTGCGGCCGGGCGGGCTGCTCGTCACCATCGTCAGGCCGCCGTCGCCGCAGTCGCGGGACGGCCGGGCCGCCAGCGGGTTGTTCTTCATCGTGGAACCGAGCCGCGCGCAGTTGAACGCGCTTTCCCGCCTGATCGAGGACGGCACGGTCCGGCCGATCGTCGAGGCGGTCCTGCCGCTCGAGCGGGCGCGCGAGGCATATGATCGCGGGATCAGGGGCCACCCGCGCGGGAAGCTGGTCCTCGGCGTGACCGATCCTCCCGCTCAGTAGAGCGGCGGCGCCCCCGGCGTCGCGCTGCCGCGCGTGCGGAGCGGTGGGCATCCTGGCCGAGACGTCACGCAGCACGACGCCCCGCAGCACGACGCCACGAAGAACCGCGCAGCACGACGCCACGAAGAAGGAGTCTTTATGCCGACCGCGAGCAGCATCATCGAAGGGACGAGCCTCCGCATCCTCCCCAGCGATTTCCCGGAGCCGGCGGTGGACCTCCCCGCGGCCTCGCCCGGCGGGGCGCCCGCGACGGCGGTCCTGGCCGGCGGGTGCTTCTGGTGCACCGAGGCGGTCTACAAGGCGATCGACGGCGTCCTCGCCGTCGTCCCGGGTTACGCCGGCGATACCCGCGAGACGGCGGACTACGAGACCGTCAGCACCGGCCGCACGAAGCACGCCGAGGCGATCCGCATCACCTACGACCCGTCGCGGGTCACGTACGGGCAGCTCCTGAAGGTCTTCTTCTCCGTCGCCCACGACCCTACCCAGCGCAACCGCCAGGGGAACGACGTCGGCCCGCAGTACCGCTCGGCCCTGTTCCCTGCCGACGACGACCAGCGCCGCGTGGCCGAGGCGTACATCAGGCAGCTCGGCGACGCCGGCGCGTTCACCGGCCCGATCGCCACCACCATCGAGCCGGGCGTCGCGTTCTACGAGGCCGAGACGTACCACCACGACTACGCGAGCCGCAACCCCACGCAGGGGTACATTCGCGCCGTCTCGATGCCCAAGGTGCGGAAGCTGGAGAAGTACTTTCCGGAGAAGCTGAAGAAGGCGGCGGAATGAAGCAAAGGGCCAGGCGGACGGCGGCATCGGCCTGACCCATTTCGGCACCCGCGCGCCAGATTGCAGGAATGCGGCGTTCGTTTTGCGATTGCTCCTTCGATCGGTGCGCCGCCAGACCGCTCGCGCTTGGATGAGAGCCGTGCGCGATTCGGGTGTGAAGGACAGGCACGAGCGATGTCATCCTGCGCGTACTCGCGAAGGATCTCGAGATCGTGAGCCGTCCCGGTTCCGAGATCCCTCGCGAGCAGGTATCGGGATGACTCGCGAGCACGCTTCGGGACGACGCGCGAGCACGCTTCGGGCTGACACAACTCCTGCTGCCGGCGCTACACCCGAACGCGCACCGCCCTAGAACTTGACCACGGCGCGGCCGACGACCTCGCCGGTTCGCAGCAGGTCGATGTTCTCGTTGATCTGCTCGAACGTGATCGGCTTGACCGTGTGGCGGATCTTCCCTGCCGACGCCAGCGCCATCACCTCGCTCAGGTCGGTGTAGCTGCCCCAGAACGACCCGTGGTACGTGTACTCGCGTGCGACGAACGGGAACAGCGGGATGTCGACCCGGTCGCCGACCAGCCCGCAGGACGCGTAGTGAGCGCCGACCGCGAGGAGTTGGAACCCCGTGCGCAGCATCTCCTCCGCGCCGGCGCAGTCGATGACTGCGTCAAGCTCGCCGCGGCCCGTGGCGGCGGCGAGTTCCTTGCGGATGTCGTCGGTGGACTTGCCGCGCGTGCTGATGACGGGGTCGGCGCCGAATTCCCGGGCGACGGCGAGCTTGTCCGGGTGGCGGGCGAAGGCGACGACCGTCGCGCCGCCGCCGAGCAGCTTGGCGTACTGCACCGCGTACGCGCCCAGCCCGCCGACGCCGAAGACCGCCATCACGCGGTCCGGCCCCAGCGCGCCGGCGTCGCGCAGCTTCTTGATCCCGCGGTACGGCGTGATGCCCGCGTCGGTCAGCGGCGCGAGCTCCTCGGGCTTCGGCCGCTTGTCGACCGTGATCAGGTACCGCGCCGCGACGGGCGCGAATTCCGAGTACCCGCCGTACGGGCCGAAGCCGATCCAGCGCCCGTGCGGGCAGACCTGCGTGTTGCCGACCTGGCAGTGCCGGCAGGTGCCGTCGCCCGAGCCGCCGACCACGACGACCGCGTCGCCCTCCTCGAGCCCCGCGGCCTTGGCACCGCGCTGCCGATCTTGTGGGCGCTGCCCGCCACCTCGTGCCCCCGGGGTGGCGGGCAGCGTCATGTGGGCGTACTTCTGGAAGTACCCGTCGATCAACTGCATGTCGGTACGGCACATCCTGGCGGCGGTCACCTTGACGAGCACCTTGTCGGGCCGGATGTCCGGCACGGGGACGTCTTCCAGGACCAGGGGCTTGTGATACTCGTGCATGCGGGCGACGTCACCGCGTTCTTCCACAACCGGCTGTTCGACGAGATGTGGGCGCGCGTCGCGCCGCGCTGACGTGCGACGGTGCAGCGATGCCGGGCGTCGCGATCGGGTACGCCAGGACGCGAAACGCCGCCCCTCGCCGGGTGCCAGGGCGCCGGTAGGGCCGGTGTCGGGGTTCGCGCGGTCGGTGCGGGCGGGCGTTCACGGGGCTTCCCACGGCTGGCGAGCATGCGCGAGCCATGGCACCCGGCGTGGCTGCGATCCGTTTGGCGCGGGCGCCTTCGCAGAGGATGATTGACTTCATCCCCGCCGCGCGCGCAGGCCGCTCGCGGCGGGAAGCGCTATGCTTTTGCCGACCCTCATCCTTCCCGCGCTCGCCTTGGCCACGGCGCTCTGTGCGACGGCGCTCGGCGACACGCTGACGCCGCTGGCGACGTGGCCGGACGTGACCGGGGCGGCGCTTCAGCAAACGATGATCTGGGCGCCCGCCCGGGCGAAGCTCTCGTCGAACTACGTCGCGTTTCGAAAGCCGTTCCGGCTCGATGCGGCACCGCCGGCGCGGGCGGCGGCGGCGGTGATGCACCTCTTCGCCGATGCGCGTTACGTGCTCTGGATCAACGGCCGCTACGTCACGCGCGGGCCCGCCCGCTTCGACACCAAGGGGCCGGAGTACGACACGATCGAGGTGGCGCCCTTCCTGCGGCAGGGGGAGAACGTCGCCGTCGTGCTGGTGCTCGGGAACGTCTCCAACGGCGCCATGCAGCGGCACGCGCCGGCGCTCACGGCGCGGCTGGACGTGCCGGCGGCGGACGGCACGGTGCGGACGGTCCTCCAGACCGATCCCACCTGGACGTGGAGCGATCGCACGCGCTACCGCAGCCCCAAGATGGACTGGGGCAACACCCTCGACCGCATCGACACGCGCCTGGACGACGGCGAGTGGACGCAGCTCGAGTACGACGACGCGAGGTGGCAGCGGGCGGCGAGCGTGGACGGCGCGCAGTGGGGGCCGCTCTCGGCTCGGCGCATCCCGCTGCTGCGCGAGACGCCGGTGGCGCCGACGCTCGCCAGGCCGCTGCCGGTCGAGCTGGGCGCGGGGCAGAAGCTGACGTTCAAGCTCGACCGGCTCGTGCAGGCGTACACGAGCCTGGAGATCGACGCGGATGCAGACACTCAATTCACGATCGATTACGCCGGCATCCAGTACGCGGCGCGGGCGGGCGTGCAGACGTACGTCAGCTCCGACACGCACGGCGTGCCGGGCGGCGGGTCGATCACCGTGAAGTCGGGCCGGGCGACGGTGCGATCGCTTCAACTCGTCGAGCGGCTCTACCCGTTCGACATCCTCGGCAGCTTCACCAGCGAAGACCCGATGCTGAACAAGCTGTGGGCGATGTGCGCCCGCTCGGGGCAGGTGATGAGCGAGGATGCGTACGTCGACTGCTCGGACCGCGAGCGCGTCGAGTGGATGGACTGCGACCCGCCGGGCTTCGACATCACCCGCACCGCGCTGGCGGCGGCGGGGCCTGACGGGAAGCCGCGCTATGGCGATGCGCGGCTGCTGCACGAGCTGCTGCGGCGGACGGCGCTGTCGCTTCAGCCCGAGGGGTGGGTCAAGGCGCACACCTGCTCCGACCGCTTCGACATCCACGCGAAGATGGAGGACCGCGCGTGCGAGTGGGTCAAGGGCGCCCGGCGCTATTACGAGAGCACGGGGGACGACGCGGCCATCCGCGAGATCTGGCCCGTGATCGTCGCGCAGATGAACTGGTTCCTGGCGCAGCGCACCGAGCGCGGGCTGGTGCGGGCGCGCGAGTGGATCGTGTGGGGCAACCCGGTCGGGTACCAGACGCTGGAGGGGACCGGCCTCAACGCGTTCGTTTACAAGGCTCTGGTCGACGCGGCGTACCTCGGGCGCGCGCTCGGCGAGGACGCGCGCCCGTTCGAAGCGGCCGCCGCCGACCTTGCCGCCGCGGTCAACCGTGAGCTTTGGGATGAATCCGCCGGCACGTACTTCTCCGGCTACTTCAAGCGGGGCACCGCGCCCCAGCTTTCGCAGTTCGTGAAGCAGTTCGACCTGGCGGTGAACGATGGCAAGGTGCAGCCGACGATGCACGCGGCGCTGTGGGCGCTGGACGCCGGGATCGTGCCCGCCGATCGCCGCGAGCGCGTCACGCGCTTCCTGCTGGCCAATCGCACGGAACGTGCGCGGGTGATGGTGAACTACTACCTCTTCTCGCAGCTCTACGCCCAGCACACGGCCGCGCTCGACGAGGAGGTGCTCGAGATGATCCGCACGCGTTGGAAGGCGATGGCCCACTGGCCGTGGCAGACGAGCTGGGAAGAGCTCGACGGGCACGGCTCGCGGGCGCACATCTACGGGATGTTCCCCGGCTACTTCCTCAGCGCCTACGTGCTGGGCGTCCGCCGCGATGCGCCGGTGTGGGATCGGCAGCTCATCGTGGAGCCGCGCCTGGGCGAGTTGCGCCGGGCCGCCGGAACTGTCGTGACAGAGTTCGGCCCGGTGCCGGTGTCATGGGAGCGGCAGGGGAAGACGCTCAGCTTCACGGTCGAGGTGCCGCGCGACGTCGTCGCGACCCTGCGCCTGGCCGGCGGCGACGCCCGCACCCTGCTCATCAACGGCAAGCCGATCGGAACGGAGACCGTCGGCAGGTACGTGGTGGCAAAGCTCAGGTCGGGGCAGCATTGCGGGACGGTCGGGCTGACCACGCGCTGAGCGCGAGTCGCCCGTGCGCAGCCTAGCGGCCGCCGCCGAGTCGCACGGCGCGGCGCTGAAAGCGAATTGACGCCCTGGGTTGCGTGCGGGATGCTCACAAGGGGCCGGCGGACGTTCATCGCCGCCGCCGGTCACATTGATGGGGACTTATCTCTCGCCGGAGACCGCCTATGGCATCGACAATTCCCAACGGCAAGCATGCGGCGGTGAACGCGAAGCTGACGGATACTACGTTCACGGACTGCTGCCTCGGGGGAGCGAGGTTCGACGACGTGAACCTCGCGGCTGCGGCGTTTCGCAACGTGAACCTCACCGGTGCCCGGTTCGATGACGTGAACCTGTCCGGAGCCGCGGTGACCAACGCCAACGTGGATGGCATGACGATCGACGGCGTACCAGTCAGCGAATTGCTAGCGGCCTACCGGCGCACGAGATAATCACACGCTGCAGCGAACCGCGCGGGTGCCGCGTGATTCCCGGTCCCCATCGCTCCAAAGCTGGTCCGCCGCCCGCCCGGCCGCTGAACGTCGGTCCGTTAAGCCTCACCAGCCCACCCGGGACGTCAACAACGCGCGAGTCGGCCTCGCCGTCGGTCGCGTGGCGGCTGCCCCGGGGCCGGCCGTGTCCTGCAGTCCCGCTTACATAAGATGGAGCGACGGCGCTCGGGCGCCGGTAGGCGCGGGAGCGATCCATTGCTCGCCAGATGTTCAGGTTGATGAGGTGCAAGATGAGTCAGTCCGTCCCGGTCCCGGCGTCCGGCCCCGCGATCTCCGCTGCCGGCTTCGATGTCTCGCCGCTGGGCGAGCCGGAGGTCATGGAACTGGCCAAGGAGCTGAACGACGAGGAGCGGCGGGTGCTGCTGAACCACGGCACCGAGCCGGCGTTCTGCGGCAACCTGCTGGACAACAAGAAGCAGGGGACCTACGCCTGCCGGCTGTGCGGGCTGCCGCTGTTCGAGTCGAAGGCGAAGTTCGAGTCCGGCACCGGCTGGCCGAGCTTCTTCCAGCCGGTCGACCGCGCGCACATCGCGTACATCCAGGACCGCAGCTACGGCATGGTGCGCACCGAGATCCGCTGCGCCCGCTGCGGCGGGCACCTCGGGCACGTGTTTCCCGATGGTCCGCCGCCCACGCGCGAGCGGTACTGCCTCAACTCCGTCTCGATGGAGTTCGTCGACGCCGGCCAGCCCCTGCCGCGCAAGACCCGTGCCGACCGCGCGGCCGAGCCGTCGCGTGTCGCCAGCGGTTGATTCCCGGCCGCCGCCGCAATCGAGGGAGGAACGACAGAGATGGCGACTCCAATTCTGGTCACGGGCGCCGCCGGCCGCGTCGGCGGCATCGGGCGCACGGTCACCTAGCTGCTGTTGAAGCAGGGCAAAGCGGTGCGCGCCATGGTGCGGGACGAGGACCCGCGCGCCCAGGCGCTGCGCAAGCTGCACTGGCTGGCCGAGCAGGCGCTGAACTGATCCGGACTGCCGGTCGTGCACG
>DASQDR010000180.1:0-5128 GCA_035634055.1 Tepidisphaeraceae bacterium | reverse complement strand
TCGGTGTCCGAGAACATCTTCCTCGGCCGCGGCGTGCCGCGCGGGGCGGCGGGGCAGATCGACTGGTCCGCGATGCGATCGCGCGCGGCGGCGCTGCTCTCGACGCTGGGCGTGGCGCTCGACCCCTCGACGAAAATGCGCGGCCTGAGCATCGCCGACCAGCAGATGGTCGAGCTGGCGGCGGCGCTGTCGCAGAAGGCGCGCGTGCTGCTGATGGACGAGCCGACCGCCGCCCTCACGCCCGGGGAGGTGGCCAACCTGTTCCGCATCGTCCGCCGCCTGCGCGACGAAGGCGTCGCCATCGTCTTCATCAGCCACCGGCTGGAAGAGGTCTTTTCCATCTCCGACCGCATCACCGTGCTGCGCGACGGCGGGTTCGTCGGCACGCGCCGCGTGAGCGAGACCAGCACCGCCGAGATCATCTCCATGATGGTCGGCCGCCCGCTGGGGGAGATGTACGAGAAGCCGTCGGCGTCGATCGGCGAGCCGCTGCTGGCGGTGGAAAACCTGGGCAGCGGCGCGCGGTTCCAGGGCGTCTCGCTGGAGGTCCGCCGCGGCGAGATCGTCGGCATGGCCGGGCTGGTCGGCGCCGGGCGGACGGAGGTGGCCGAGACGATCTTCGGCCTGCGCCCGCGCACCGGCGGGCGCGTCTTGCTCGACGGCAAGGAAGTCGCCATCGACGGCCCGCGCGACGCGATCGCGCGCGGCATCGCCTACGTCCCGGAGGACCGGCAGAAGCACGGGCTGCTCATGCCGTTCTCGATCGCCAGCAACACTACGCTCGCCAGCGAGCGCCGCATCAGCCGCCTCGGCTGGCTGCTCCGCCGGCGCGAGCGCGACGTTGCGGAAAAGTACCGCGCGCTGCTGCGCACGCGCTGCCGCGACGTCGCCCAGCCGGTGCGCGAATTGTCCGGTGGGAACCAGCAAAAGGTCGTGCTCAGCAAGTGGCTGATGACCGAACCGGACGTGCTGATCCTCGACGAGCCAACGCGCGGCGTGGACGTGGGCGCCAAGGCGGAGGTCCACCACGCGATGGGGGAGCTGGCCCGCGCGGGCAAGGCGATCCTCATGATCTCCTCGGACCTGCCCGAGGTGCTGGCGATGTCGGACCGGATCATCGTCATGAAGGAGGGCCGCGTCACCGGCCGGCTCGCCCGCGACGAGGCGACCCAGGAGCGCGTGATGGCCGCCGCCACCGGTCAGACGGCGGCGCCGCCGCCGTCGGCGCCAACGCCCTTGTCGTCATCGTCGTCGCCGTCATCGTCGCCCGACGTCGCACGATCATCGCTTGCGACTCCGCCGTCCCCCGCGGCGGCAACGGCGCACCACTCGCTGGAAGCCCCCGCCGCCGCGGCCGCCGCGGAGGCGAACTGGTGGCTCCGCTTTCGCGAGCTCGGCATCGCGATCTTCGTGGTGCTCGCGCTCCTCGCCGCCACGCTGGTCGATCCGGGCTTCGCGCGCTGGAGCAACTTCCGCAGCATCCTGCTCTACATCCCGCTGATCGTCGTCGTCGCCATGGGGCAGATGATGGTGATTGTCAGCCGCAACATTGACCTCAGCGTCGGCAGCATCCTCGGGCTGGCGTCGATCATGGTCGGCTTCGTGTTCGTGCGCAACCCGGACTTCCCCGTCTGGGCCGCCGGGCTGCTTGCGCTGGGGATCGGCGGCGCGCTGGGCCTGATCAACGGCGTGCTCGTCGCGTACCTGCGCGTGCCGTCGATCATCGCCACCCTTGGCACCCTTAGCGCGTACCGCGGGCTGATCTTCATCTACAGCGGCGGCAAGCAGGTGGACCCCAACGACATCCCGGACCGGGTGATCGCCTTCTCCAACGTGCCGGCGGCGGTGCCGTGGATCGTGATCTGGGCGGCGGTGCTGGCGGCGCTGACGCACCTGTTCCTGAAGTACACCAACTTCGGCCGCGAGGTCTTCGCCATCGGCAGCAACCCGCCCGCCGCCGCGCTGCGCGGCATCCCGGTGCGGCGCGACTTGGCGCTGATCTTCACGATCACCGGCGCGCTCAGCGGGTTCGCCGGGTTGATGTGGGCGTCGCGCTTCCCGACGATCAACCCCGGCTCGGTCGGCAGCGGGTTCGAACTGATCGTGATCTCGGCGGTCATCATCGGCGGCACCAGCGTGTTCGGCGGCGCGGGCAGCGTGCTGGGGACGGTGCTGGGGTGCGTGCTGCTCGGCACCATCTACATCGCGCTGCCGGCTTTGCGGATCTCCGGCTTTTACCAACTCGCGATCTACGGCGCGGCCATCCTGGTCGCGGCCGTGATCGACCGTGCGGCGCAGGTCCGCATGAGCAGGAGGGCGCAGGCGCTGTGACGCAGCAAGCCTTGCCCATCCAGTCGCCCGAGATCGACCGCCCCCGCGGCGGGTGGGGCGCGGTCGCGCGGCGGCTGCTCGTGCAGCCGGAGATGGTGACGATCGTCCTGTTCGTCCTCGTCTTCGCCGCCAGCGCCGCCACGTCCGACGCGTTCCTCGACTATCGCTTCCTGCTCAACTCAACCTCGCTCTACATGGAGGTCGGGCTGCTGGCGCTGGCGATGACGTTCGTCATCATCAGCGGCAACATCGATCTCTCGGTCGGCTCCGGCACCGCGCTCGTCGCCGTCGCGTCGTCGCTTGCCTTCGCCGCCGGCGTGCCGATGCCAATGGTCATCCCGCTGGCGCTGCTGATGGGCGTGGCGCTGGGGCTGTTCAACGCGGCGATGGTCACGCTGCTGCGGCTGCCGTCGCTCACCGTCACGCTTGGCACGCTCGCGCTTTACCAGGGCATCGCACAGGTCCTGCTCGGCGACCGCTCACAGGGCGGGTTCCCGCGCTGGTTCACCGGCATCAACTACCGCGGCGTCGGGCCGGTGCCGATGCCGCTGGTCATCTTCCTCATCGCCGCCGCCATCCTCGGCGTCGTCCTCGCCCGCACCGTTTTCGGGCGGCGCGTCTACGCGATCGGCACGAACGAGGCGGCCGCCCGCTACTCCGGCATCCCGGTCAACCGCGTGAAGGTGCTGGTGTTCGCGCTTTCGGGTCTGATGATGGGGGCGGCGGCGCTGATGCTGAACTCGCGGCTGACGGTCGCCCGCTACAACAACCTCCCCGCCGCCGAACTCGCCGCCATCACCGCCGTCGTCTTGGGCGGCACCGACATCTTCGGCGGGCGCGGCACGATCTTCGGCACCGTCGTCGCGCTGCTCCTGCTGGGGATCGTCAAGAAGGGGATGGGCCTGCAGAACGTCTCGCCGGAATACCAGCTCACCGTCAACGGCGGGCTGTTGATCGTCGCGGTGATTTTGACGAACCTGATGGGGCGCGTTAGGAAGCGCTGACGCGGGAGATCGGCGCGCGACGGCCGTGTGTCCGCGGCTCGCGCGTGGCCGCGCCGCACGGCCGCACGGCCGCACGGCAGCACGGCCGCACGGCCGCACGGCGGCGTCCGCGATGAACGAACCAGAACGTTTGGCCGCGCCGGCGCGGGAACATACACACGAGGAGAACCGCAGATGCCCAGGGCTTGGATGAAGTGCTTCAGCGTCGCCGCCGTTGCCGTCGTGATGGCCGCCACCTTCGCCGCATGCGATCGCTCCGATTCCTCCTCCGGCGGCTCGGCCGGCGGCGGCGGCAGCTCGGCCGGCAGCGGCGGGGCGGTCGGGAAGATCAAGATGGTCTACATCCCCAAGAACACCGGCAACCCCTACTTCGACCCGATGCTCGAGGGGTTCAAGAAGGCCGCCGGCGAGCTTGGCGCCGAGTTCCACTCCATCGCCCCCGCGACCGCCGACGCCACCAGCCAGCTCCCGATCATCGAGGACCAGGTGCAGCAGGGCGTGAACGTGCTGGCCATCTCGCCCAACTCGCCCGACGCGCTGAACGCCGCGTTTCAGAACGCGATGGGCAAGGGGATCACCGTGGTCTGCGTCGATTCGGACCTGACCGGCAACGAGTCCAGCCGCACCGTCGGCGTGCTGCCGACCGACCCGAAGGAGGTCGGCTTCAGCCAGGTCGAGCTGCTCGGCTCCCTGATCGGCTACAAGGGGAAGATCGCCATCCTCAGCGCCACCACCGACGCGCCCAACCAGAACACCTGGATCGGCTTCATGAAGGACGCCCTGAAGGAGGCGAAGTACAAGGAGATGCAGCTCGTCGAGGTCGTCTACGGCAACGACGAGCCGCAGAAGAGCCTCACCGAAGCCGAGGCGCTGCTCACCAAGTACCCCGATTTGCGCGGCATCATCTCGCCCACCACCGTCGGCGTCGCCGCCTGCGCCCAGGCGGTCGAGACGGCGCGCAAGGCGGACCAGGTCCAGGTGACCGGGCTGGGGACGCCCAACCAGATGCGGCGGTTCATCAAGAACGGGACGGTCAAGGCGTTCGCCCTCTGGAGCCCGCACGACGAGGGGTACGTGTCCGCCCAGATCGGCCACCAGGTCGCCAGCGGCAAGCTGAAGCCGGCCGTCGGCGCCAAGTTCACCGCCGGCTCGCTCGGCGAGCGCGAGATCCGCGAGAAGAACGTCGTCATCACCGGCCCGCCGGTCACGTTCACCAGCGAGAACATCGACAAGTTCCAGTTCTAGCGCCGCCCGGTACCGGCTGGGCGCCCCGGGGGCGCTTCAGAGGCTGACGCGGGTCGGTTTTCGGCCGACAAATCCGATTTGAGTTGCTAGTCTGCATCCGCTGGCCGGGCCGCGCCCCGGGTGCGGACCGGCGCGGCGTGGGACGCTCTGGCCCACGCTCCGTCTCCCCGCGTGCCGGGGAGCGGGAAGACGCTCTTTGACAACTTGAAACGGCGAAAACGAACCCAATTTTCGGCCTCGAGGCAGGCAGGCGTTGTGGAGGGGCAGCGCGGCGAGGTTCAAATGCGCAAAACGAACCCAAACTGCACTTGCTCGCCCGGAAGCATCGGCCACGGCGCCACTTGGGGCGGATCGGCGCGTTAAGGCGGGCGGGCGCGATGTTCGGGACTGTTCAGTTTTGTGCCCCCGTCCTCCCGCCGCACCCGCGCAAAGAGCAGCCCCCGGACCTTCCGGTCCGGGGGCAGGGTGCGGCTCTGGCGTCGTCAGATCCTTCGCCGGCTCACTGCCCCGGCTTGAGCACGACCTTGATGCAGCCGTCGCGCTTGGCG